>JAOIPS010000040.1 GCA_028141225.1 Prochlorococcus sp. AH-736-L23
TTTTGAAAGAGATGATGATGACCCCTTAAGTATAAGGAGTTTATCAATAACATCTTTAGGTATTATTTTTGCCTTTTTGACAATTTTTTTACCTTCAATAAGCATTTTAATTTGCCGACCTTTATCTCAAGGAAAAGAGATAATTCATAATCACGATTTTAAAAAAGATGGACCTTAGTTTAATACCTCCATCTCCAATGAAGGGAATAGTGAATATTGTTGTTGAAATACCTGCAGGGAGTAGGAATAAATATGAATATTGCTCTGATGCAGGAATAATGGCCCTAGACAGAGTATTACATTCTTCAGTGAGGTATCCTTTTGATTATGGTTTTATCCCAAATACCCTTGCTGATGATGGAGCACCCCTTGATGCGATGGTTATAATGGACGAACCTACTTTTGCGGGTTGTCTAATAAAAGCTAGACCTATTGGAGTTTTGGATATGCATGATTGTGGTGCATATGATGGAAAACTTTTATGTGTGCCTATAGCTAATCCTAGGCAGGCTAATATTGTGAGTATTAATCAAATTGCTGCTAATCAGCTTGAGGATGTTGCAGAATTTTTTAGAACAAGTAAAGGACTAGATGGAAGAACAGTTCAAATTGATGGTTGGAGGGATTTTGATGTAGTTGAAAATTTATTGAAAAGTTGTATGCCTCTAAAAAAGAAAAACTTTAAAGTACTTAAGAAATCAAATATTAGTAAATTAAATTGAAAAAAATAATTTTTTATAGTTATTTAAAATGCTCTACATGCCGAAAAGCTGCAAAGTGGCTTAAAAGCAAAGATTTTGAATTTCAGTTAATTGATCTTGTAAAAGAACCTCCACTTGTTAATTATTTAAATCTTGCCTTAGAACAATACTCCGATGATAAGAAAAGGATTTTTAATACTAGAGGTAAAGCCTTTAAAACTCTTAATCTTGATATTTATCGTTTGTCAAAGGAAGAAATTATTCAACTTTTATTAAGTGATGGCAAATTAATAAAAAGACCATTTTTGATTTACGAAGGAAAAAAAGTAATATTAGGTTTTAACGAAATTGAATATGCAAAACAATTTATATAAGTTGAGAAAATCAAGACTTTATTAATCCTATGCCTAGTTCCATAAAAAGTTTTTTAAAAGAATGGGGTCTACTAATTCTTTTAACTTTATTTGTTTCTTCTTGTAGATCATTTTTTGCAGAACCACGTTATATCCCTTCTGGTTCGATGCTCCCAGAATTACAAATAAATGATAGGTTAATTATTGAAAAATTTTCGCTAAGAAACTCTTTACCAAAAAGAGGAGATATTATTGTTTTTAACTCACCTTACTCGTTTGACAAAAAATTAATTTCATCAAGATCTAAGCCTTTACCAAAAAAAAGATATTGTTTTTTTATGAGTTTTCCTCCAATGTCTTTTATTCCTGGTTTGAGGGACCAAGCTTGCGATGCTTATATTAAAAGAGTGGTGGCACTTCCAGGAGAAATTGTAAGTGTAAACTCTAATGGTGAATTAATAATAAATAATAAATTAATTCCTGAACCCTATGTCGCTTATAAGTGCTCATTACCCCTATTTAATAATTGTGGTAGATTTGAAAACATAAAAGTGCCAGAAGATCATTTTTTAGTTTTAGGTGATAATAGGAAAAATAGCTGGGATGGAAGATATTGGCCTGGAAGTAAATTTCTTCATAAAAAAGAGATAATTGGTAAAGCTTATTTCAGATTCTGGCCTCTTAGTCAAGTTGGCTTTTTCAGTAAATGAAGCCTTTTTCTGACTCTGACTTCATCAAAATAGATTTTTAACAAGGCTTAATTTACAGTGCTCCTGAAGCGGTTGAATCAAGTATTCCCCCTAGGTGTGTTGTAATGTTAAGAGCGCTAATCACGGGGGGCTTATTGGGATCATTAAAAAGGTCAATTATAGTTATGCCGCCATTACCCTGTTTTATCATCCAAATATTTGAATAATTAATCCCAAGGATATTACAAATTAGAGTTTTATTGACTGCATCATGAGCAACCATGAGTGTTTGATCATTATTTTTTTGAGATAAACAAATTTTGTCAAAAGCTTCTACTGACCTTTCTGATACATCTTTTATAGATTCACCTTCCGGCATTATTACTTCTTCAGGTTTATCATGCCAATTTTTTAGTAAAGCAGGCCACTCTTCTCTAATTTCTGCTTCCAATTTACCTTCCCATAATCCGTGACTGATTTCTACGAGTGAATCTATTTTCTCAATTTTCAAATCTTTGTAATTTTGAAGGATTATTTGTGCAGTTTCATAAGGCCTATGCATTGAACTTGAAAATGCTTTATTGAAAGAAATATTTCTCAAATATTCAAAAGTCTTTCTAGCTTGATCTTTTCCGTTTTCATTTAAAGGGATATCAATTTGGCCTTGAAATCTACCTTCTTTGTTCCAGTTAGTTTCACCATGCCTTATAAGAAATATTCTGGAATCTCCAATTTTATTTGGAATATTTTTATTAAGATGGGAAGTTTGATTTAAGCATTCAATTTGAGTCTTAAAAGAGTTATCTTTCTTTGAAATATTGAGTATCGAGAAAGAAGCATTTTCTAATCTTATTTTCCTAAAACCTTGCTTAGGCTTTCCCACTAAAAAAAGGATTAAACATCTGAGAATCGCATTATGTCCTACAACTAAAATAGTGACATCATCTTTGTCTAGATAATTTTTAAAAATATCTTCTACAAAATTTTTTGCTTGTAAAAATAACTCTTGAATTGGTTTGTAAGTTTTATTGCCATTTCTTTTTAAGATTAGATTTTCTGGATCATTTTTCCATATAGGGTAAATTTCTGGAAATTTATTTTTTATTTCATCAATTTTTAGACCAGACCATTCACCAAGATCCACCTCTAGCAAATTATGATCAAAAACAATATTTTGTTCTCTATTGAAAGTGCTTTTAATTGTTTTTGCAGTCTCTGCCGCCCTAACAAGTGGGGAGGAATAGATTTTATCGAATTTTATTTTTGATAATGCTTTTCCTGCTTTTCGGGCTTGTTCGTATCCTTCATCAGTTAATAATGAATCATCTGTTCTTCCTTGAATTAATCCTCTTGCATTAAAACTGCTTAGTCCATGCCTAACTAAAACTAATCTTATAGTCATTATATAAACTTGAAAATTAGGATAATTTAATCATCTCATGGCGTGATTAAAATAGATACAAAATATAAGGAATCCAATGATAACTAATATAGTTTTCAATAATATAATTAAGTCATGATCTTTAAAAATATTTCTAAGTCAAAACTCACTTTAGCTTTTATTTCTTTAGTCATAACTTTTTTTGTATGGCAGCAAGGCTTAAGAGATAGTTTAAATAGACCATCTGTTTCATTTGATATAAGTCAAAAAGAGCAAGAAATTCTTGAATTATCTGTCCAATCAATACCTGTAAATCTAAAAAAAACTTTTCTCATTAATGATCCCCTTGATCAAATAAATAAATCACTTTCTGAGTTCTCATTTGAAGAGCTAACAGAAAGAAATAAATTAATTCGAATAATTTCTTCAGAATCAAATGATCCTGTTATCTATAAAAATATATTGAAAGATTTTGAAAATAAAAACTTTAAATTTCTGATTGATGAGTTAGCAAAAAAATCCAATAATAATTCATATAAACCAAATCCTGATCAATTTGATTTATTTAAAGGTGATAGATTTTTATATCACCTTTTAAGCAGGAAATTTGATTTTGACGATAGTTCATTAATAACAAAATCATTTTCAAGCAAAATGTTTTTAAAAATATTAGCCATCAGACTAATACCACTTTTAACAGTAATTATTGGCTCTATTCTTGCTTTAAAAATATTATGGGACACCATATCTTTGAAAAAGTTTGGTTGGCAAGAAATTAAATCCTTAGATTTAGAATTAATAGATATGGTTTTATTAATTGCAGGTGGTTTTGTCGTTTTAGGAGAAGTGATATCACCTTTGTTTTCTATCAGTTTGGTTGAACTTTTTTCTAAAAATATCACTAATGAATTGTCTCAATCTTTAAAAATATTCTTTGGATATCTTTTTATGGCTATTCCGCCATTAGGGATAGTTTACTATCAAATTAAATCTTTGAATGGTGAATTTACTTTTAAAAAGGATTATTTACAGTTCAATTTATCGCCAATAAAATATGCAATTATTCAGGGAATTAAAGGATGGTTAACAATCGTTCCTTTTGTTTTATTGATTTCTCTAATTATGAATAGTCTGATTGATAATCAG
>JAOIPS010000041.1 GCA_028141225.1 Prochlorococcus sp. AH-736-L23
AAAGTTCTATTTCTTGCTCAGAAAGGGATGTCCCAAAAGAATATGATTCAATTAAAAGTTGATAATTCATAAAAGATTGATTTTTTTCAAGAAATCCATCGAGTGATTTTTGTACCCTCATAAATATGCCCTGAAGCTTCAACAATAGGTTTTGTTTCAGGATTCATAAAAATATCGTATAGAACATTTTCTGGTCCTTGAAAAATTACAGTTGCCCTTTTAGGATCATCTATTGATTTACCAATATAAAATGTTTTTACACCCATTTCTTTAAACATCGACTGCTGTTCCTCAGCATTCATATGAGATTCATATTGTTCAAACGTATTACTTAGTTGAAAATCTAGAATAGTCGTTTCAATGGTCATGGTAGTTATAAGATGTTTTTTAGATTTTAAATCTTTTTGCAAAAAAAATAATTGAATAAAGATTAGTTTTTATTAAGCAAGGTATTAACTAATTTTTACTTATGGGTTATAAATCAACTATAAAAAACAGATTTTAATTTTGAACTCAAAAATTTCTCCAAGAGAACAATGGACTAGCAAGTTGGGATTCATTCTTGCAGCTGCTGGTAGCGCAGTAGGTCTTGGTAACCTTTGGGGTTTCGCCTACAGAGCCTCTCAGGGTGGAGGTGCTGCTTTTGTACTTTTATACGTGCTAATCGTTTTAATTGTATGCCTTCCGGTATTTGTTGCTGAAATGGCTTTAGGAAGAAACGCTAGCGCCAGCACATTGCTTGCACCAGTAAAGTTAGCTGGAAAAAATTGGTATCCATTAGGAATTCTTTTCTTTATAGCTCCCTTAGGAATAGCATCATATTATTCAGTCATAATGGGGTGGACCGCAGATACCTTGTTCCATTCATTATTTTTTGGATTACCAAAAAATTTAAGTGAAGCAGAAACTTTCTTTGGCTCAATTAGTAGTGGTAGCAGTGTTTTATTGGGGCACCTATTAAGTCTCGTTCTTACTGCCATAATAGTTTCATCAGGGATAAAAAAAGGAATCGAAAAGGTAACAAGATTCTTTATGCCTTTACTTTTTATAATTCTTCTATCTCTTGCAATATGGGCCACTTCACTTTCAGGCGCATGGGAAGGATATAAAACATTTTTGTTTAAATTTGACTTTGATGAATTAAGGAACCCTCAAACCATAAGAAATGCTTTTACTCAAGCTTTCTTTTCTTTAAGTTTAGGAATTGGAGTAATGGTGACTTACGCTTCCTATCTAAATAAAAAGAGTAATCTTCCAAAACTAAGTGTTGGAGTTGCATCATTGGATACTTTGGTTGGTCTTATGGCAGGACTTATTACTTTTCCGATTGTTTTAACGTTTGGTTTAAATGATGCTATTTCTGAATCAACAGTTGGTGCATTATTTATATCAATTCCTACGGGCCTTGGTTCATATGGAGCAGTTGGAAGAATTGTAGCTGTTGCATTTTTCGCTCTAGCTTATATTGCAGCAATAACTTCCTCTGTTTCATTATTGGAAGTTCCAGTTTCCTCTTTAATGGATAAATTTGGTTTTAAAAGAGAAAAATCTGTTTGGCTGATAACTCTTTTCTTATTCTTAGCAGGCATTCCTTCTGCATTAAACTTAAACATTCTTGGAACTATTGATTCGATTTTTGGAGGTGTATTACTTATCTTTGGTGGATTCTTGGTTACTTTCTTTATGGGATGGGTAGTACCTGGAAAGTTTAATGAAGAACTTAGTGATTCAAAAGTTGGAATCAAAACGACACGTTATTTGAAATTCATGACAAGATGGGTTGCGCCCCCAATTATTGGTTTTGGACTATTTATTAGTTTGTTTGATTTGCTTAAAGGCTGGGTAAGTTAAAAATAAATAAAAATTTTAATGTATAAAATTGAATAAATTTACTGCGATATAGTGCGGAAATAGGGGGAGGGGTACATGTCAAAAAAAGATAAAATAGTTTAACTTTTTCGCATTATTTTTGATCAAACACAAAAAATACTAGTCAATAATCAAGTATTTACAATGGTTATTAATTAAAAAATTGATATGAAAGCTAAGTGCTTTATTTTATTACTAAAGTCTAAATATTTTTCTCAAGAAAATGTTTTACTGCGTAACCTTTTTTTAATGAATTATTAAAATTTAACTTATATTTAATCTCGAATGTATCGGCAAAAACCATCCCTGATAGAAACTATATAAAATACATTTAGATGTTTTATTTAAAGAAATTAGAACGCCTACAAGAATAGATAGCAAATTTAATGTCAACCAAATCTGATTCATTAAAAGGAAAGCTTACAGAAAGTTTTTATGAATTTTCTCTACTATCTGACTATTCTTTTATGAATTCTCTTAAAGCAGATCCTCAATCAACAAAAGATGGAAATGATCATAAGCCGCGTTCAGTATATTCAGGTCATTACGTACCAGTTGTTCCAACTGCTATTCCAGATCCAGAATATATTTCCCATAGCAACAAACTTTTTAAAGAACTAAGGTTAAGCTCAGATCTTACTAAAGACCAAAATTTTTGTCGTTTTTTCTCAGGTGATATTTCTGTTGCTAAATATCCAATGAGTCCTGTTGGTTGGGCAACAGGTTATGCATTATCAATTTACGGGACTGAATATACCCAGCAATGTCCTTTTGGAACTGGCAATGGTTATGGCGATGGCAGAGCAATTTCTGTTTTTGAAGGTTTATTCAATGGGAAAAGAATGGAAATGCAACTTAAAGGAGGAGGTCCAACTCCCTATTGTCGTGGAGCAGATGGTAGAGCTGTCTTAAGGTCTAGCGTACGAGAATTTCTCGCACAGGAATTAATGAATGCCTTGGGAATCCCTACCTCAAGATCTTTAACACTTTATGTCTCACGTTCAGAAATAGTTAGAAGACCGTGGTATTCCCAAGGCTCCAGATATTTTGAACCTGATATCATGATTGATAATCAAGTGGCAATTACTACGAGAGTAGCTCCATCTTTTTTACGTGTAGGCCAGATTGAACTTTTTGCAAGACGAGTTCGTAATAATGCGCATGATGAGGCCCTCAATGAACTAAAGATGATAGTTAAACATCTAATTGATAGAAATTATAAAGATGAAATTGAATATGAGATTTCAATTGAAAGTAAAGTAATAAAACTGGCTACTTTATACAGATCAAGACTTATATCACTTATAGCCAACTGGATGAGAGTTGGTTATTGCCAGGGTAATTTCAATAGTGATAATTGTGCTCTTGGAGGTTATACCTTGGATTATGGCCCCTTTGGATTCTGTGAATTATTTGATCCAAGATTTCAGCCATGGACAGGTGGAGGTGAACATTTCTCATTTTTTAACCAGCCTTATGCAGCGGCAATCAACTTTAAAACATTCTGTTCATCTCTTAGTCCATTACTTTCACAAAGCAAACAAGATCAAGAAAAGTTAGATCAAATCGAAAAAGACTTTTCTGAATTAATGAATAGGGAATTGATGAAAATGTGGGCAAACAAGCTTGGTTTAGAACATTACAACGAAACTCTAATAAATGATTTTTTTAATCTCATGGTTATTTCAAAAGCAGACTATACAATTTTGTTCCGTAAACTGTCTGAAATACCTGATAACTTAGATTCTTTAAAAGACTGTTTCTATTTACCAATTAATGACGAGCTCAATAAAAGGTGGGAAGTATGGCTTGAAAACTGGCAATCAATCTTGAAGAAAGAGGGAAATATTAAAGCAAAATCGGCATCGATGAAATCCCTTAATCCAGTCTATACTTGGCGCGAATGGATGGTCTTTCCCGCATATGAAGAAGCTGAAAAGGGAAATTACAAAAAAATAAAAGAGTTACAGGATGTCTTTAGCAATCCATATGTAGAACAATCCCCAGAAATAGATCAAAAATATAATCGACTAAAGCCAAGCCAGTATTTTAACTATGGAGGAGTATCTCATTACAGTTGTTCTTCATAAAAGTTCAATCCTCATACTGATAGAACAACTTTGAGAAAAATCTTATTTATTTATGGCCGTAGGCATTCCAACTACTGATACAACTCCCACATGAAGTATGGTCGGCTTCTTTCCAACATTTTTCACATAGTGTGGGGCCCCATTATTACTCTCTATAAATGCATCACCCGCTTTAAAGAAATTAATTTCTTCACCCCTCACATGCTTTAATCTTCCTCTGGTGACATAAATCAACATTGGGGAAGGATGAGTATGAATTGGAGTTTTCAACCCAACTGGA
>JAOIPS010000043.1 GCA_028141225.1 Prochlorococcus sp. AH-736-L23
GATTAACATTATGGGGAATGAATATTCTCCATTAAACGAAAATGAAAATGGTCCTACAGTCATTTTGATGGCTGGACTTCAGGGTGCGGGTAAAACAACTGCAACAGGTAAATTAGGACTTTATTTGAAGGAAAAAGATAAAAAAGTTCTTTTGGTTGCTGCAGATATTTATCGACCAGCAGCTGTAGAGCAGCTTAAAATATTGGGCAGTCAATATGACTTGGAAGTTTTTTCAGCTGAAGAAAAAAATAGCAAACCAGAAGAGATAGCAAAGGAAGCATTGATTTTTGCTAGTGAAAATGATTTTAATTCGATAATTATTGATACCGCAGGAAGATTACAAATAGATGATTCCATGATGAGTGAAATGGTCCGAATAAAAGAAGTTTCTAATCCTGATGAAGTTTTGCTTGTTGTTGATTCAATGATTGGGCAAGAAGCTGCGGACTTAACAAAGTCATTTCATGAAAAAGTAGGAATTTCAGGGGCGATATTAACTAAGTTGGATGGAGACTCGAGAGGAGGTGCTGCTTTATCAATAAGAAAAATAAGTGGTAAACCAATTAAATTCATAGGTGTAGGTGAAAAAATAGAAGCACTGCAACCTTTTCATCCAGAGAGAATGGCTAGCAGAATTTTAGGTATGGGTGATGTCTTGACACTTGTTGAAAAAGCGCAAAAAGAAGTTGAACTTGCCGATGCAGAATTAATGCAAAAGAAACTTCAAGAAGCGACTTTTGATTTTAATGATTTTGTTAAGCAAATGAGATTAATTAAAAGGATGGGATCACTTGGTGGATTGATTAAATTGATTCCTGGAATGAATAAAATCGATGATGGGATGATAAAAGATGGAGAAGATCAACTAAAGAAAATAGAATCTATGATCTCTTCAATGACTCTTGAGGAAAAGCAGAAACCTGAAGTTCTTGCTGCTCAGCCTTCCAGAAGACAAAGAATCGCTCAAGGTAGCGGTTACGAAGCAAAAGACGTAGATAAAGTCTTAGCTGATTTTCAAAGAATGAGGGGCTTTATGAAACAAATGTCGAACGGCGGAATGCCGGGAATGGGCGGAATGCCTGGAATGGGTGGAATGCCGGGAATGGGTGGAATGCCGGGAATGGGCGGAATGCCAGGAATGGGCGGAATGCCAGGAATGAGTGGTAATAAACCGATGAAAAAACAAAAAAATAATAAGAAGAAAAAAGGGTTTGCTGATTTATAGATTCTAAATTTTTCCCTTTGAGTGATATTATTATTAAAAACCTATAAATTTAAAGATGATTAAGCTGCGCCTTAAGCGCTTTGGAAAGAAAAAAGAAGCAAGTTTCAGAATTGTTGCATGCAATAGTACTTCCAGAAGAGATGGTAGACCTCTACAAGAACTAGGTTTTTATAACCCAAGAACTAAAGAAACTAGGCTTGACACAGAAGCTTTAAGAATAAGACTTACACAGGGTGCTCAGCCAACCGATGTTGTAAGATCCTTATTAGAAAAAGGTGGCTTACTAGAAAAGAAAGAAAGACCTTCAATCGCTATTGGTAAGGCTAAGATTGAGAAGGAAAAAGTAGCTAAATCTCAAACTAAAGTCGAAGAAAATGATACTAATGAAGCAGAAAGCTAGTGTCTTGATCTATTTTAAATCTTGTACAATAACTTGATGAAGGAAGTTTCCAAAACTGGTCACTTCACAATTGATTTGCCAAGTTCTGATGCTGCTACAGCATTATCTGGACCTGGGAATTCTTTTCTAAAAAAGTTTGAGTCCCTTACAGGAGTTTCTTTAACTATAAGGGGTTTACAACTTGAGATGAACGGTGTCATATCTAAAATTGAGAGAGCATCAGCATTAGTAGAGCTGACAAGACCAATTTGGGAACAAGGCTTAGAAGTCCCAGAGGTGGATCTCAAAGCGGCTTTAAGTTCTCTTAATGTGGGAGAGTCGTCTTCACATGCTGAACTTGGTAAAAAAGTTCTTGCGCGTTCCAAAGAAGGAAGATATTTAAGACCAAGAACTATAAGGCAAAAAGAATATGTTGAATCAATTGAAAACTTCGATCTCACTTTTGCCATTGGTCCAGCTGGAACTGGCAAGACATTTTTAGCGACTGTTTGCGCAGCAAGACTCTTGAATGAGAAAAAAATTGAAAAAATTGTTTTAACCAGACCAGCTGTAGAGGCTGGCGAAAGTTTAGGATTTCTGCCTGGTGATTTGCAACAAAAAGTAGATCCATATTTAAGACCCTTATTTGATTCTTTAAATAGTATTTTCGGGGTTGATAGAACGAATTCGTTAATCGATAAAGGAATTATTGAAGTCGCTCCTTTGGCATTCATGAGAGGAAGAACCTTAGATAATTCTTTGATTATCTTGGATGAAGCACAAAACACAACTTGCTCTCAGATGAGAATGTTTTTAACCAGATTGGGTGATAGATCTAAAATGGTTGTAAACGGCGATATCACACAAATTGATTTAGAAAAAGATCAGGAAAGCGGCCTTATTGAAGCATCAAGAATCTTTTCTGAAACTGAAGGTATAAAAATTTGTTACTTAACTATTGAAGATGTAGTTCGTCATCCTCTAGTACAGAAAATTATTGAGGCTTATCAATAACTCTATAACTCTGGAGATCCGTACCCTGAAATTTTAAAAATCGAGTAGAATAGGAATATGTTTAATAAAGAAAATGCCAGCAAGTAGTAATTTCAATCAAGCTATTCGTGAAGCACAAACTAGTTCAATTGTTGGACCTAATGTTATTCAAAAAGCTTTACCTTACGTAGGTGGAGGTATGGTTCTAACTTCTTTAGGCGTTTTAGCAGGTGTCTCACTCATAGCAACAAATCCCGGACTTTTCCAGCCTCTTTCAATAGTTGCATTAATTGCAGAATTGATTTTGTTTTTTATAGCTACAAGTGCTGCAAATAATGCAAATAATGCGAAGGCTTTGCCTTTATTAACAGGCTTTAGTTTGTTAACTGGATTCACCTTAAGTGGAATAGTTGCTTTAGCAATAGGAACAATTGGTATTGGTTCTGTTGGAACAGCTGCCTTAGCTACAGGTATAACTTTCGTTATTGCCTCTTATACTGGTCAAAGAATGAGTGATAGTGTTGGACAAGCATTAAGTGGGGTAGTTGGTCTTGGGTTGATAGGACTACTAATAGCAATGTTTGTTCAATTAATTGGAGGATTCTTTGCTCCGGGCGTTTTTGGAGGCTCAGGACTCGAATTGATAATTGCAGGATTTGGAACTGTCTTATTCGTTGCAATGTCGTTTGTCGATTTCTATACAATGCCAAGAAGATATAGTGATGATCAATACCTTGCAGGGGCTTTAGGTATGTATCTAACTTATATAAATCTTTTTGTTTTTATTTTGAGATTAATGATTGCACTTCAAGGCGGCGGAAGAAGAGACTAAACACATTACGTAAATAACTAATCCAAATGCGTAGTTCATTGCTACGCTTTTTTATTGGGCGATATCAAGAATTTGTTTTTTTATGAATTCCTTTTGCTCTGAGTCAAACTTTACTGAATTATCAAAACTATTGCCCATATCATCTAAGTCTCTAAGGACTTGATTAACAGACTTTGTTACTAACTTAGTTTCAAGCAATCTCAAAATAGCCTTACACCTATCTGAAATATTTTCTGAGGTTATCTCATATTCATGATTATTATCTCTTCTATGAATAATGATTTGAGCGGAACTCATTATTAAATTTTTTACTACTATGTCCGTTACAGGATCGCCAACTTCGTTTAGTTTATAAATTAGGGAAAAGGGAAGTTTATCTAACAAAAAACAATCTTTATCTGATAATGCGTACGCAAAAAATCCTCTGAGTCCATTTCTTGTTTTAATTAGTTCTGCGATTCTATCTGCTAAAACCTCTTCGCTGAGTAAATCTTCATCCCACTCTTTACACCATTGTACGGATATGTTTATTGCTTGGGTAAACGAAGCTTCTTTTAAATTTATGGTTTTTTTTTCCATTTTTGATCAGAATTTTATTATTGATGCATAAAAAGTCTTTGGCCAATTATAGATCTGGGTTTGTAACTTTACTAGGAAGGCCA
>JAOIPS010000042.1 GCA_028141225.1 Prochlorococcus sp. AH-736-L23
AAAAACTGAGACAAATACAACTTTGACTCTCTTTAAAGAATGGATTAAAAAAGCTAGTCAAATAGAAAAATCTACTTGAAATCTTGGATAAAAAAAATTTTTAATGTAGAATTTAGAAAAAGTTATAGATAATGAAATCTTTATTTCTTTTGTTATTTTTGTTTTCCAACTCTTTATATCCTGTTTTAAGTCAATCTAACTTATTGGAAACTGTGAAAAAGAATCCAAACGAAGCTAGGAATTTATGTAATAAGTTTAGAGAGTTTAATTCAAAAGGCATTTCAGCTAGTTCAGATAAAGCTATAGAGTATATATCAAACAAAAAAAAGTTAACTCCCGTTAATGCAGAGATCTTTTCTATTTACGTCATTGGGCTGCACTGTCCAGACATCATCTAAAGCCTAAATGTCTGGTTCAAGATGGTTTGACAAGTCTCTAGTACTTAGGGACGGAGTAAGACTTATATCAAGGATTTGGCTGCCTAATAGTAATGGACCTTGGCCTGCATTATTGATGAGACAACCTTATGGCAGGGAAATAGCTTCAACAATTACCTATTCGCACCCTGAATGGTGGGCTTCCAAGGGATATATGGTAATAATTCAAGATGTTAGAGGTATGGGTTCTTCTGAAGGAGTTTTTAATGGTTTTTCTCAAGAAGCTAGCGATACTTCAGAAACACATGAATGGGTAAGGTCTCTTAAAGAATGTAATGGGAAACTTGGCTTATATGGTTTTTCATATCAAGGATTTACTCAACTAACTGGTGAATTAAATTCAAAGCCGCCCGATTGTTTATCTCCAGCAATGACTGGGATGAATATTAAGAATCATTGGTGCTCAGATGGAGGAGCATTTTGGTGGCATAACAATATTGCATGGGGACTTCAAATCGCAGCACTAAAAATGAAAAGAGAAAATAAATTATTTGAGTGGGGAAAGATAAGATTAGCCTTAGAAAATAAGAGTTATTTAAGGGAAGGAATTGATATTTTAAATAAATATGATCCTAATAGCTTTGTTTTGGAATGGCTTAAAAATTTAAATGATGCTAGCCCATTTGAAGAATTTAAACCAATTTTAACATGGATTAAAAAACCAATGTTAATTATTGGAGGACTTTGGGATCCACATTTAAAAGGTGCCTTTGATCTTTATAAGCAATCTAAAGAAGCTGGTGGAAGCCCAGAAATTATTATTGGGAATGCGACACATCTAAATTGGTGGGAGGGATTACAAGAATCTTTATTAAAATTTTTTGATAGACATTTAAAATCATATGAAAAATTTAATTCTAAGAATTTTAAAGACGAGAAAAAAATATGGAATATTTCATTAAATAAATGGGAAGAGTTAGATAATAAATGTCACCCGGAATTTATTTTTGGGCTCAAAAGCTATGGTGCAGCAAATGTAGAGGTTGAAGATGGAAGTCTGACCATAAATTCAAAAGGATCAGGATGGTTAACAATTGTTAATGACCCATGGAGACCTACTCCATCTGACGGTGGTCATTTAGGCCCAAATCCAGGAAAGTTTAATAGAAGTATTATTGATAAACGACTGGATGTAGGTGTTTTTCAAACCAATTCTTTTGAAGAAGATCAATATTTAACTGGAGTTCCCACGTTAGAGATCAAAGTAAAAAGTGATCAGCCCAATTTCGATATCTGCCTTGCTTTATCTCTAGTTGAAGAAGGTAATGAAAAGGTGAGTCAATTTTCAACCGGATTCTTAAGGGTTAAAAACTCCAAAATAAGTGAAGAATGTACTTATCAAATAACAATGCAGCCAACAAATATTTGTTTGATTAAAAATACCAAGCTTCGCTTATCAATATCTGCAGCAGCTTATCCCGCTATTGGAGTTAATCCTGGATTTGGCGAAGGGAATGTTGGAGAGCCTTCAGCAAATCATAGAGTAATTACTTTATGTTTTAGCCTTAATAAAACATTTATGAAAATGACCCCTTTTTTTTAAAAAATAATTAATTTTTTGGTTAATCATTTGATATTATTAACCCTTAGTATCTACCAGTCATGATCGAGACAATTCAAGCAGACTGGATTAAATCAGAAGCTATCAACCTAGAAAATTGTTGCAATGATAATCCATTAAAAATATTAGGTCCTCATTTTTATAAAGAAAAATGGGTAATAAGAGTTTGGATGCCTGAAGCCGAGGAAGTTAAAATAAATTTTAAAAACAATACATATAAGGCAGAAAGCATAAACCATAAATGGCTTTTTGAAGCTATTCTGCCAGAAAATCCAAATCATAATTACGAAATAAATATTTCACGAGGAGGGATCACACATACACAACATGATCCTTGGTCATACAGAGAAGAGTGGATGGGGGAAGTTGATAGACACCTTTTTGCAGAAGGTAATCATCATCATATTTGGGAAAAAATGGGAGCACATCTCATTGAAAAAAAGAATCAAAAAGGTGTCATGTTTTGCATTTGGGCTCCAAATGCAAAATCAATCTCGATAATCGGAGATATAAATTCCTGGGATGGAAGACATCATCCAATGCAAAAAAGATTAGGGGGAATTTGGGAACTATTCATGCCAACAATGCAAGAAGGGGATACGTATAAATACGAAATAAGAACACAACAAGGTCATATTTATGAGAAAGCTGATCCATATGGTTTCCTCCATGAAATCAGACCTCAAAATGGTTCAATAGTTTCGCAATTGAAAAACTTCAATTGGAATGATAGTTCATGGATTTCAAAAAGAGATTCTTCCAGTCAAATTAACAAGCCAATTTCAGTTTATGAAATGCATTTAGGAAGTTGGCTTCATGAATCAACAGATAACAAATATCTGGAAGATAATGGTGAACCAAGAGACCCAGTACCTGCAGCCGATCTAAAACCTGGGACAAGATTATTAACTTATCCAGAATTAACCGAGAAACTCATTCCTTACGTAAAAGAGAGAGGATTTACGCATATTGAACTTATGCCAATATCTGAACATCCTTTCGATGGTTCATGGGGATACCAAGTTACCGGCTGGTATGCCCCAACAAGTAGATTTGGCACTCCAAATGAATTTAGAGAATTTGTTAATAAATGTCATGAGGAGGGCATAGGCGTAATTCTTGATTGGGTTCCTGGTCATTTTCCTAAAGATAAGCATGGTTTAGCATTTTTTGATGGTTGTCATCTTTATGAACATGGAGATTCACGCATAGGTGAACACAAAGAATGGGGAACTCTTATATTTAATTACAGCAGAAACGAAGTAAGAAATTTCTTGGTAGCCAACCTCGTTTATTGGTTTGAAGAGTTTCATATTGATGGCATAAGAGTGGATGCTGTGGCTTCAATGCTTTACAGAGATTATCTTCGTCCAGATGGAGAATGGATACCCAATGAAAATGGAGGGAATGAAAATATAGAAGCCGTTAAATTTCTTCAACAGGCCAATCATGTACTCTTCCAACATTTCCCAGGTGCACTCTCTATCGCTGAAGAATCAACAACTTGGCCAATGGTAACCAAACCAACTGACATGGGAGGGTTAGGGTTTAACTTGAAATGGAATATGGGATGGATGCACGATATGCTCGATTATTTTGAAATAGATCCTTGGTTTAGGCAATTTCATCAGAATAGTGTAACTTTCTCCATAACATATAACTACACAGAGAACTTTATGCTTGCTCTTAGTCATGATGAGGTTGTCCATGGGAAAAGTCATCTTTTGCATAAAATGCCAGGCGATGACTGGAAGAAATATGCAAATACTCGAGCTTTACTAACTTATATGTGGACCCACCCTGGTAAAAAAACAATATTTATGGGAATGGAATTTGGGCAAAGACAAGAATGGAATGTTTGGGATGATCTGCAATGGGAGTTACTAGCATTTGAGCCTCATAAAGGTATCAGAAACTTGATTGATGACTTAAACGTTCTTTATAAAAATGAACCTGCATTATGGAAAAATGACTTTGATCCTTATGGATTCCAATGGATTGATTGTAATGACAAATCTAATTCGGTTATAAGTTTCATGAGAAGAGAAAACGATACCAATGAGTGGCTTGTTGTTGTTGCTAACTTTACACCTAATACTCATGGGTCATACAAAGTAGGTGTTCCTGTGGAAGGATTCTATAAAG
>JAOIPS010000044.1 GCA_028141225.1 Prochlorococcus sp. AH-736-L23
ACCTTCTCTTACTTCTACCTTGTCTCCAGGTATTCCAATTACTCTTTTTATTAGTGCAGTATCTGCTTCATAACCAGCATTAATTAATTGTTCCGGAACGTTAAAAACAACTATTTTATTTTTTAATTTTGAAAGATTTGATTTGGATGTGATTTTTGGGGTTACTTTTTCAACAAGAATTTTATCTTGTATTTGAAGAGTTGGAAGCATTGAACCGGATGGGATCCACCTTGGCTCTATAACCTGCCATCGTATAATTAGAGCTATAGATATCCAGATTAAAAGATTTTTTAAATCCTTTAGTATTGAATTTCTTTTTTCTTGAGTTGTAGACATGTTTTATTTAATTCAGTTATAAGGAAAATCCCAAAGCATTTATATAAATTATGACATCATCTATTGAATGCAAAAATTTTCTTAGAAGTTTACAACTTTTGAATCTCCTCATAAAAATTGGAGTTCAAAATTTAATATTATGTCCTGGTAGTAGATCAGCACCTTTAGCGATAGCTGCTGGAGAATTAAATAAATTAGGACTGATAAATATTTTTAATTCAATAGATGAGAGATCTGCGGGATTCCACTCTCTTGGGATTTCTGCTGCATCAGGTAATCTTACTTTAGTCATTACCACTTCTGGGACAGCCGTAAGTAACTTATTGCCAGCAGCAGTTGAGGCAGACCGATCTTGTAAAGGTATTTTATTTCTTACTGCTGATAGACCCTTAAGATTAAAAGATTGCGGCGCTAATCAAACAGTAAATCAAGAAGATTTTTTGAGTTCAGTCTGTAGAAAGGTTTTAAGTACGAATCTTAATGGACTTCATGAAACACAAGAAAATGAGATCTTGAATTTAGTTCGAATTACTGAGAAACAAATATCAACCTTCCCTGGTCCTATTCATTTAAATATTCCTATTGATAAGCCTTTAGATATTTCATTTTTGAATAAAAAAAATGTTTTAGAGGTTTTTGGGAGAATTTATTTAAAGAAAAAATATATATTTCAGGAAGTTGAAATAAAGTCAGATAAAAACAATTTCTTAGAAATTTTAAAAAGTTTAAATTTAGATGAATCCGGCATTATTTTGGTAGGTCCCTATCAAGGCTCCATAAATGATTTGAATTCTTTCAATAAATCTTTAGAACGATTACAAGCAATTACTGGTTGGCCAGTATTTGCTGATCCTGTTTCAGGAGTTTATTCTGATTTGAGAGGATTAGTTGTGAATTGGGAATTAGTCTTAAGAAAAAATAAAAATTCAATAAATTGTCATCAACTTTTGAGGCTTGGCCCTATGTCATCCTCAGTTGATTTGGAAAAGTTTTTAATAAACTTTGAAGGGATACAAATTCTTATAAAAGAAAAAAACTATAGAAAATTGGACCCTTTAAAAAAATCATTTGAATATGATTTTGGGCTATCAAATTTTACTACTCTATTGTTAGAAGAATTATCAATTAACAAAAAAAACAAAAAGTCTCTTACTCCGATGGCTCAAGATTTAATAGAGGAAGGCGAACAGATTAAAAAAATTTTAAAAGAGAAAATCACTCAAGATAATCAAATTTCTGAGTATATGCTAGCGAATCTTGTTCCAAAACTTTGGCCAGCTGAAAATCCTATAATGCTATCCGCGAGTAGCCCAATTAGAGATTGGCTTACATTTTCTGAGAATAGTACTTTAACAAGAAATTGTTTCAGCTTTAGGGGAGCTTCTGGCATAGACGGTACTTTATCTCTTGCGTTGGGAATTTCAAGAATTAAAAAACCTCTACTTCTAGTGACTGGAGATTTGGCTTTTATTCATGATATAAACGGTTGGCTGATTGAAAATTCAATTGACATGAATTTAACAATTCTTCTGATAAATAATAATGGAGGAAATATATTTAATCGTATTTATAAAGAAAATTTAAAAGAAGATGAATTAAAAAAACTTTTTCTTATGCCAAAAGAAATAAACTGGCCAAAAATCGCTGAAGGATATCAAATAAACTTTATAAGTGTGGTAAATCTTAAAAAATTACGAGAGGCATTCGATTGGAGCATTTCTATCCAGAAATCTGTAATAATTAAAGTTGATATTGATCCAGAAAATGAAATTTGTGAAAAAAATGCCCTGCTAGAAAAAATAATTGGCAGTTAAATTTATCATTTTCTATCTTAAATAATTAGGTTTCATGAAAGTATTACCTGGTAAAACAACTTTAAATTGGTCAGAATGCAAATCTTATAAGGATATATTGTTTCACAAATCAGATGAGGGAATTGCGAGAATTGCAATTAATCGGCCTGAAAAAAGGAATGCATTTAGGCCACAAACTGTAGATGAACTAATTAACGCATTTAATATCGCGCGAAATGATGAATCTATTGGTGTAGTTCTCTTTACAGGTGCGGGACCTGATAGGAAAGGTATTTATTCTTTTTGCTCTGGAGGTGATCAAAGTGTAAGAGGTGAAAATGGTTATAAAAATGATGAAGGGAAGCAGAGATTAAATGTACTTGAACTTCAAAGATTAATAAGAAGTTTGCCCAAAGTGGTTATTGCTTTAGTTCCTGGTTTTGCAATTGGAGGAGGCCAGGTACTTCATTTGATTTGTGATCTTAGTATCGCCTCTGAAAATGCAATATTTGGTCAAACAGGTCCAAGAGTTGGGAGTTTTGATGCGGGTTTTGGATCTAGTTATTTAGCAAGACTTGTTGGTCAAAGAAAAGCAAAAGAAATTTGGTTTTTATGTAGAAAATATAATTCCAAGGAAGCTCTTAAGATGGGCTTGATAAATGCAATTACAAAGATTGAAGAATTAGAAGCTGAGGGTGTAATCTGGGCAAGAGAGATTTTACGAAATAGTCCAACTGCTATTCGTATTCTTAAAGCTTCATTCAATGCGGAGAATGATGGGATTTCGGGTATTCAAGAATTATCTGGATACACAACTCAATTATTCTATTCGACTGAAGAAGCTCAAGAAGGTAGAGATGCCTTTCTTGAAAAGCGTTCACCAGACTTTTCTGAATATAAGTGGACGCCCTAATTTATTTTTCAAAAGAACTTTTTAAATAATTATCAATGAGAATTCTTCTTGCCGCTGCTGAATGTGCTCCAATGATCAAAGTTGGAGGTATGGGAGATGTGGTTGGCTCGTTACCTCCATCTTTGATAAAACTTGGTCACGACGTAAGGGTAATAATTCCAGGATATGGAAAATTGTGGAGTCTTTTAGAGGTATCGAATGAACCAGTATTTAGAGCTAATACAATGGGCACTGATTTCGCGGTATACAAAGCAAAACATCCCATTCATAACTATGTGATTTACCTAGTGGGTCATCCAACATTTGACTCTGACCAAATATATGGGGGCGAAAATGAGGACTGGCGCTTTACTTTTTTTGCTAGTGCAACTGCAGAATTTGCTTGGAATTGTTGGAAACCTCAAGTTCTCCATTGCCATGATTGGCACACTGGAATGATTCCCGTGTGGATGCATCAGGACCCAGAAATTAGTACTGTCTTCACAATTCATAATTTAAAATACCAAGGCCCTTGGAGATGGAAACTTGAAAAAATGACTTGGTGTCCTTGGTATATGCATGGAGACCACACTATGGCTGCAGCAATGTTGTATGCAGATAGGGTCAATGCTGTTTCTCCTACTTATGCAGATGAAATTAAAACCCATGAATACGGGGAAAGCCTTGAAGGATTGCTTAATTACATTTCAGGTAAATTAAGGGGAATTCTTAATGGCATAGATCTTCACGAATGGAATCCAGCCAATGATCCAGTTTTACCTGCAAAATTTAGTATTAAGAATTTAGAAAATAGGCTAGAAAATAAAAAAATTCTGCAGAGAGAAATGGGTCTCGAAATTAATCATAAAAAATATCTTTTAGGTATGGTCAGTAGGTTAGTTGATCAGAA
>JAOIPS010000045.1 GCA_028141225.1 Prochlorococcus sp. AH-736-L23
ATTCTCCATTAGATTTTTTACTAATAACAGGATCTCCTCCTATGGATAATCCTTCGCTAGTAATATCTACATCATTCCCATCAGCACCAATTTGAATTGAACCATCATCATTTTTAGTAAAAATAGCTTCACCATCAATGTTTACTCCATCTGCTACTACATCAACATCATTCCCATCAGCACCAATTTGAACTGAACCATCAGTATTATTTTTTACCAAAGTTGAGCTATCAGATCCCCCAGTGCTTATTCCATCATCATTTATTCTTATAAGTTCATCTGTACCCGATCCACCAAGTGACATGAATTTCGTATCAGTTGCACCACAAGAAGCACTAGTTGTATTACATTTTTTATCCGCAAGATTTTCCATTTTTACTGGGATATCAATAAACATTGGACTTCCAGAACCAGGGAGCCCACTTATATTTGTAAATCCTTCAAAAGCATTCGTCTCCATATCAAATACTCTAACCCTTCTTTGCTCAATTCCACTTCTTGGTGGTTCTAAAAAATAAATTTTTCCGCTTTGCTGATTTACAGTGTAATCAGTGGCGCTAAAGGAGTTAGTTGTAGAGTCTGGAAAAATATTAGATATTATGATGCTTGCTGTACCATCTGATTCAAGTTTATAAAGATGGGTTTGATTTATATCGTTGTTTGGACCAGTCAACTCATTGGAAACAAAATATCCTAAGTCTGTTGTTGCAGTTGAAACTTCTTCAGCTAGGGAAGATAAGGGTGTGACTAATAAAGTCGAGCTGCACAATGAAATAAACAATTTTTTGAGTGATTCTCGCATTAGTTTTAAATGTAGGGATATCTTACAAATATACGAATTTTTTGAATAAGAGACTTTTTTAAATTTTTCAATATAAGATAAATTAATTATTTAATAGAAATTTTTTGTTTGCAAGTAATAGGAAATTCCCATCCCCCCTCTCAATAATGAATACTCACCTTTGGTATTAATGTGATTATTCTGCGATTACTAATAAGATCACAGAAATTAATCCTAATAATTTCAATGGTTTTTATTTAAAATCTAAAACTGTGATTATTATTTTGCCGGCTGTGATTATGGTGTGATTATTTTCTAAAAACTTTCTCTAGTAATACCAATGGATTACAGCAAGGTGTATATACTATTTGCTCAAGGTGGAAATTAATAGCGAATAAACTAATTAAGTTTTAGTAAATCTATTGGTAGATATTCATTTACGTAAAGAAACAGTATTGTTAAAGTTCCAATTACAGAACCTATAAAACCTCCAAAAAAATTAACTAATAATCCAGATTGTTTAATTATTGTTTCTTCTTTTTTTTCTTCTTTAAAATTAGGAGAATCAACTACTTTTAAGCGCTGATTGCTTGATGATTGTTTAAGTTGTTGGTGTCGGATGAGGGCTTCGAAATCAGGCATGGAATTTGTGAGGCAATTGAACAATAAGCAGACCAGCCCGTCATTCGACGAGGATCTGATCTGCCTAAATCGTCTACAGCCTCAAATACAGCATTACCTGAGGCTTCTGCTTTATCAAATGCTGAAAGTAAGGGTATAAACATATCAAAAACATATAAACCAAAATTTTCTAGAGCTGTTTTGGCTTGTTGCGCTGCTTTTTGCTGTCTAAAATCAACTTTTACTATTACTACTGCATGGTTAACTTTTAAGTTACTTAATAAATTAGCTAGTTCAACAGTTAATTCCACTGATCTTGCTTTTGCAGTTGTAGGTAAGATCACTAAATCTGAGCCATACGCTAAGTGCTTAAGTTCTTCTTGATCACTGCTAGCCTGGCCATCAGTTATTACAATTTCTGATGATCTTGATGCTTTAGCTGCTGAACTTACGGGGAAAACAGGAAATGGAAGATTCCCTCTTGATGCGTATGCTAAAGCAGATCTATTCTTGTCGGCATCGACTATGCAAACTTTTTTACCTTCAGAATGCCAAACACTTGCAAGATGAATACTTGTGCAGGTTTTGGCCACCCCCCCTTTTTGTCCGCAAACGGTAATGAACAATTTTTTATTTTTATTTCTCTTACTTTGGAGAATAATTTCTTAATGTCAAGAGAAGTTGATTTTTAATGCTTTAAAACTTACTCTTTGAAATATTTTAAAGAAGTTAATATTTTTAGATAAACTTAAAAAATTACTTAATTTAATTGGCTAGTGAAGAAAAGAATCGGTTTAGGTACGTGGTCTTGGGGGAATAAGCTTTTTTGGAATTACCAATCTACAAATGACCATGATTTACGTGAGACATATAATGAAGCGTTACGAAGAGGTTTTGATTTAATTGATACTGCAGATTCTTACGGTACTGGGAATCTTCAGGGTAGAAGTGAATTGTTGATAGGCAAATTTTTACTAAATACTCCTTCAGTAAAGAAAAAAAGAATTCAAATAGCAACCAAACTTGCACCTTATCCCTGGAGAATAGGTAACAGAGGCTTCAATAAACCTTTTTTGAAAAGTTTAGAGAGACTTAATAACAAATTAGATATAGTGCAATTACATTGGTCAACTGCAAAATACAATCCTTGGCAGGAATTAGGACTGTTGAATAATCTTTGCGATTTAAAAGATGAAGGCTTTGATTTTCAAATAGGTTTATCAAATATAGGCCCTAAAAGATTGATGAAATTAATTAATTTTTTAGCAAAAAGAGATCAGCACCTAAAGAGTGTTCAAATACAGTTTTCTTTGCTTGCTCCCGATTTAGGAAAACAATATCAGGTAAAAAAAATTTGCGACGAAAATAATATTGATTTGTTTGCTTATAGTCCTTTGTCCTTTGGAATACTTTGTATTGATCCTGATAAAGAAGAAAATAAAGAAAAAAGTTTTATTCGTAATTCCTTATTTGAAAACTATAAAAAACCAACATATGAATTGCGGAGGTGTCTAAAAAGAATTGCGCATCAAAGATCAGTTTCCCAAGCGCAAGTAGCAATTAATTGGTGTTGTTATCAAGGAACTATTCCACTAGTTGGAATGCGAAAAAAATCTCAAGTTATAGATGTATCTAATGTATTTAATTGGAATTTAAAAAAAAATGAATTTAAAGTACTTCAGGAAGTTTCACAAAAATGTTTAAAAA
>JAOIPS010000046.1 GCA_028141225.1 Prochlorococcus sp. AH-736-L23
AAATGCATCTCTTCCAGCTTTAATGCATAATTTAGGAATTATGGAATATCAAAACCTTTGGGGAAGATGTTGGGTTGATTTTGGAACTTCAGACTCCATTTCAATAGATATATTAATTAATTCTTTGAATGAGATATCAAACAATTATGTAAAAATTGAAGAGTTAATTATTGGGGGCGAAAATAGTGATTGGGCAATTGAAGAACATGAAGATTTAGTTTTCAAAGATTAATTGTTTTAGATGGAAGACTTAACAAGATTAATTATTTCCCATGAGAGAATTGAAAATATTAAGAACAAAAACTTAGAACTTTCTAAAGAAGAGGCTCATTATTTAAATAAAGTAATGAGGATAAAAAATGGTAAAGAAATATTTATAGGTAACGGAGAGGGTTCATTATGGAAAGCTATAAAAGTTAAAAATGATTGTTTAAAAATAATTCAATTAAAAAAACCTTACTTATTTCAAGAAAAAGAAATTTTCTTATTAGGCATAGCTGTTGTCATACCAAAAAGTGGGGTTGAGGATATTTTAAAAATGTGTACTGAAATAGGAATTGATTTTATACAGCCTTTATTTTCAGAAAGACAGGTAAACAAAAATTTAAATTTTTCTAGAAAACTTTTGAGATGGAATTTAATTATCAAAGAAGCAGTTGAGCAAAGTGAGAGATTATGGAAACCATCTATTTTAAATGGAATGGATATTATTGGATGGCTAAAAAGTAGAGATAATCAAGAAAGGGTTTCAATTTCTATAACTAGAGAAGAAACACTATATGACTTAAATCAATGGTTAAGAAAACAACAAAAATTTGGAAATAAAAAAGGAGGTATTTTTTGGAATGTAATTGGTCCTGAAGGAGGTTGGTCTCCTAAAGAAATTGATTTTTTTAACAAAAATAATATCCCCTTTGTTAAACTTTCCGATACTATCTTAAGAACTTCGACAGCTAGTATTAACGCATCATCAATTCTAAATCAATGGAGAATTGATTTGAAATTAGAGAATTAGATAAATATGGATTTAATTAGAAATCAATTTTTTATAGGTTTTTGCATTAATTTTATTTTGATTTATATATTTTGCAAGATTCCTTTAATGACGAAAAGTGGTTGGGTAAGTGCAGGCATCTTAGGCACAATTTTGTGGGGATGTTTGTCTTGGCAGGGATGGATGTCAGTTGTAATTTATTTATTATTTGGATCTCTAGTTACGAAAATAGGTTTCAAATTTAAAAAAGCACAAGGAATTGCTGAAAAAAGAGGCGGGAGAAGAGGTCCTGAGAATGTATGGGGCTCTGCAGCTACAGGATTATTTCTTGCCATTATGACAAAATTTAATGCTGCCAATGTAATAATGTTTAAAGTAGGTTTTGCTGCAAGTTTTGCTGCTAAGTTGGCGGATACTTTTGGTAGCGAAATTGGAAAAAGATTTGGTAAGGAAACATACTTAATTACTTCACTTAAAAAGGTGGATAGAGGAACTGAAGGAGGAATAAGTATAGAAGGAACATTAGCTAGTGTTTTGGGATCAATATTTATGGCTTTTATAATGCTTCGTCTATCAATTATTTCTACAAAATATCATTTTATAGTTGTTGTAGTTTCTGGATTCTTGGCAACTCTTTCTGAAAGTATTATTGGTGCTAAATTTCAAAACAAATATAAATTAAGTAATGAATTGGTAAATGCTATTCAGACAAGTATTGCTTCTATTTTTGCTATGTTTGCTCTTATTTTATATTCATATTTTTTAAATTAAAAATATTTGAAAAGGCCTAAGATTCCTTCCATTTTGTAAGAATCTCCCAGCTCTTCAGTCTTTGGAAAAGCCAGAAATGACCTTCGGAATTAAGATGTATCCCATCATGTGTAATCCAATTTTTACTCCTTTTATCAGAGTACATTTCTCTAAAAGTAGGAAGAAATGGGACATTCTGATTGAGGCATACTTCCTCCATTCTCCTTTCATAAGAATTACAAAAATCATTTGAGTACCATAGACATCCTGCAAACGGCATTTTGCTTTCTTCAACAGGTGTCAAACCAATAACAAAGACATTTGTTTGAGATTGCATTTCATTAATAAGTCTCTCTAATCCATATTCAAATCCATCTATATCTAATTGATGTCTTCCGTTTTTCTGACCAATTGCTGCAGTATCGTTAAGACCAACATTAAGCAGGATTGCTTTGGGTTTATTTCTTCTAGTTTCTCCTCTAGATGACCATTCTTTTTCCCATCTAGATGAAACTTTTTCTATCCCATCTCCCCTTACGCCAAGTTGATAAATTACTGGCCCATTTTGGTTTTTGCACCAATCTTTTCTAAGCCTCTCACACCATCCGCCACCTTCATTATCTCCCCATCCATAGACTGAGCTATCCCCAATTACAACTAGCTGTTTTGGTAAACTAATCACTATAACTGGAAAAAAATAATTACTTGATTCAACAAATTATTCCTAATAATCAAGTTAAACTATTTTTGATTTTACCATTTATTAATTCGCCAACTATTGCAATGGAGCTATAAGCTATCAAAATTAGCGTAACTTCTTGCCATGCGAAGGAACTTAGAGATTCTTGCAATTGCCAACCTAGACCAACACTTCCAATGACCCCAACAATTGCAGTTTCTCTAATAATAATGTCAGATCTATAAGCGCTATATGCTAAGTAACTTTTTGCTTGTTGAGAAAATAAACCTAAAAGCCAACTAGTCTTTTTTGAGATTCCTAGAGATTTCATTGCAATGTAATTTCTCCTATCTTGGCTTTCTAGATTCGTAAAAAGTAATTTGCTTGTAATGCCAGCGT
>JAOIPS010000047.1 GCA_028141225.1 Prochlorococcus sp. AH-736-L23
AGAGCCTGATAATAAGGAACTCCAGATAAAATCAATGCAGGCAATTGTAATAATCCTGCTCCTCCTCCAGAAATCGCTGAGAAAGTATTAGAAAAAAACGATATCAAAAAGATATAAATACTTTTAAAAATGGAATGATAAAAATTTCCTAATAATGTTGTTAATAAATAAAGCATTAACAATAAATTACCTTTGTATTAATAAGCGAAAATTATTCTTTTCATAAGAAGCACATGATTTAAAAAGTCTCATTTTATCTTTTTCAATCATACTTTAAAAAAAACTGTTATGATAGGGTAAATAATCAAGATTTTTATGCATAGTCATGATGCAATTTACCTTGATCAATTTTGTCCCAAGATAAGCAATAAAAATTGGAGAGAGTCACTTAATAAACTAACTAATTATAAATGTATTTATTGCGGTAAACCCTCAGAATCACTTGACCACCTTCACCCAATGTCAAAAGGGGGGATAAGCAGCACAAATAATTGCGTGCCATGTTGTTTGTCATGTAATGGCAAAAAATCAGATTTAGAAGTTCTTAGTTGGTACAGAAAACAAAATTTTTATGATCCTAGAAGAGCTATGGCGATACGAGCATGGTTTAATGACGATTTGAAACTTGCGTCTGTTCTTTTGAACTACTTAAATTAAAAATGAATTGATAAATTGATTGTGATTCGAAATAATATTTTTGTATATTTTTGAATAGAAACTTCCTACTTTAGTAAATAATGAATTTTTATTTAAATAAATCTTTTTATTTCTGAATTTATTTTATTGCTCCTGAAGAGTGAAATATTGGAGTAGTCATCTTTCCACATTATTGGCGAATCTAAAACCTTTCTCTCTGGCGACTTTACTGAAAAGATTAATCCAAATACTATAAGAATAGTAATCAATATGATTGTCATTACTAATTTGTCCGAAATATTATTCATTACCTAATCTATCTAGAAAAATTTTTGTCAGGAGTGGTTTTCTCATAAATTTCAAGAAAATATGATTTAAAGTAATCAACTCCCTCTTTTCCAATTAATCCAATTGACCGTCCACAATCATTTACTACTTGTAATGAAATTTGATTAGCCAAGTCACTTTTCTCAATCCATTTTTTTTGTGGATTATAAGAAAAAGATATAATGTTTTCAGTTTTTACAATCGCTGATTTCATTGCTTCATCTTTTGAAAAACCATTTTGAATGGCGCTGCAATACTTCCTGGAGAAATTATTAGAGATCCTATTTTGCAATAAACTAACACTAGGGTCTGACGTATCAAAAGCTAAACCTATTGAAGGTTTTAATAAATAAACTATAAAAAAAAGAAAACAAATAATGAATTTTAACAATAGCTATTTATCAATCACTATAAATAATATATTAGTTTTTTCTAATTGTCTTTTCAATTAAAGCTGATAATTATTAACAGCAAATTAAATTTCAATTTATTAAAAATTAAAAGTATTGGGATAAGTTCAGTAATAATAGTCAGAGGTTTATTTGACTACTTATATGTACGAATCATTGATGACATTGCTATTTTTTCCCGACTGGACAAATGGGTTACCTTCAGATTTCTTAATCCTTCATTTTTTCGTAGGAGCTGTAATCTTCCCATTCAACATGATTCATGCTAAAGCTAGAAAAATTGACAGTCAGAACCCACAGGAAGCAGCTAATGGGTATAAAAACTCAGATAATACTTCTTTTTTTGGATACGAAGAAATCAATTAGATTTCCATAAATTTCTTTAAGTAATTACTTAATTGATGATAATTTCCCTAAGTACAGCTTTAGATCTTAAAATTTTTAGCCCAGGTGAACCTCTAGGAATATTAATTATTCTTTTAGGATTAATATTTACTGGTATGATTTTCTACATTATATATGCAGTAAGTACTAATAAAGAATCTTTAGAAGATAAAAAAATAAGAACTAAAAAAGAGTACTTGCAAAAGGAAAAAATAGGAAAATTATTTCCTAAGAAAAAATAAATTTAATTGTTTTTTTACTACAAAGGTATTTATTTATATTGTTAATGATCAAATCAGTAGGATCAAAGAACATAAGTTGTATCTCTTTTAAATCAAACATTTTCTAAAATTCCATACTAACAATTAAATTATTTTTACGAGGAGTTACTTTGTTAATTTCACTACTTAATTATTTTCATATCATTCGAAAAATGTTAAAAATGGAAAAATTGATTAGAAATCTTGGAAAATTCACCTCAATATCTATTTCTTGCTAGTGGGGTAAATAATGGGGAAGGTTTTTGGATAGTGGGAATAAAAAATTGCGATGAAAATATCCTTGAGGATGAAAATCTTTTAGATTGCCATAGAAAAGAATTAATAGGTAATGAACCAGCAAAAGATATTCTTTTAGCTATTAATTTAAA
>JAOIPS010000048.1 GCA_028141225.1 Prochlorococcus sp. AH-736-L23
AAACTCAGATAGCCACATTAATGCTTTCTGCTGAATCGGGCAGGCCAATAGTTGTTTTTCTTGGGAGTTCTCTAGCATTAATAAGCTCTAGCATAGTAGGAGTTCTTATTGGTAAATGGGTATCAAAAAAAATATCTCCTAGCAAATTCGCTTTATCTACTGGTACTTTAATGATATTGATAAGTATATTTTTAGCTTATGAAACATTCAAAAATTATTTATAAATGGTTTTAAGTTTATTACTATCAACATTTCTAACCGTTTTCATAGCTGAATTAGGTGACAAAACTCAACTAGCTACTTTAACTATAAGTGGCACTTCAAATAAACCATTCGCAGTTTTTCTAGGATCTTCTTCAGCACTTGTTTTTGCAAGTTTACTAGGAGCTTTAACAGGTGGTTCTATTTCAAGTTTTTTACCCGAGGTAGTTCTTAAGTCAATAGCATCAATTACATTTTTCATCATTGGTATAAGGCTTTTTATCAACTCTTTCACCATCGAAAAAGAAGAAAAAGAAGAGAAAGAAAATAATTAGTTTTAAGCTTGGTTAATAAGTGTAATAATGAAGTATATACCCCTAAATTAATTTATAATTTCATTTAGATCATGTTCACATCATCTTCAATAATTGATAATCTTAATCAGTCAGCAGGGTTAGAATATAAAAAATTATGCAGATTATTAAAAATAACAAAGAAATCTGATAAGGATAAATTAGATATTGCTTTGACAGCTCTAGAAAAACTTGAAATAATTAATAAAAATGAAAATGATGAATATACTTGCTCAAAGGATAATGATCATCTTGTCGCCAAAATAAGATGTAGTAGCAAAGGGTATTGCTTTGCTGTAAGAGGCAAAGACAATGAAGATATCTACATTAAAGAAAATCTTCTTAACTATGCATGGAATGGAGATAAAGTTTTAGTAAGGATAATAAAAGAGGGATATAGAAGAAGATCACCTGAAGGAATAGTTGATTGTATTCTTGAAAGATCAAATCAAATACTTCTTTCGAAAGTAGAAATAATAAACAATGATGTATATGCAATCCCAATAGACGATAGGATCCTTTCTAAAATTAAACTTCCAAAAGAGAATAAAAAATACATATTCAAACCAGACAATAAGAATATAGTAAAAGTTGAGATTGATAGATTTCCAATAGGTCAAGAAGAAGGACTAGGTCATGTAATACAAGAACTAAAACTTAACAATAGTGAGGAATATGATACAGACTTTGTTTTATCTAAAAGCAATATCGTAAATTCATATAATTTAAATCATATTGAATCAAAAAAAATAGAACAAAGGGAGAGGATAGACCTTACAGATAAAAACTCTTATTTATTCAAAAGTTGGAATTCTAATAATTCTCCAATGCTCCCAATGATTCAAATAGATCAGGGGAAAAATAAAAGTACTAAATTATGGATACATACAAATAACATTGCAGAAAGAGTAGACCTAAATAGTAAAAAATCTCTAGAAATATTATTTAAAGGGTTTGAATCATTACCGTTATTAAATGATTGGCAGAACTACCTTAGTGAAGCCATAAGAAATGATTCTGAATTTAAAGTTGGTGAAAAGAATGAAGCGATAAGCCTCTGTGTGCATTTAAATAGTAATAATGAAATAATTGATTGGTCATTCCATCTTACTTTAGTAAAATGCACCCTTAATGTTGGAAGTGATCATACTGAAGCGCTTCTATCTAGAAAAAGTAAATCAAGGATAACCTCTCGGTTATTAAAACCTATAAAGGAATATATCGACGATTTAGACAAAATACTTGAAATTTCATGTTCATTCAGACAAAAACATCTTTTGGAGGGTAAGGTTGAAATTCCTTCACCACTTAATAATATTGAGTCACTTGAAGAATTTTTTATTCACAATCCAGCTGAATATTCAAAAGGGTATTTTGAATCATTAAATAAAGAAGATTGCCAAACTTACCTTTCACCAATACTGTATGAAGCTAATTTAATATGGTTCAAACATTCAAATCAATATGGCTTAAAAAGCGCCGGACATCTCTCAAATGGAATAGATTATGTTAACGCAAATGAAATCATCAAATATACAGAATTTATTGATAATGATATAGAGCTTAATGAAGATGGCAATTTGACATTTAGTCAAGTAATTAAATTATGTGGCGATGATAATAAAAAAAGAATCTTACATAAACTTCTAATTAATGAATTTAAGGACAATGAAATAATGTTGATATCTAAAGATTCTGATAATGATGAATCAGAAAAATTATTTATTTCTCCATGGACAATTCCTGGATTTGACTTTACTAATCTTATTAACCAGTACTGTATTTTTAATATGATAATAAATGGTAAGAAATCAAAGAAAAATAATATTGATGCAATCAATATATC
>JAOIPS010000049.1 GCA_028141225.1 Prochlorococcus sp. AH-736-L23
AAAAGCATGCAAAGGTTGACCTTGTTCTAAAAGAATATAATTTGTCAAATCAACTAGAAGATTAATAGATTTTATACCTGATTTTTCTATACGGTCTTTAAGCCAATTTGGCGATAATTTCTCTCCATTTACTCCATCAATGCAGCTTATTGTATAAATGCAATTAGATTCTATAGCCTCTGGACAAAGTTTAATTCCATTAAGTAAATGAATATCGTATTTATGGTTTAATTCTGGAAAATTAAAGGTGGATTCTAAAAGGGCAGAAATTTCACGGGCTATACCTATAACAGACATTCCATCAGGTCTATTAGCTGTAATGGCTAAATCATATATAAAATCATTTAATTGAAGCAAATCAGACCCTGGCGTGCCTAATTCATGTTTTAGGGCCAAAGCTTCATCAATGATCTCTATACCTTCGCTAGATTCCTCTAAACCAAGTTCCTGCAGTGAACATATCATTCCTTCACTCATGACACCTCTAATTTCACTTCTTTTAATAGTTAAATCAACTGCATTTAAATTCGTGCCCACAGTAGCAACATAAACGTAAATATTTGGTTTAATATTCCGCGCACCACAGATAATTTGTAAATTCTTTGAATTCCCAATATCGACTTGGCAAATTGAAAGTTTGTCAGATCCTTCGTGTTTTAAAACAGATAATACCTTACCTAAAACAACACCATTTACATTTTTTGAACAATCTTCTAATGATTCAACCTCAAATCCACCAATAGACAATTTCTCAGAGAGATCTTCAGGAGTAGAAGTAATTTCTACTAAATTTTTCAACCAATTTTGAGAAACTTTCATATATATTTTTTAGTCAATGATGATAAAAGAAATGAGTATATCTTCAAAAAAGTTTGTTAAAGATGTACAATAGAAAATTATACAATAGAGTATTAATTTAAATGGCCAAAAAAGGGACAAGAGTTGTAGTGACCCTGGAATGTACTGAAGCTAGGACAAGTACAGATCCTAAGAGATCAAATGGTGTCTCAAGATATACTACTGAAAAGAATCGTAGAAATACAACCGAAAGATTAGAATTAAAAAAGTTTAATCCTCATTTAAACAGAATGACAATTCACAAAGAAATTAAGTAATCAAATTAAATTAAATCATGCCTAATTCAATTTTTAAAAAACAACTATCACCTATCAAACCTGGAGATCCTATTGACTATAAGGATGTAGAGCTACTAAAAAAATTCATAACTGAGAGGGGAAAAATCTTACCAAGAAGAATGACAGGTTTAACCTCTAAGCAACAAAGAGATCTCACATTAGCTGTTAAGAGAGCAAGAATTGTAGCTCTTTTACCCTTCGTAAATCCTGAAGGATAATTTCATATTGAATATAGTTGGCACTATAATTAATATTTCAAATATTTGAAAGATTTAACTGATTTAAAAACATATATTATCGACTCTGATGATCCACATGAGGTTGATGACGCTATCTCATTAGAAATAAAAGAAGGAAATAAAAAAAATTTATGGATACATATTAGTAATCCGTGCAAACTCTTTTTGCATGACTCTAATATTGATTTGAATGCAAGAAAGAGAAATAGCAGTTTATATTTAATTGATCAATATGTCCCAATGCTTCCTAAGGATATTCTTGAAAAGGCAAATCTAGCTCAAAATAAAGTTTCAGAAACTATTAGTGCAGCAATAGAATTCAATGACGATGGATCAATAAATAAATATGAAATAACTGAAGCAATAATAAAGCCAAAATATCAATTAACATATGAAGATGCAAATGAAATATTAGAAATAGAACCTAAAGAAGAAATAGAATTAATTGAGATTAAAAATTTATTAGAAAAAAGTATTACATTTAGAAAGAAACAAGGAGCAATTATTTTTGAAAGTCCTAATAATAAAATTAAATTATATGAGGATAAGATTATACTAACTAAATTAGAGAAAACAATATCACAAATTATAGTTGCAGAATCAATGATATTAATGGGTTATGTAACAAGTTTATTTATAGATAAATATAATTTAGCGGCTGCATTTAGGATTCAAAAAATAAACTGCAATCCATCTGAAATACTAAATAGATACAATGATAGTGATATAAAATATATAATATTAAAACAATATATGGGAAGAAGTTACATAACTACTAAGCCAGGAATCCATGAATCATTAGGC
>JAOIPS010000005.1 GCA_028141225.1 Prochlorococcus sp. AH-736-L23
CTGAAATTGTTTGAAAATAATTAGTTATTTAATCAGTTTACATGCAAATTAAAGTTTTGTTTTTTAGTATAAAACAAAAAATTAATGAAGGATATTAATATTTTATGGTTCAAAAAGGATCTAAGAATAGATGATAATGAAGCACTTTATGAATCTTTAAAAAATAATGACATCTTACCAATATATGTATTTGAAATTGAGTTATGGAATCAAAAAACTCATTCAAGAAGGCAATGGCAATTTTGTAAGGAAAGTCTATTAGATTTAAGAAATTCACTTAAAGAAAAAGGTCAAACACTAGTAATAAGAACAGGGAATGTTATCGAAATCTTTGAAGAAATTAGTTCTAAATTTAATATATTGGGTTTATATAGTCATCAAGAAACAGGAGATTGGCTTACTTATAAAAGAGATCAAGAAGTTAAATTATGGGCTTCAAGTAAAAAAATAATTTGGAAAGAATATTTACAGTTTTCTGTATTTAGAGGAAATATAAATAGGGATGATTGGTCAAAGAAATGGTCAAAAAATACATCCAGGGGATTAATTAAAGGTCCATTAAAAATTAATCCAATTGATTTTGATGCAGGGGAAATCCCCGACGAAAAAATATTTTCTTTTAAAAAAGATGAATGTAAAGGAAGACTAAAAGGAGGAAGGAAAAAAGGCCTTGAAAGGATGGAATATTTTTTTAAAGAAAAATTAAATTCATATTCAAAAGATATTTCAAGCCCAGAAAAATCTTTTGATAGCTGCTCAAGATTATCTCCTTATATTAGTTGGGGATGTCTTTCATTGAAAGAGATTTTTTATCAAGCAAATTTATATAAAAATAACAATTCAAGAATGTTGAAAAGTAGATTAACTTGGCATTGTCATTTTATTCAAAAACTTGAAAGCGAACCAGAATTGGAATTCCAAGATTTCCACCCTTATTACCAAAACATTAGAAGTAACAAAACTGAATTACTTGTTTTATGGAGTCAAGGCAATACTGGTTTTCCTTTTATAGATGCTTGTATGCGTTCATTAAACTTTAATGGATGGATTAACTTTAGAATGCGTGCAATGCTAATGTCTTTTGCAAGTTATAATCTGTGGTTAACTTGGCAAGATTCAGGCTCAGAATTAGCAAGAAAGTTTATAGATTATGAGCCTGGAATACATTGGAATCAATGTCAAATGCAGTCTGGAACAACCTCTATAAATACCAACAGAATTTACAATCCTATTAAGCAGGGAAAAGATCATGACCCTAAGGGTGAATTTATAAAAAAATGGGTACCAGAATTAAAAAAAGTAAGTGATAATTTTGTTCATGAGCCTTGGTTACTAAGTAAATTTAATAATGAAGAATACTCAAAATTAGAATACATTAAACCAATAGTTGATATTTCTCAAACATCTAGAGAAGCTAGGGAAAAAATTCAAGAAATCACGCAAAAAAAAGGCTACTGGGATATATCAAAAAAAATCTATTTAAAGCATGGCTCAAGGAAAAAAACAGTAATCAATAAAAGACCTAAAAAAATTAATAACAACAAACAAATCCAATATGAATTAAATTTAGGGATATAAATCTAATTGATTTTAGGGATATAAATCTAATTGATTATTTTATTATTCATATAATATTAAATTCTTCCTAATTAAATCATCAGGTAATGATTTTGGTAAATCCATTTAAAAAATCCACAAACTAGTTATCTAAGCTTTAAGGTAGATCTAACAAGATAAGAACATGCCAAAACCTACTAAAGAGCTCAAGTCAACTCCTTTTACAGAAGTAATAGAACTAGAAAGGATAGTTACTCCAAATGAAGAAAAAAGAGTTGATCATATTTTTGTAAGAAGAAAGAAAATTTGTACTCGTCATCCTGAAGGTTTTGTTACAGAAGAAATTGCAAGATTTGATGTTGCCTGGCCAGAAGAACCTAAAGTAGAACTAAAAGATTCAACTAAAGTCAATGATGAGGTCGAAATCAGTATTAATAAGTAATGTCAAATAGATTTGAGTGGGATGATACCAATAGTTCAGGTATATGGTGGAGCACTAATGTAAGTATTAGAGACGAATGCATTTTGCTTAAAGAAGATACTCAATGCGAAGATTCTGATATAGTTGAACTTCTTAGGAGTATTGCACAAAATATTGAAGATAATGGCCTTTAATGTTTAAAAGCATATTCTGTTTATTAGAGATTTTCAATTGCTTTTACAGCTTTTATTAATTCGATACTTATACCTTTTTCACTCATTGAATGACCAGCATCATTAACGATAATTAATTCAGAATTTTTTAATTTCTTATTTAGATCCCAAGCACTCCTAACAGGACATACAACGTCATACCTTCCCTGAATTATTTTTGTTGGAATCGATTCTATTATTTTTATATTTTTCAAAATAAAATCCTCTTCTAAGAAAATATTATTAATAAAATAATGACATTCAATCCTTGCAAAGGCATCTGAAAAAGAATTAACTTCAGACTTATCAAAATCAAATTTTTTATTTATTAAATGACTTGTCGATAGTTCCCATTTTGTCCAAGCTGCTGCTGCTTTTGATCTAAGATTCGCATCTGAAGATGTAAGATATTTATAAAAAGAACTTATTAAATCATTTCTTTCTTCTTTTGGTATTACAGAAATATATTCTTCAAATTCATCAGGAAATATCTCACTTGCACCATATTGATAGAACCATAACAATTCAAACTTTCTACATAAAAATATTCCTCGCAAAGTTAAGCTGATAACTCTTGAGGGATTTTTAATCGCATATATAAGTGAAAGTGTTGAGCCCCAAGATCCACCAAACAAATGCCAACTATCTATTTTTAAAAGAATCCTTAATTTCTCAATATCATCAACTAAATTATTGGTCGTATTTCCTTTTAATTCGGAGAAAGGAGTTGAAGAACCGCAACCTCTTTGGTCAAATTGAATAATATCGAATTTATCTGGGTCAAAGTATCTTCTATATCTTGGTTGACTTCCTCCTCCTGGACCTCCATGAATGACAAGAACTTTTTTGCCATTTGGATTACCAGATCTTTCCCAATAAATAGTATGAATATCACTTACTTGCAAAAAACCCTTTTCACGTACTTCAATTTTCGGAAACAAGACTTGATTTTTCATTTTGAAATATTTTTAATCACTTTATTAATCCATATTATCCAAAAAGAAGTCTAGTTTAGAAGAAATTTTTTTAAACAAAAAAAGGACTGCTTGTACAGTCCTTTTTAATATTTGATTTCCTTCTTAAGGATATAAAATTACATATTTTAAAGTCTATTTACTCATAAACCTAGAATACGTGAATTCGGGGATTTCTCTCGATAATTTCAGTCCCTATTGTCGCAAGTAATTATAAAGCGAAGTCTTATCAGACTAATTGATTGAACTTTAATTTTCGAATAATCCCATTCTCAGGAATACGCTTCCTATATTTTGGAATTTGCTAAATTTCAGGCGGACTATCAATCATTTAGATTGCCTCCGAACTCAACATTTATAAATTACTCCTTTTTATATTTTCAGTAAATCCGTAAATATGCTGATTTACTTTTTTCTTAATTTATAAGAAAATTATAGTGACCCTTTGTTTTTTATTGATAAATACAAAAATTAAAGTTTATAATCACTTGTTTATTCAGATTCATAGAGCAAAATAGATTCAATTATTCTTTTATCACTATCAGAAAGTTTATAATCTTCTAATTTCCACTGAACAAATTTTACACACTCATCAATAGAAGGATTCTTATGACGGCAATTACGCCACTCTCTAATCCAATCTGCCAAGGCAAAAGTTATTTTTGTAGTAAGCATGTTCACCAATCAGGGTAATTAAAATCTCCGCCATTAGGTTCTTCATAAAATTCTCCTTCTTTTATACCTTTATCATATTTTTCAATTATCTTTTTATAGGAAGCTATTGAGGGAATTAAATCTCCTACATATATGGGTTCCATTGTAATTGTTATAATAATTTTAATTATTTATTATTTTATATAGGAATTTAATAAATAGATCATTAATATGCATAATGGATTTCATCAAAAAAAACAAGATCTTAACACTAATGGCTGTAATTGCAGTTATATCATTTGCATTAGAAAAAGTAGGCATAATACACCCTTAAATTAATTATCTTTATTTTTAAATACTTCCTAATCAAATAAGTAAACCGATACTATTACTGCAAAAATAAGTAATGGAGATAATAATGTAAAAATTAAAGTTGAAAGATTAATAAGCATAAATTTTAAATAAATACACAAATTTAATAAACATCACTTTTAAGCATTTGCAATAAGTAAAATTTAAATTATTACGATATAAAAAAACATTTGAACAAAGAAAGATATAAAGAAGAATATGAAGAGGGCTCAGACTTACTATGGCCTAGTGATATAGAAGATAAAATAACTCGGCAATTTTATAAAGATTTATCTAATCTTTCAAAAAATATAAACTATAGTAAAAAGAAAAACCTAAAACTTTTTGAACTAGTAGTTAGAATAATAATAGGCAAAGTCTAAGATTAATTAATATTCAAACTAAAATGAAAAATTTAATGATATTAATTAAAAGTTTTTTTCTTTTAAGACCAAGATTTTTATCCACTATATTTTTTATTCCAATTCTTTATAGCATTGGATGGGCTTTATCTCAGCCTCTTTTATTGTTTAATTTTGAAGAAGAAAATTTATCCTTAATTGGAACTATTATTACTTTTTTACTTTTTATCTTTTTAATGCCATATTGGTTTTATATCAAACGAAACAAATCAAGTGCTTGGGTACTTCTTGGGGTAACTAAAGATAAATTCTTAAAAAACTTTGTCAATTTTTCTAGAGGTATTTTATTTGCTTTAGTCTTAATAATTCTAATTCTATTACCACTATTGCAAAAAAATTATATTTCTTGGATAGGTGAATTCTCGCCTATAATATTATTAAATTCAGTTGTTCTGGGGTTAGGTGTTGGATTAGCTGAGGAAATAATTTTTAGAGGTTGGTTACTAGAAGAATTAAAATTTGAATATGATACAAAAATTTCAATAGCTTTACAAGCTATGGTTTTTAGCTTTGTTCATAATTTATCAAATGAAATCTTTTGGAACATAGTTGGATTACGTTTAGGATTTATTTTACTTGGGATATTTCTATCATTAGTAAAAATCAGAGATGAAGGTTCCCTATGGAATTGCATAGGAATTCATGGAGGACTTGTGGGGATTTGGTTTTTTATAAATAACGGATTAATAGAATTCAAAGAAAATACACCTTCTTTTTTAGCAGGGCCTTTTTCAGAAAATATCCCAAACCCAATCGGAAGCTTTAGTGCAATTTTAATATTACTTTTATTATGTATTTTTTATGCAGTAAAATCAAAAAAATATTTCCTTAGACTTTTTAATTAGATATAAATACCGATTGATTTTTGATTAGTAATTGTCAGATTAAAATAAAGCTTAATAATTTAATGAACTTTGAGGCAGGAATAAGTTTTATTGTCTTTTTAATAATTTTTGGATTTACAAACTATCTAATGATGTTGAGAAGATATGAAAACGACATCAAAAAAAAGAAATTTTTACAAAAGGAAAAAATTTCCAGGTTGTACCCTAAAGGTTCATTTATTTTCTGAAATTAAGAAAAGTTTTTGTAGAATTTCCTCACCATTTTTTATTAGTTTTTTGCCAACCTTCATTTAACAATTTTTGCCATAATAATCTCGCTTCTTCGATAAAAATTTTTTTTCTAGTTTTCATTAATGGAGGATTTTCTCCATGAATTCCCATAATAATTCCTTCTTCAATAAACATATAGTCAATAGAATTATCAGAATGATCTTTATCTTTGTAGAAACGAATCACCCCTACAAAATTGGAGTCAATTAACCAGAAATCATTAGTTGAATTCAATTAACCAAAATAAAATTAAATTTATCACATGTTTGATTACAATCTTGGAGGAAAATATTTATTTAGTTAATTCATATTTGATATGTTTTTTCTTTTTGTCTACTTTTTTTCAATTCGCCACGTTTTTTCTTAAACTCAACTCTTTTCTTTTGTGATGCTTTGGTAGGTTTTGTAGATTTTCTTAATTTAAATGGTTTATTTAAAGCATTTTTTATGATTAAACTAAATTTCATTAAAGCTAGCTGCCTATTTAATAATTGATTTCTGTGTTCTTGAACTGCTAAACGCAAGCTATTATTTACTAATTTATTTTTCAAGTTTCTTTTCAGAATTTCTTTCTGATAATCATTTAATACTTTGGAATCTTCCAAATCAAAAATAATCTCTACTCTGCTTTCAATTTTATTTACATTTTGCCCTCCAGGTCCGGAGGATCTGGAAAATCGCCACTTGATTTCGTTGGATGGGATTACTAATGTTTTAGTAATTTTTAAATCCATTTTTAATTCTTTTTGATTTAAATTTTTAGAATCATCTCCTTAATACTGTAAAACATACCTTAAAATTCGATCGGTAAATACTGGGCGGTTATGTTAGGTAAACCGAAATTCGGTGTATTTGCCGTATTAATATCTTCGGTATTTATCCTTTCATATTTCATAGAATTATCAGATATTGAATTTGTACTAATTCAAAGGTCACTTATGTATTCAATGTTTGATATTCTTTTTGAAACACCTTCATATCGACCTGTATATGTTATTTCCGATAGTGAAATGAAGGAGTTAAAAAAAAACCAACATCAAGAAGAGCTTGATGAAATTAAAACACAAAAAGTAAGACTTGAAGATGCTTTTAAAGCTCAACTAAAACATCTTGAAGAGAGAGAAAAAGAAGTAAAAAAAGAACTTAAAGTACTCTCAGCCTCAAAAGATAAATAATTTATTTTTAGAGAAATTACTTTTTTCAAAGACGGTTAAAACCCGTCTTTTTTAATTCTTCTAGTTTTAAGTTATCTATTAAATCCACAGATTTTAAAAATATTTTCCATAATTAAAAAATGAATAATAATAAAGAAAAAATAAGAATGTTTTTACCCTTTAGTTGGGTAATCTGTGCAGCAATATCTTTTGCTTATATAAATTCACATTTAATAAATACCTAACATAAATGTCTTATCCCTCAAGAGACGAAATACTTGCATCTTCAAAAGGGTGGGTAGCATCTTTTTTAAATTTTCTTCCTGGTTTAGGATCGGGTTACTTATATCAAAGAAGATGGAAACCCTATTTTTTTACCGTCACTGCTGGTACTGCATGGTTCGCTTTAGGTATTTTTTTACAAGGTGATTCAGAACCTTCTCAAAATGAACAAATAATTGGAATTTCTGGTCTTTTTTTCATATCAATAGTTACAGTTATAGAAGCCAACTTGGCTTTCAAAAAAGCAATTAATAAAACAAAAGCTGAAAAAGAGAAAATTATATCCTCTAACAAAAAAGGATGGTTTAAATGATTCAAAAAATTACATTAAAAAAAATATTTTGTTAGTTCTCAGTTTTTTAATTTTTGTAAAATTACCATATATAAATTTTAAGATAATTTAAAAAAATTTTTTTAGTTATAAAAAAACAAAATTTCCTTTTCTTTGAGACCTTCCCATCCCGAGTCTATTAATAATTTATTTAATGTTTCTTTATCAAAATGCTTAGAACCCGTTTTGACACATCTATTTCTCATTGATTTTTTAACACCACTCCTTTGTCTTTTATTCTCCTCATCCATAATTTTATTGTAAAGATCTAGCATTTTTTGAGGGATTGGAGTACCGTCAAGATCCACTCCATTTTGAATAGCGAGATCAACAGCCTGCATTCCCATTTTCTTCATATATTTAAAAAAAGCTAGAACTATAATAAAACAAAACTTATTAATCTAAAATTTTTTGAATAATAATTTATTGATTTTGAATTTCCTTAAGTACTCTAATAGCCTCTTTAATGTGTTCAGGACCATTCAATAAATCTCTAAAAATATGCCTAACTGTCCCTTTGCGATCAATAACGTAAGTTACCCTACCATCCATAAAACCTAATACTTTAGGAACTTTAAAAGTTTTCCTAAGAGAGTCATTCGTATCGCAAAGTAATGGATATTGTAATTTATTTTTATTAGCAAATGCCAAATGACTTGAAGTACTTCCATTACTTACTCCCCAAACTTGTGCACCTAATACTTTAAATAAGTCATATTTATCTCTAAATCCACAAACTTCTATAGTGCACCCCGGCGTATCATCTTTTGGATAAAAAAACAAAACAAGAGGATTTTTTAAACCCTTATTTGATCTTTTAACTCCATTTTGATCCAGTAAAGAAAATTCTGGAATTTTATCTCCAATCTGCACAGTAATTCTTATAAAGTTCCATATTAGAGGTTAATATGTTTTTTTTGTGGCCTTAAAGTAAATAACTGATATTAAATTCAGTTTTTTTGTTTTAAAAGATACTAAAAAATTATTGAAATAAACTAGGGTGAATTTATTAATTCAATATTATGGAATTAATAATTTATATTTTTTTATTTCTTATTCTTTTTTTGGGAGTTATTTTTAATTTAAAAATAACTAATTTTAAAAAAGTTAGAGAAATAAGAAACAAAGCTAAAGATTATTCAAAAAAGAATAATTAAATATATGGTGCTAAAATTAAAATTCAATTTTTTCATTTGGAGTAAATACTGAGCAATATTTTTTCACTAGTTCCTTTGGCTGAATAGTGGAAGAATTCGTTAATTTTAGTTTTTCTATAGTCTCATTAGCATTAATCTCACCCAGTCGATATCTTGCACACGTATCCAATACTTTAAACATTTTTGTGGTAACGGCTTCAGCTGGATAAATTAGAAAAAATAGGTAAAAAACAACAAATAAGTACTTCATTTTTTTAAGATAGTAGATATTCAGCGAATAGTTTTAATAATTTAGAAAAAAATTAATTTAGAAAAAAATTAAATTTAATAGAATAATCTAATTTGAGTTGAATCTAAGCTTTCTATAAAACAATAATAAAAGAAATTAAGATAAAATAAGTGATAGCAATAAATAATCTCGGTAAAAATGAGAAAATTAATAGATAAACATAAAACTCTTATAAATTGGTACCAAAAAAAATTCAAATTGACTGACTATCAATTACTTTGGTTAGTTTTTTTTAAAGGAGTATTAATAACAATAATATTTTTCAAAATTTTTTAATATTAATAAAGCTATTACGAGAATGAAATTTTCACATGATTTGACTATATTTAATAGTAGATTTCCTAATTAGTTTAATAGTTATCAGCTATGAATATTTTTGGTGTAGGTTTGCCTGAAGTTACTGTAATACTTATCTTAGCTCTTTTAATTTTTGGTCCAAAAAAGCTTCCAGAATTAGGAAAACAGCTTGGTAAAACTTTGAAAAGTCTTAAAAAAGCGTCGAATGAATTTCAAAATGAAATCGATCAAGTTATGAACGAAGAAGATAAAGATGAATCTCCTAAATCTATAGAAAGCAATCAAAAAAATGAAATTAACCAAGAAAAAATAAATTCAGAAAACAGCAACAACTAATATCTTGGATAGGCCCATAACCCCCATAGACGAATTTGAAAGAGCATTAGATAAAGCAGCTCTTACTAAAGAAGAATATGAATTAATAGATTACATCCGCTATACAGGTGTTTTTACGCAACCTAGTCTTATTAAAGATTTAAAAAGGCCATCAAAACCTCCTCTTCTGTCAGTTCTATGTCAAATTTGCAGGAAAATTGGTTCGGAGATGCCAGATCATTTCAAAAAAGTAATTGAGTGGTCAATTGAAATAAGTGATCATGATACAAAATGGGATGCTCATCTAATTTGCGCAGAAGCATTGAATATAGACAAGATCCCATTAAGTCCTGTTCATAGAACAACTCTATTTGATGTTCTTGTTGTACACAAAGAATTATTTCTTGGATTTGATTAAATTTAATTAATCATCTAACGGCACGGAATCAGTATCTATAACTTCCGAATCATCATAATTGTTTATTTTATTTTCTATCCAGTTATTTATATAACTAACTAAAGGCAATGAACCTCTAAAAATAAAAATAGAAGTAGGCAAAGCGCTTAATAAACCGACTAAAGGACTTTTAAAAAGTAATCTTCCGGCTTTAATGTTAAATAAAATAATAAGCGCTGACGGAACTATAACTTTAACTACTGTTTTGAGCGCCTCAAGCCAACCAACACGATATGTCCACCATATTAAAATTACGCCAACTATATAGAGGAATAGATAAGTCATAAAAATAGTATAATAATTATCTATTTATCTTGTTCTTACTAAGAAAAAGATTTTATAAATTTTTTTAACATCAATCAATCAAGTTCTAGTAATGAGTTTTTCTGAAATAAGAAAATTTTTAATCAAGATGCAATCGGATGAAGACTTAAAAAAGCAGGTTACTACATCCTCTACAGCAGATGATGTAGCCCTGATAGGTCAACGCTTAGGTTATGACTTTTCAGGAGATGATCTCTTAAGATTTAATGGACAAAAAGTTGATAAAGTTACCGTAAGAAAGGTAGATCATCCAGGAGAATACCACTAAATTAAGACTTAACCCATATTGCAAGCCCTCCGCCCCTGCCTCGAGCACATAACCAATTATCTTTTGTGCTAATTCCTACAAGTGAGAAAAAAGGCATTTTTTTATCTGCTGGTTTTTTTAGTTCCTTGTTAAATATTGGAAGACTACTAATACTAATTTTCAATTCTTCAAAATAGAAAACCAATAGAGGTCTTGACCCTTTTAATTCTGCCATACCTATAAAACTGATATTTAACAATCCGAAATTAATTGAATTTTTTATTTCATAATTAATTTGATCCTCTTTATTTTTACTTTTTAATTCGAGTCTTGCCGACAATACTTGGAGAATCGAACTGGGTATTTTTTTGATTTCATCTGACTCCTTTCCCCATACATACTTAAACTTCCAAATTCCTAATAATTCCTCATATACAATTCCGCTACAATTTTTTTGAGAATTTTTTTCTAATAGCTTTATCTCATTAATATCAGGAAAGTTTTGCATAATAGATTTTAATCTAAGAAACAAATACTAAGATAACTTCACAAAAAATGTTCTTAGTTAAAAAATCTCTCCAAAAAGATTTCTTTGTTTCAATATATTTCCAAGAAAATAAATTTATGGCACACATAAGGAACAAGATCTCGTTAATATGTTTACATAAAGTAACTAAACCAATGGATTTTATCTCTAAAAGTCAAGGATACATACCTCTTAAAGCAGTTCCTTACATATTCTTCCTAGCTGTTGTACTAAGTATTACAACTTCAACTAATACATTTGTCTAAAACAAATTAGTTTTTTACTAGAAGAGTAAAGTTAATATTTAATGGATAATTATGATGTTGTAGTAATTGGAAGTGGAATAGGTGGATTATGTTGCGGTTCGATTCTCGCTTTATCAGGTAAAAAGGTACTTATATGTGAAGCACATACAGAACCTGGAGGTGTTGCACATAGTTTCAATAGAAAAGGTTACACTTTCGAATCAGGTCCTTCATTGTGGAGTGGAATAGGTAAATGGCCGACAACTAATCCCTTAGGGCAAATTCTTAAATTGCTTGATGAAGAAGTTGAACTATTTCAATACAAAGGTTGGAGAGTAATTGTCCCAGAAGGTAATTTCAATCTTAATGTGGGAGAAGAACCCTTTAAACAAACAATTAAAACTTTAAGAGGTGAGAAATCTGTTAAAGAATGGGAATTATTTATTTCAAAAATAAAACCCCTGAGCCAAATCATAAATGAAATACCTTTACTTTCATTTTCTCCCGAATCAATAAATTTCTTAGATCTTATAAAGATAACCTCAAAATTTTTACCCAATATCAAGCAAATACCAAAAATTAATAAGGGCTTTGGGAATTTAGTAAATAATCATCTAGAGGATCCTTTTCTCAGAAATTGGGTTGATTTATTGAGCTTTTTGATAAGTGGTATGTCAATGCATGATACAAATACAGCTGCGATGGCCACTTTATTTAACGAATGGTTTGAACCAAATTCATACCTTGAATACCCTAAAGGAGGTAGTGAATCTATCGTAAAAGCCTTAATTAATGGATTTAAAAAAAATGGAGGAGAATTAATTCTCTCTTCGAGAGTAAAGACAATTAACTTCAATAACAATTTAGCGACAGGTATAACTCTTAATAATGGTTCTAGTTATAGTAGTGAATTTGTTGTCTCGAATACTGATATTTGGAATTTAAAGAAGTTAATTCCAAATGAAATTTCAAAAAAATGGAATGCAAAAGTTTTGCACCCTAATAAATGTGATTCGTTCCTTCATATACATCTAGGTTTTGATGCTGATGGTCTTGAAGATTTGCCAATACATGCGATACATGTTGATGAGTGGGAAAAAGGTATAACCGCAGAAAGAAATATAGCCGTATTTTCAATTCCCTCTGTTTTAGATAAAGATATGGCCCCTAAAGGGAAACATGTTCTTCATGGATATACTCCAGCAAATGAACCCTGGGAAATTTGGGAAAACCTAAATCCAAAGGAATTAGAATATAGAAATTTGAAAGAAGAAAGATGTTCAATATTCCTTACTGCAGTTCGAAAATTCATCCCTGATATAGATGAAAGGATTGATTTAAAGATGCTAGGAACCCCAATCACTCATAAAAAATTCACCAATACCTATTGCGGTAGTTACGGTCCTGCATTATCTGCAGCACAAGGTCTTTTTCCAGGCTGCAAAACTCCAGTGAAAAATTTATTTACTTGCGGTGCAAGTACATTTCCAGGTATTGGAATTCCTGCTGTTTCAGCAAGTGGAGCTTACGCAGCTGAAAAAATTATTGGTAAAAAAGAATTTAAAACTCTTCTTAAGAAAATAAATTTATGAATCAATTTATTTTTATAACTCTACAAACACTTAGTTAAGAAATAAGAATAAAGAAAGCAAAAACGTTCAATAGTGATAATCTTTATCTGAACATAAACTTAACTTATAGCTCTTATATGTTTTTCTTATCAATTCCTCAAGCCTGGCATTTAGTTGGCACTTGGTCAGAACAACTTCCAAACGAGTCAAATCTTATAGGAATGGGCCAAACAGAATTAATGATGACTTTGCATTCAATATTCGTTCCACTCTTACTTGTAATTTCATATTACTTATTCAATAGACTTAATAAAAAAGAATCAAAGAAAATTAAAGGATGATCGTTTAAGGTTTATTTAGCTGAACTTCTTCTAACTACTTTTCTGCCTGTAGAAGTATCAACTCCGCTTGAATCTTTAGTTTGTGAATTAGTTTCAACATTATCAATATCACTCTTATCCATTTCTGCGCAAACACCAACTACCATGGCAGCTTGCATTTGATCTGGCAAATCTCCAATAGTTAATAAGGCCTTTAAAACTAATTGCAGTCGAGTTTGCCGATCTATCTCAGGTCTTAGTTTTTTAACGGTATTCCAAAGTTCTTGGGTAACTTCTTTTAAAAGTTCTCGATCTACAGCCAAATTAAATCCTTCTTGTATTTCTACTAATCTAACAAAAAATTGGATCTCGTAAAATAATATTCAATAAAAAGATTGTTAGTTAATATTTTTCTATCCGAATACAAGTTGCATTTGTTGATGCAATTCACTCTTCTCTTTCAAAAGTTTATCTTTTTCAATTTTATTTAGAGTAAAAGTTCTATAAAATTTTTTTTGAATCTTTATCGGAGTATTTTCAAACTTTACATTTTTGCTTATTAGAGAATTCCACTCTTTTGAATTGAAAGGGGCATAAGGAGAAGATGAAATCAATTTCATATCTTAATAATACATCTGTACTAATATTAGTACATCTTTACTATTACGCAACAACTGTATCGACTTTTCTTAATTTTGAAGTGTCTTTAAAAATAGATTGTTTTTTTTTATCTAATTTTTAGGAATTATAAGATTGATAAATGTATAAAAGTATCATAAGTAACTTATTGATCCCTTTTTTTAGTGTCTTAAGACTTTTCTTGCTTAAAACCTCTTAAAATAGTTAATTTGTTGAAATTAACATTGACAAGATATAGTTAGTAATCCTTCCTATAAAAAGAATAATGAAATAATCAAAAATGCTCATTAGTAATGCAAAAAGACTCAAGATCCAAGGGATAATTAAAAGAATTGCTCAAGATAAATCAATTACATTAGAAGAAAGGATATATGTTGAGAAATTTGCACGCCATAATTCGACAATTTCTCTTTGGCTGAAAAAAGCTAACAGCTTTAGAAGGAATGGTACAAAAAACGATGGGGGGATTGATTACCTAATACAATCATTTGGGATAGATGGATTAGATAAAGAAAATCATTTCAACCCAAATGAAGATGATATATCAGATTGGTTTGGCGGTGCTCCTGGTTGGCTAAGGAGAAGCTAGATTCATTAATTATTCAATTTACCCAGGCTATCCTACACAAATATATACTCATAAAAGATATAGTTACCCAAAAAAACCATGGTATAAATTTAATCGGCACTAAATATTTTTTTGAAAAGGTTTTCATATTAATTTTTCTTTTAGATTATTTCTTCCTTACCGTTTTTGAGAATAGGTTTAATTGCTCTATTTATTAATTAAACAATATTCGAAACCTCAAAGAGGTTAAATCACTTTAAGTAGGTAAAGCTAATCAGCCTTAATCATCATAATCTAAGCAACTTTATTTTTAATTTTGCTTGTAAAATTTACTATTTTTGCCTCATCATGGTCATAATCATTCCAATATTTAATAAGTCTTTCTAATTCATCAATCCTCTTTTTGGCATTTGCAATTTTTTCGGTAGTTGTCATATAAAATTTTTTATCTATCCAATTAATGCATGAAAAAAAAATATTTCAATGGAAATAACAATTTTTAGATTGTAAATATTAATTTTTGGTTAATTACTTCGGTACATTGTAGCCCTCGAGCTGCTAAGTAAATATACTTAAAGAAAAACTAAATATATGAAGAAATTAAATTCTTTGATTTTGAATAGTACAGTTAACATCTTAGACTTTATATACTCCGGTAGATCTTTACAAAGATTTTGGGTTTTAGAAGTTATAGCTAGATCACCTTATTTTGCATTTCTTTCTGTTCTTCATTTTAAAGAATCCCTAGGAATTAAAAATGAGAAAACAATGATTTTAATGAAAGAGCATTTTTATCAAGCTATTAACGAAACTGAGCATCTTAAAGAAATGGAGAAAAGAGGAGGAGATAGGTTCTGGATTGATAGATTTTTTGCTAGGCACCTTGTGCTTGTCTATTACTGGATCATGGTTTTTTATTATTTCCTCTCTCCAGCTAATGCTTATGATGTCAACATAAAAATCGAAGAACATGCATTTGAAACTTATTCCAAATATTTAATAGATAATCCAAATGATAAAAAAATAAAAGAAATTGCTCAAGATGAATTAAATCATGTCCAAGAACTTAACGAAGCTTTGTCAATGCTTACTAATGTTTAGATTAGTGCTGAGAAATCTATTAGCAATATTGAGAGCATCACCGAAGAAGATATTAATCCTAGGCTAATCATCAACGATACATAACCTTTTTTTCTAGGCAATTTATAAAAAGATATTCCAATAAGTAATATCATTATTAATGAGAAAAAAATTATAATTTTTTCATTTACTAAATTTAGATGTATAACTAGATTTTTTTCTTCAAAAAATTTGAGGAATTCAGATAAAGCTAGTTCCTCTTCTATTTTCTTAAAATAGTCAAATAAACTTATAAAAGCAGAACTTAATAAAGATAAAGCAACCAGTGCAGTAACTGGTTTTGTTAACCTGTTAAGTGTTCTGTTAAAACTTAATAATAAAATAAAAATAAATAAAGAGGTTACTAAAGGTATTAAAGGTATAAGAGTTGTTGAATTTATTAAATTTCCCACGAAAATAATATGTATCTAACTTAAAATTTTATATTATTTTGACGCGTTATTTTATTAAATAAGATTTTTTAAAATCTTAAATGTAATTAGTACCTATTGCATTCGGTGTAAATTGATACCAAAATTTAATTAGTATCGAAAAATAAAATGTTAGCCATTTCTGAAATTATTATTGCAAGTGCTATCTTCCTAGGAATTGTATATTGGGAAGTTAAATTCCTATATGCCAAAACTACTGTAGCGAAATAACTTCACTCAAAACATGTAACTTAATAACATACAAAATTTAAATAAAATTTAAGAATTTAAGTTGACAAAAAAAGCTTTAGATATGAGAGAATAAACACAATTAATTAATCCCTCTAATGAGCGAAGTCCAAAATCCTAATACTAATTCAACTCAGCAGCAACAACAGCAACAGCAACAATCCTATTCAGACAGCAAAATTAATTCCGCTGAGAGCGAGAGACTTTATCTTGAGATGAAAAAAGCTTGGCTTTAAATTTAATCGTATTTGAAAATATATTCCTATATTTTTTTTTAATTTTGAAGTAATCAATACTTTTTTATTTTCTATAACCTTTAAATTTCATCTAACAACAAGATTAATTATTTGAAAAGGCTAAAGCAGTTAGAGAAAATTAACGGAAGACTCGCAATGGGAGGACTAATATATCTAGTTTTTACAAAATTAGTTTCCAACCGTGCCGACATTTTAGACCAGCTTAAATCTTATTTAATTTAAGAAATGAATTAGAAATATTATCCAGGAATATTTCTTTCTATATAAGCGTCAGTTAAAGCTAAAATTAACCCCAATAATGTTGAAAATATAGCAATTTCGGTTGATTCCATTTTATTTTTAAATTACTCCTAGTTTGCTAAATAACTCAAAGTTCGGCAACAAAGCTGATAACCTACTATAGTACATATATACTATTAGCTATTTATTGTGAGCTCAGCAACTCCTGAGTTTCTTTTCGTTAGGCCTCGTGATTATGTCGCAATTAAAAAAGAAAATTGCGAAAATACTAATGAAAAGAATAAAAATTATTGGGTCGGTCAAGTTATCGACTGTATTGGAGGAGCTAGAAATCCAAATTCATGGACTTTGTTTCAAGTTGCCAATATTGATAATGGAGAGATCACTATAATCAACGCGGATACTGTAGAAAAAATTTTGAAACCTTCTGAAAGTTAAGCTTATAAATAATCAAATAAACATCCTTAAGTATTACAAAAACAAAAGATAAAATGCTGGTTTCAAAGAGAATTACCCCAGTTCCAAGCAGGCAAGTCCGTATACTTGATTCATTGGGCAGGGCGGTTGAATGCCTTTATACATTCTGTAAGTTTTTGATATTTCCTCAAATCCCAAACTTGATAAAAGATAATTTGCATATGGATTCAGATTAGAGCAATCCAATAAGATTTGGGCATCTAAATCACCAACTAACTCCCTTATTAACAATTCAGCAAGTGGTGGAGTATCCGCTAAAAGAGGTCCAATTCTCCAGCCTTGCTCATTATCCTCCAATACACAAGGTCTTATCCTGCCAAATCCATGGCACATCCCGTTATTATCAATAATTGCACTGACATTACCATGAGAATTTTTCAACCAGTCATTTAGAAAATGTGGTCTAGGACTAGGTTCTCTTTGATCATCATAAATCAAGACCGCTGCAGAAGAAATTTTAGTACCCGGGACAACTTTAAAAGTATGAAATTGATCTTTATAGAAATTTCTCAATGGCAAATCTTGAGATCCATTTAATTTCCATCGATTTGTAATGGAAGATTTTCTAAACCCCCACTTTTCGTAATCATTCAATCTATCTGGGGCAGCCTCAAGACCAATGCAATCAACATTTTTTAAATAATTTAGAGCATGTTTCCATAATCTCACTCCATATCCATTATTTCGGAATTCTTTTTTAACGATAAATAAACCTATAAAACCATACGAGGAATTATATTTAATGCACGCAATAGAACCTATAGGATTATTGTCTAAACAAGCTACCCATACCCCTTGTTTATCTGTCTTTCTATAAATTGATACGTCATCCATTCCAGGAGAAAATCCTTCTAACCTTGCCCAGTTTGTAACTTCTGGGATTTCATTTATAGATATCAATCTAATTGAAAAATTTTCCCTCATAGAAATATACTAACCAAGAAAAATTTGAAATTTTAAAGGCAATATTAATAAATTTGATTATTTCTCATAAATCATTCACTTTAATTCAAATGGCGAAAAACCTTAGTTATTTACAATTTATCCTCTGATATATTTAATACTATTCATAGGAATAAAATGAAGATTTCTGATAAATTTCATTTAGAAGACATTAATAGATTAAAAAATACAGTTCTCACCGGTAAAACGGAAGATATAAAATGGCGGATCCAAAATCTCAATATAGTTTCTAAAATTTTGGATGAAAATAAAAAAGAAATAATAAAATCACTTTTTGTTGATCTAGGTAAATCTGAAATTGAAGGACTTTCAGAAATCCTTTTAGTGAAAGAAGAAATTTCACTAATAAAAAAGAAACTCAATTCTTGGATGCGACCAAAAAAGATTGATACACCTTTTTATCTATTTCCATCATTCTCCAAAGTTATTTATGAACCTCTTGGTTGTGTCTTAATTATTGGTCCTTATAATTATCCATTACTTTATGTTTTAAAGCCATTGGTAAATATTTTCTCAGCAGGAAATACTGCAGTTATAAAACCATCAGAGAAATGTCCTGCGACTTCAAAACTTATTAAAAAACTTACTTCCAAATATTTCCGAAAAGATGTCCTAATGACAATAGAGGGTGACTATAAACAATCCATAAAATTAATTGAACAAAATTTTGACCACATATTTTTTACAGGAAGTACTGAAACTGGAAAATCTATAATGAAATTAGCTTCAAAAAACTTAACTCCATTAACTCTTGAGTTAAGCGGAACAAATCCTGTAATTATTTTCAAAAATGCAAATTTAGAAGTGGCTGCTAAAAGAATTGTTTGGGGCAAATTTTTTAATTCTGGTCAATCCTGCGTGGCTCCCAATCATATCTTTGTAGATAAAGAAATTGAAACTATTTTTATAGAAAAATTAAAGAAATCCATAGTAAGTTTTTACGGAGATAATCCAATTATCTCCGAAAACTTATCAAAATTAGAGAAAAAGCAATTTACATCAACTGTAGAAATTTTAAAGCAATATAAAAAAGAAAAAAGAATTTTATTTGGGGGGACTTTTAATAAAAAAATGTTGAAAATATCTCCTACAATTTTGAGATCTAAATTAAATGAAACAGATATCTTGCAAAAAGAACTATTCAGTTCACTACTTCCAGTAATTGGAATCAATGATAAGGAATCAGCTTTAAAACAGATTAATCAAACATCAAAACCATTAGCAATCTACTTATTTGGAGGCAATAAAAAAATCCATAATCATATTTCAAAAGTAACCAGCTCAGGAACAATTTGTATAAATGATGTGATGTTACCAGTCCTTATTCCAAATTTACCGTTTGGAGGCGTTGGGCAAAGTGGTATTGGTAAATTTCATGGAGAAGAAGGGTTTCGAAATTTTTCAAATCAAAAATCTATTACTTTTAAGGGTTTTTTATTTGATTCAAATCTGCGGTATCCTCCCTACGAAAGAGTAAAGAAATTTTTAAAGTTTATTTTTCAGGTTTAAATTACTTAAATTGTTTTCAAAAACCTAGCGATTTTAAATTTAAAGATTATCTTTAAATAAATGGTGAGTTTTATGAAATTTGCATTTTTAGTAATTGCCATATTTATAAATTTTTTTAATCAATCATTGATAAAATCAGAAGAAAAGTTTTTTTCACCAAAAAATAAAATTGAGAATATTCCTAGAAAAGAATCAATTTCTGAAGAAAAAACTGAAATACAAAAAATTCATATTGTAAAAAGTGGAGATACATTATCAAGTATTTCAAAATTCTATTCAATAAATAAAGATTTAATTATTAAATTGAATAACTTAAAAGATGAAAATTACATTTTTGTTGGCCAAAATCTTATTATCTCCCAATCTACCGAAACTCTTATAAAACAATCAGATTTAATAAATAATTATCATATCGTTCAAACTGGTGAAAATCTAACTGACCTATCAAACAAATATAATTTAAGAGTAATAGATCTGATAGAGATTAATAATCTCAATAATCCTGATTCAATAAAAGTTGGTCAAAAACTCATAATAAGAAAAAAGAACATAATTAATTCAGAAAATTATGAAACTACTGAAAATAAAAAAAATAATGAGTTAATTGAGTTAAATAAAAAAATTTATGGTCCTATAATTATTCAAAATAAATCATATAAAGATATTAAAGGTAGAAAAGTTTTAAACGTACTAAATCAAGATAATAAAAAACTGATTCTTTCAATCAATTGTGATAAAAATGAATTAGATGTAAGAATACCTGGAAGAAAATGGATGGGAAGTAAGCCTGCTAAAGAAGAATTCGAAAATAATTTAATTAATGATTTTTGTTAAAAATTTTAATTAATATGTGTGAATAATTTGTCTAAGAATATTAATGATGAGTTATTCTACAAAAAGTTAAATTAATAGTAATGGCAATTTCAAGAGGAGATCTCGTAAGAGTAAAAAGACCAGAATCATATTGGTACAACGAAATAGGTAAAGTTGCTTCAGTTGATACCTCAGGTATTAAATATAACTGTGTAGTCAGATTCGATAAAGTAAATTATGCTGGGATAAGCGGAACTGATGGTGGAGCAAATACAAATAATTTCGCCGAAAGTGAATTAGAGAAAGCTTAAATAATTGCCTGAATTACCTGAAGTAGAAACTGTTCGCAGAGGTTTAGAAAAAAAACTTAATAAATTTATTATTAAAAAAGTAGAAGTCTGTAGGAATTCAACTGTTGCATTCCCAACAAATAAACAAGAATTCATTAGGGGACTTCAAAACTCACTTATTTATAAATGGGACAGAAGGGGAAAATATTTAATAGCTCAATTAAAAGAATTTCAAAATGAGAATAATCAATTTCCTCTAAAAAATTCTCAAAATAATGGATTTCTTGTAGTTCATTTAAGAATGACTGGTTATTTCAAATTCATCAATAATTCTACTCCGCCATGTAAACATACAAGAATAAGATTTTTCGATAATAATAATCATGAGCTTAGATACATTGACGTAAGAAGTTTTGGCCAAATGTGGTGGATTAAGCAAGGATTATCGCCCAATAAAATAATCAAAGGATTAGGCTCATTAGGACCAGAACCATTTTCTAAAGACTTTGATGCAAACTATCTTAAGAAAGTTATTTTCAAAAGAACAAAATCCATAAAAGCTATTTTATTAGATCAAACCATTGTTGCAGGTATAGGTAATATTTACGCTGATGAAAGTTTATACTTGGCAGGCATTTCACCTTTTAGGGAAGCTCAAACAATAAAGAAGAGTGAGATAATAAAGCTTAAAGAAGCTATTGTTACTGTATTAAAAAAAAGTATAGGGTCTGGAGGGACGACATTTAGTGACTTTAGAGACTTGGAGGGTGAGAATGGGAATTTTGGTTTACAGACAAATGTCTATAGGAGAACTGGTAAAGAATGTCATAAATGTGGAAATTTAATTGAAAGGCAAAAAATTACTGGAAGAAGTACACATTGGTGTCCTAAATGCCAAAAATAAAAAAGGGCTTACTCAAGAAAAGTAAACCCTTTAAATATTTTACCTGGCATTGAGCTATCTTCTCAAGGGGCTACCCCCTAAATATTTTCGCCGCTGATGCGTTTCACAACCGAGTTCGAGATGGATCGGAGTGGTTCCACATCGCCATGAACACCAGGATAGTGTGAACCTTGAGAACTGCATAGAAAATTATATTAATCAAAAACAATAAATTAAGTTTATTTGGTCAAGCCCTCGGTCTATTAGTACTCCTCCGCTGCACTTGTTACCAAGCTTCCACGTAGAGCCTATCAACGGGTGTTCTTCCCGTGACCTTACTGGCTTAAGCCATGGCAATACTCATCTTGAGGTGGGCTTCCCACTTAGATGCTTTCAGCGGTTATCCACTCCGCACATGGCTACCCAGCGTTTACCGTTGGCACGATAACTGGCACACCAGAGGTGCGTTCCTCCCGGTCCTCTCGTACTAGGGAGAAATCCTCTCAATATTCCTACGCATACACCGGATATGGACCGAACTGTCTCACGACGTTCTGAACCCAGCTCGCGTACCGCTTTAATGGGCGAACAGCCCAACCCTTGGGACCGACTTCAGCCCCAGGTTGCGATGAGCCGACATCGAGGTGCCAAACCTCCCCGTCGATGTGAACTCTTGGGGGAGATCAGCCTGTTATCCCTAGAGTAACTTTTATCCGTTGAGCGACGGCCCTTCCACGCAGAACCGTCGGATCACTAAAACCGACTTTCGTCCCTGTTCGACTTGTAGGTCTCACAGTCAAGCTCCCTTCTGCTTTTGCACTCAACGACTGATTTCCAACCAGCCTGAGGGAACCTTTGTGCGCCTCCGTTACCTTTTAGGAGGCGACCGCCCCAGTCAAACTGCCCATCAGATACTGTCCGCTTCCCGGATAACGGGTAAACGTTAGAACTCTAGCTCTAAAAGAGTGGTATCTCACCGATGACTCAATAGTACCCACAAGCACTATTTCAATGTCTCCCACCTATTCTGCGCATTCAGAGCCCGAGAACAATATCAAACTACAGTAAAGCTTCATAGGGTCTTTCTGTCCGGGTGTATGTAGTCCGCATCTTCACAGACAATTCTATTTCGCCGAGCCTCTCTCCGAGACAGCGCGCAAATCGTTACACCTTTCGTGCGGGTCGGAACTTACCCGACAAGGAATTTCGCTACCTTAGGACCGTTATAGTTACGGCCGCCGTTCACCGGGGCTTCAGTCGCCAGCTTCACTAAAAGCTAACCAGCTTCCTTAACCTTCCGGCACTGGGCAGGTGTCAGCCCCCATACATCGTCTTGCGACTTAGCGGAGACCTGTGTTTTTGGTAAACAGTCGCTTGCGCCTCTTCACTGCGACCAGCTCTCGCTGGCACCCCTTCTCCCGAAGTTACGGGGCCATTTTGCCGAGTTCCTTAGAGAGAGTTATCTCGCGCCCCTCGGTATTCTCTACCACCCCACCTGTGTCGGTTTCGGGTACTGGCATTTGTGTCTTAACGAGTATAGGGCTTTTCTTGGAAGCATGACATCACCAACTTCGCTGCCGTAGCAGCTCGTACTCACGCCTTAGCTCAAGATGTTTTCTCCATCTCTCAAAGCCTCGAACGCTTGAACCAGTAACCAACATCTGGCCTGGTTAGCCTTCTCCGTCCCCCTTCTCAAAACACATCTGGTACAGGAATATTGACCTGTTATCCATCGACTACGCCTTTCGGCCTCGCCTTAGGTCCAGACTAACCCTCCGCGGACGAGCCTGCCGGAGGAACCCTTAGGGTTTCGGGGCATGGGATTCTCACCCATGTTTTCGCTACTCAAGCCGACATTCTCACTTCTATGCTGTCCACGTCCGCTTACGCTAACGCTTCACCCTACATAGAACGCTCCCCTACCATAAATAAATTTATCCGCAGCTTCGGTATAACGCTTAGCCCCGTTCATTTTCGGCGCAGGATCGCTCGACCAGTGAGCTATTACGCACTCCTTTGAGGATGGCTGCTTCTAGGCAAACCTCCTGGTTGTCTGGGCAATCCCACCTCCTTTATCACTTAGCGTTAATTTTGGGACCTTAGCTGGCGGTCTGGGCTGTTTCCCTCTTGACTATGGAGCTTATCCCCCACAGTCTGACTGCCTAGTTACACACAGGGTATTCAGAGTTCATATCGATTTGGTACCGCTTTCGCAGCCCGCACCGAAATGGTTGCTTTACCCCCCTGCTGGAGCACTAGACGCTACGCCTCAACGTATTTCGGGGAGAACCAGCTAGCTCCTGGTTCGATTGGCATTTCACCCCTAACCACAGCTCATCCGCTGAATTTTCAACTTCAGTCGGTTCGGACCTCCACTTGGTATCACCCAAGCTTCATCCTGGCCATGGTTAGATCACCAGGGTTCGGGTCTATAAACACTGACAAACGCCCTATTAAGACTCGCTTTCGCTGTGGCTCCACCATTTCCGGTTTAACCCGCCAGTGCCTATAAGTCGCCGGCTCATTCTTCAACAGGCACACGGTCACCCGATTAGTCGGGCTCCCATTGCTTGTAAGCTCACGGTTTCATGTTCTATTTCACTCCCCTCCCGGGGTTCTTTTCACCTTTCCCTCGCGGTACTGTTTCACTATCGGTCACACAGTAGTACTTAGCCTTACGAGGTGGTCCTCGCAGATTCACACGGAATTCCACGTGCTCCGTGCTACTCGGGATACAGCTAGGTCAACTTATCTTTCGATTACGGGGCTTTCACCCTCTGTGGCACGCCATTCAAACGTTTCTTCTAGACTTGTTGATCCATATTGCTGTCCCACAACCCCGACAGTCAAGACTATCGGTTTGGGCTGTTCCCCGTTCGCTCGCCGCTACTGAGGGAGTCGTTATTTACTTTCTCTTCCTCCAGCTACTAAGATGTTTCAGTTCGCTGGGTTAGCTCGTACCAACCTATATATTCAGTTGGCCGTCCATGGGGTTGCCCCATTCGGAAATTCCCGGATCAAAGTGTGCTTCCAACTCCCCGAGACTTATCGCAGGTAACCACGTCCTTCATCGCCTCTGTGTGCCTAGGTATCCTCCGTGAGCCCTTTGTAGCTTGACCAATAACTTCAAAATTGAAGCATCAGCTTAATAGAATTGTTATTAGTGCGTTCGCACAAATAATAAATCTGCATCATTAAAGATGCTAATTGTCTTTAAAAATAATCTATGCAGTTGTCAAGGTTCTCTGAAAACAATGAAAATAATTCAATGAGTCCAGCATCTTAATGTTTTCATTAGGAAGCTAGATTCGTTCAGATTTTGATCACAACTCAAAACATTTCCTTTTCTTTAGATATGGAAGAGGTGGTAATCAGTGGAGGTAAGCGGACTCGAACCGCTGACATCCTGCTTGCAAAGCAGGCGCTCTACCAACTGAGCTATACCCCCAACATAGAGATATGGGCCATCCTGGACTTGAACCAGGGACCTCACCCTTATCAGGGGTGCGCTCTAACCACCTGAGCTAATGGCCCAGGAAAAATAATGGGTGTGACCTAGAAAAACTTAGGAAATGAAATTCTTAATAATTTAAGAATGTGAGGTACCGATCGACCTAAGGTGACAAAATAATATTAAACATTTTGTTGTCTCCCTGTTAGGAGGTGATCCAGCCGCACCTTCCGGTACGGCTACCTTGTTACGACTTCACCCCAGTCATTAGCCCCACCTTCGGCGTCCTCCTCCACAAGGGTTGGAGTAACGACTTCGGGCATGGCCAACTTCCATGGTGTGACGGGCGGTGTGTACAAGGCCCGGGAACGTATTCACCGCAGTATGCTGACCTGCGATTACTAGCGATTCCTACTTCACGTAGGCGAGTTGCAGCCTACGATCTGAACTGAGCCACGGTTTATGGGATTTGCTAGCTCTCGCGAGTTTGCTGCCCTTTGTCCGTAGCATTGTAGTACGTGTGTAGCCCAGGGTGTAAGGGGCATGATGACTTGACGTCATCCACACCTTCCTCCGGTTTATCACCGGCGGTCTTTCTAGAGTGCCCAACTAAATGCTGGCAACTAAAAACGTGGGTTGCGCTCGTTGCGGGACTTAACCCAACATCTCACGACACGAGCTGACGACAGCCATGCACCACCTGTCACTGCATTCCCGAAGGCACCCTCAAATTTCTAAGAGGTTCGCAGGATGTCAAACCCTGGTAAGGTTCTTCGCGTTGCATCGAATTAAACCACATACTCCACCGCTTGTGCGGGCCCCCGTCAATTCCTTTGAGTTTCACACTTGCGTGCGTACTCCCCAGGCGGAACACTTAACGCGTTAGCTACGACACCGAAGGGGTCGATTCCCCCGACACCTAGTGTTCATCGTTTACGGCCAGGACTACAGGGGTATCTAATCCCTTTCGCTCCCCTGGCTTTCGTCCATGAGCGTCAGTAATGGCCCAGCAGAGCGCCTTCGCCACTGGTGTTCTTCCCGATATCTACGCATTTCACCGCTACACCGGGAATTCCCTCTGCCCCTACCATACTCAAGCCTTTCAGTTTCCACTGCCATGATGGAGTTAAGCTCCACGCTTTAACAGCAGACTTGAAAAGCCGCCTGCGGACGCTTTACGCCCAATAATTCCGGATAACGCTTGCCACTCCCGTATTACCGCGGCTGCTGGCACGGAATTAGCCGTGGCTTATTCCTCAAGTACCGTCATATCTTCTTCCTTGAGAAAAGAGGTTTACAGCCCAGAGGCCTTCGTCCCTCACGCGGCGTTGCTCCGTCAGGCTTTCGCCCATTGCGGAAAATTCCCCACTGCTGCCTCCCGTAGGAGTCTGGGCCGTGTCTCAGTCCCAGTGTGGCTGATCATCCTCTCAGACCAGCTACTGATCGAAGCCTTGGTGAGCCATTACCTCACCAACTAGCTAATCAGACGCGAGCTCATCCTCAGGCGAAATTCATTTCACCAGTAGGCATATGGGGTATTAGCGGTCGTTTCCAACCGTTATCCCCCTCCTGAGGGCAGATTCTCACGCGTTACTCACCCGTCCGCCACTAACCCGAAGGTTCGTTCGACTTGCATGTGTTAAGCACGCCGCCAGCGTTCATCCTGAGCCAGGATCAAACTCTCCGTTGTGTTCAAATCCTTTTGTAGATAAATCTACTCAATTTGAATTGCTTTATCCAAATAAAAACTTCAGTATTTGTATTTAGTTTCAGCCTCCTTAAATTTTAAGGATTACATTGAGTGCACATTAAATATTTCTAAAGTGACTTTCCAAGATCTCAGATCCGTTTACATCAAAGCCATAAGTTAGCAAATGATGACATTTTTTTATATTCTTGACGGGACCTCACACCTTTATTGCATGTACATCTCGAGATAACTAAAAAAATTTAGTTATTCTTGACGCAATAAAAGCATCAGTTCCTAAGTTTTTAAATTTTCTAGGTGCAGAGTTAAGCAACAAGTGAATAACTCATTTCGAAGGTAAACCCTTCTTCTGGTTGAAAATAATGATCGAAACCAAATCTCCAAAAAATTCATTCATTTACCAAAAAAAAGATTTGAGGTAATTTCTTGAATAATGCAAAAAGTATATTTTTGCCCAGAAGAAAATATTAAACCATCCGACTGTAAATGTGCAACCTTTTATACAAAAATTTTTTAATAATTTTTTATTTGTTCAAAGTCTCATAAAACTACTAGGCTTAAATAAAGGGTTATAAATGAAATGGCAGAAAGATTTAGTCAAAAAAATTTAAGAGTAAGACCAAGTTCTGATGAAGAAAAAATTGTAACAAATGCAAAAAAACACTTCGAAAAGACTTTGGTTGAAATATCAGGCGAATTAGTGGGAAGCGTTGCTGCACTGGAACACCCAACAAAAAATAAAAAATTAAATTATGGAGAAATATTTTTAAGAGACAATGTTCCTGTAATGATTTACCTCATTACCCAAAAACGGTACGAAATTGTCAAAAAGTTCCTAAGTGTATGCCTTGAATTACAAAGCTCTAATTACCAAACACGTGGCGTATTTCCTACTAGTTTCGTTGAAGAAAATGGACAGTTGATTGGAGACTATGGTCAGAGATCGATAGGGAGGATTACTTCAGCGGATGCAAGTTTATGGTGGCCCATTTTATGTTGGTATTATGTCAATAAAAGTGGTGATTATGCCTTCGGAAAAAGTCAAAGCGTCCAAAGAGGAATTCAACTTCTGCTAGATCTAGTTCTACATCCAACATTTGAGGGTACTCCAGTACTTTTTGTTCCAGATTGCGCATTTATGATTGATAGACCAATGGATGTATGGGGAGCACCTTTAGAAGTTGAAGTTTTACTTCATGGATGTTTAAAAAGTTGTATTAACTTAATGGAATTAAGTAGAGCAGATCATGTTAGTAGACTTCTAGACCAAAGACTTATCCTTACAAATCAGTGGGTTAAGGATTTAGGAAGTTTTCTTTTAAAACATTATTGGGTTACCAGCCAAACAATGCAAATTTTAAGAAGAAGGCCAACTGAGCAGTATGGTGATGATCAACACTTCAATGAATTTAACGTTCAACCTCAAGTGGTTCCCTCATGGCTGCAAGATTGGTTAGAGAATAGGGGTGGTTACTTAATTGGAAATATAAGGACAGGAAGGCCTGACTTTCGATTTTACAGTTTAGGCAATTCTTTAGCATGTATGTTCGGAGTACTTCCTCCTGAAGAACAAAGAGCTTTATTTAGATTAGTTTTACATAACAGACAACATTTGATGGCTCAAATGCCTATGAGAATTTGTCATCCTCATATGGATGTTGAAGAATGGCAAAATAAAACGGGATCTGATCCAAAAAATTGGCCTTGGAGTTACCATAATGGTGGTCATTGGCCAAGTTTACTTTGGTTTTTTGGTACAGCTGTCCTATTGCATCAAAAACATTATGGTTCTGACGATGTGATTCTCATGGAAGAGATGAAATCTTTAATAGAGGAATCGTACTGGTGTCAACTAAATCAATTGCCAAAGCAAGAATGGGCAGAATATTTTGATGGACCTACAGGTACTTGGGTTGGGCAACAATCACGAACGTATCAAACTTGGACAATTGTTGGGTTTTTATTAATGAATCATTTTTTGAGAAATAAATCTAACGATCTAGATATGTTTAAAATTTAAGCTTAAAATAGTCCCAAGGTTAATGATTTATCAATTGGCAAGCATGCCCCAATACCTAGGTAAATTGTTAGAAAAGTTCCGAATAAGAAAACAGACATTGCTATTGGTCTTCTAAATGGATTAGAGAATTTATTAACATTTTCGATAAACGGTAAAATCATCAATCCCAGTGGGATTAATGTTTGAAGTGCGATACCCAAAAGTTTATTAGGAACAACTCTAAGTATTTGAAAAACTGGATAGAGATACCATTCTGGAAGTATTTCCAGGGGAGTGGCGAAGGGATTAGCTTTATCTCCCAACATTGCAGGATCAAGAACTGCTAATCCAACTACGCAAGCAATAGTACCTAAGATAACTACCGGAAAAATATACAATAAATCATTTGGCCAAGCTGGTTCACCATAATAGTTATGGCCCATACCTTTAGCTAACTTTGCTCTCAATTTTGGATCAGATAGATCTGGTTTTTTTAACGTAGACATATGGAGAACTATTGATGAATTAAGTATAAGCGTTTATAAGGGACCTGAAATACCCTGTTTACGAATCATTAAAAAGTGCATCAACATGAAAACTGCTAATGACCATGGCAATACAAAAGTATGAAGACTGTAGAATCTGGTTAAGGTGGATTGTCCAACACTTTCTCCACCTCTAAGTAGTTCAACCATAAAGTCTCCTATTACTGGTATTGCAGCAGGAACACCTGATACGATCTTTACTGCCCAGTAACCTACCTGATCCCATGGTAGGGAGTATCCTGTCACCCCAAAAGCGACAGTTATGACTGCCATTACAACACCTGTAACCCAAGTTAATTCTCTAGGCCTTTTAAAACCCCCGGTAAGGTAAACCCTAAAGACATGAAGTATTAACATCAACACCATCATTGATGCACTCCATCTATGTACAGATCTTATTAACCATCCGAAACTTACATCTGTCATTAAATAACTAACTGAACTATAAGCTTGTGTAACTGTTGGCTTATAGTAAAAAGTCATTGCAAAACCTGTTGCAAATTGAATTAGGAAGCATACTAAAGTTATGCCTCCTAAGCAATAAAAAATATTTACGTGAGGGGGTACGTACTTGGAAGTTACGTCGTCAGTTATGTCTTGGATTTCAAGCCTTTCTTGAAACCAGTCATAAACAGATGAAGAATTCGCCATCCAAAAAAAAATTAGCTTTGATATAAAGAGCTTACTTAAAATTCTTATACTTGGTGTTAACACTTAACCCAATGAATTCATCTTTTAACAAACTTTTAACATTCAAAACTGTGATCACTGCATCTATGATCATCGTTTTTTCAATCAATCTTTTGTTGATTGAAAGAGTGGATGCTCTCAGTGATAGCAGGCAATTAGTACTTGACGCTTGGACCTTGGTAAACGAAGGTTTTTATGATCCAGAAAAGTTTGATGAAATCCAATGGAAAAGAATTAGACAAAAAACATTACAGAAACAAATTGAAACAAGTGAAGAGGCTTATTCCGCAATTGAAGACATGTTAAGACCTCTTGACGATCCCTACACAAGAGTTTTACGCCCAAAAGATTATGAACTTCTGAAATCAAGTAATTTTGGGAGTGAGATTAATGGTGTTGGGCTTCAATTAGGTGAAGATGATGACAATAAAGTTAAAGTTATTTCTACTCTTGGGGGTTCGCCAGCTGAAGAAGCTGGAATAGTAAGCGGAGAATATATAGAGACTGTGGACGGAATCTCATCAGAAAAATTAGGGCTTGCAAGTACTGCCTCTAAGTTAAGAGGTGAATCAGGGTCAAAAGTTTTAGTTGAAGTATCTTCGGAATCAGGAGAAATTAGGGAAGTCGATCTAGAAAGGAGATCAGTAGACCTCAGACCAGTTAGAACGAAAAGATTAAGAGACGATTCTCACACAATAGGATATTTAAGGATCACTCAATTTAGCGAAAGTGTACCTAAAAAAGTTGAAGAGGCACTTCAAGAGTTAAAAGAGAAAGAGGTTGAAGGCTTGATTTTGGATCTTAGGAATAATTCTGGGGGACTAGTAAGCTCAGGTATAGCGGTAGCAGACTCTTTATTAAGTGAGAAACCTGTAGTCGAGACAAAAGATAGAAATGGAATCAAAGATGCAATTATTTCTCAAAAAGAGACGTCTTTTGATGGACCAATGGTGACTTTAGTAAATAAAGGTACTGCAAGTGCCAGTGAAATACTTGCTGGTTCATTACAAGATAATGAGAGATCAATTCTTATGGGACAACAAACTTATGGGAAAGGTTTAATTCAATCCCTAAAAAGTTTGGGAGAAGATAGTGGTATTGCCATAACAGTAGCAAGTTATTTAACCCCAAAAGGTAACAATATTCAAGGACAAGGTATGACTCCTGACAAATTACTTGATCTGCCGGATGCAAATGATTATGGAAGTACTGACGATAAATGGGTGAGGAATGCAGAATTATTTCTGGGGTCTCTTCTAGAAAAAGAAGCAGTTTCATTTCAAACAATTGAATTAGATAATGAAGAAATTAAATCTTTAAATGGCTAGAAATTAAAATAAAAAATCTTAAAAATATGAGTATTAAAAGAATTTTTCATGACCCAATTCATAAAGAAATAGTATTTGATGCAGGGAAGCCAGAAGAATTGATGATTATGGAATTAATTGATACAGTTGCTTTTCAAAGATTAAGAAGAATAAAACAACTTGGAGCGGCATCATTACTTTTTCATGGTGCAGAATCGAGTAGATTTACTCACTCTATTGGTGTTTTTTGTATAGCTAGAAAAATTTTTAAGAGATTAATTGAAAGTAAATCTTCATTTTGTGAAAATAAATTTGTTCTTTATGGAGCAGCTCTACTACATGATTTAGGACATGGACCTTTAAGCCATACCAGTGAAACAATATTCAAGCATGATCACGAACAATGGTCTGAAAACTTAGTTACAAATTATTCTCCAATAAATTCAATCCTCAAAAAGTATGACAACGATTTACCCAGAAAAATTGGTGAATTATTTCAATCAAAACAACTATTTTCAAAACCTTTAAAAACCTTGATAAGTAGTGAGATAGATTGCGATCGTCTCGATTATCTTTTACGAGATAGTTACAATACAGGTACTAATTATGGCTTGGTGGACTTAGAGAGAATAATCTCAGCTCTTACCTTTTCTCCTGATGGGAATATAGGAATCAAACCAAAAGGAGTGATCGCGATAGAGCATTTCCTTGTGCTTAGAAACTTGATGTATAGAACAATCTACAATCACAGGATAAACGAAATATCAACATGGATTCTGGAAAAAATATTGCACACAATAAAACATAATTACGAAAAGAATATTTGGATAGATAATTCTCTAAATAAGTGGATTTTTTCACCTTCAAAGGTTGATTTTGATGATTTCATAAGAAATGATGATATAACCTTTTATTATCATTTGATTAGATGGAAAGATGAATCTTTTGAACCACTTTCTACACTATGCAAAATGTTTATTGACAGAGATCTATTAAAGGCATCAGATATAAGTTTTTTAAGTAAATTGAATAGATTAAAAATCCTTGCTTTTGCCTCAAAATTATGTGAAAAGAATGGTTATGATTCAGAAACATTTTGCGGGATTAAGGAAAGATCTTTTAAAGGTTTTGAATCTAACAATGCACTAAAAATATGGGACGGTACTTGTCAAAGCGCCTTAGAAAATAGTTCTTCATTAATAAAAACTTTAATGAGATCTGAGGAAAGCTCTTATATTATTTATCCAGATATGATTAAAAATGAAATTAAGAATGAAATTTCATTAATAAAAAACAATCCCTAGATTTAATTCAATGGAAATCGTTTTAAAAAACACAAAAAGTAAATATTCAGAAATTTTTTCTTTGTTAGATTTAGATAATATCCATGAAACTTTCAAGAGATTTTCTTCCATCAAGGAACCTTTAGAAGCAAAAATTTTCGCAATCAATGAGTCAATAAGTTCTCATCAATTATCAAAATTAAAAAATCATTTTAATCAATTTAATATTTGTTCCTTGTGCATTTACTCAAATAATAGAAATACAATACTAAGTGGAAAGTCTTTAAAAATAAATTCAGCTTTTATAAAAGAGCAAGAGATTAAAAATAAGTTACTGTTAATCAGTTCAAAAAAGAAAGTCGATATTCTTCACAAAGGAACAGTACGATCGGGGGAAAGATTATCTTCAAATGGAAACCTATGTATTATTGGAGACGTTAATCCAGGAGCAATAGTTTCTGCTAAGAAAAATATTTACGTTTGGGGCAAATTACTAGGGATCGCATTCGCAGGAAAAAGTGGAAATAAAAATGCCTCCATTGCATCACTTTATCTAAACCCTTTACAGTTAAGAATTGCAGATGTGATAGCTATTGGACCAAATGATAAACCCAAAAATTGTTATCCAGAAATTGCGGTAATAGATAAAAAAACAATAATTATCAAACCGCACTTAATCGAAAATAAAAATTAATCAATAATTTGCAATAAATTAATTCAAACTAGATAAATTTAAGAATTACTTAATCTTTAGAATATTCAACTTTCTGCAAGTGGCCTTATTATTTGTAAAATCTTTAAAATCGTGGGGAAGAATACTCGCACAATATTAATTTGTTCAGGAAAAGGTGGGGTTGGTAAAACAACTTTAACTGCAAACCTAGGCATAGCACTTGCTAATAGCGGAGCAACAACTGCTGTATTAGATGCTGATTTTGGCTTAAGAAATTTAGATCTTCTTCTAGGGTTAGAAAATCGCATTATTTATACCGCTCAAGATGTTCTAGATAAGAATTGTCGTCTTGACCAAGCGTTGGTTAGACATAAAAAAGAACCTAATCTTGCCCTTCTCCCTGCTGGAGATCCAAGGATGTTGGATTGGATGAAACCCGAAGATATGAAAAAAATTAGTGACCTACTTAGTGAGAAATTTGATTTTGTCTTAGTAGATTGTCCAGCTGGTGTAGAAGATGGCTTTAAGAATGCTCTTGCAGCCTGTAAAGAAGCTATTGTTGTTACCAACCCAGAATTATCCGCAGTGAGGGATGCGGATAGAGTAATAGGGATTCTTAATACTTCTGATATTGAGCCTATACAACTTGTAATCAATAGAGTTCGCCCTAACATGATGGCTAGTCAAGAAATGTTATCTATCGAGGATGTTCAAGGGATCCTTTCTTTGCCTTTATTAGGTATTGTTTTAGAAGATGAACAGGTAATAATAAGTACAAATAGAGGCGAGCCACTGACACTTTCAGATGGTAGATCTCCTGCAAAAAAATGTTATTTAAATGTTTCTCAAAGACTTACGAATAAAGATGTACCAATTATCGATCCAAAAAAAGAAGGCAAAAGTCTTAAAGATAAATTTTTGAGATTAATGCAAACAAAGGTTTTTTAAAATGATGACTCTCAGAGATCTTATAAATAAATTACTAGGCAGAGAAACGTCTAGTGCAAATACAGCTAGAGAAAGATTACAACTTGTACTTGCTCATGACAGAGTTGATATGAGTTCCTTAACAACTGATCTATTAGATAAAATGAGAAAAGAGATTCTTGATGTTGTTGCTAAATATGTTGAAATTGATTTTGAAGAGGTAGCAGTAAGTTTAGAGACTGAGGATAGAATGACTGCATTAGTTGCCAATTTACCAATCAAAAGAACTATTTCAGGAGAAATAAAATTCAAAAAAACTGATAAAACTGATAAAACTGATAAAGCCAATAAAGATATCAAAAAGTAATAAATTAAAAAAAGCTAAAAAAATTCTGATAATTGACCCTCTCTAATTGTAAGATTAAGAGATTGCCGGCTTAGCTCAGCGGTAGAGCAGCGCTTTTGTAAAGCGAAGGTCATCAGTTCAAATCTGTTAGCCGGCATTTTTGATTTATTTAATTCTGTTCAATATTCTTTGCTGAAAATAAAAAGACTAAAGTTATCAGCGCAATGATAGGAAATAATCTTATTTCGAGAATATATTCTAAAAAAGACGCAAGGGGTTCAAATATCCAATAAGTAAAAAGTTGAATTAATAAAACTAAAAATAATAATAAAAACATTAATTCAATTCCCTTACTAATACTTCTCCTTCTCTAATCAGTCTCCAATCTCCACTCTTCTTCCAAAATATAATAGTACTAGCTTTTCCGCTTGTTTTTCCCCAAGGGATAGGGCCCAAAATTTTTAAAGAAGGGAAATCTTGAGCAATGCCTTCAATTGTAGTTGAACTTTCAAAACCTGAAATATTTGCACTTGAAGTTAATAATGGGCCTGTTTCTCGCATGAGAGATTGAGCCATATATGAATTTGGAATCCTCAACCCAAGAGTAAAATCATTGCTTGTGAGGATTGTAGTCTGCTTTTCTGAAGCAGGGATAACCGTTGTCAGAGCTCCTGGCCAATATTTTGAAGCTATTTTTTCGCAATCTTCTTTAGCTGATTCGTGAACATAATTGATTAATTGTTTGTATTCTGATCCCATAAGGATTAAGGGTTTATCTCTATCTCTTTTTTTAAACTTATAAATAGTATTTGAAAATTTTGGCAAGCATCCAATTGCAGGTAATGTATCAGTTGGGAAAATTATAGGTAAACCACTTTTAAGAGTCTCCAAGGCGGATTTGCAGTCTACTAAATTCATTTAGATTATGAACATATAATAATTTATTTATATCTTCCAATGGTAAACCTACCAATACCTGAGAGATCTTTCATAATTTCTATAGATGTAAATTTATTTTTAATAAGTAGTTGTTTTACTTTTTCACCTTGATCAAAATGATTCTCTAAAATTAGCCAGCCCTTCTCTTTTAAAAATAATGGGGCTTTTTGTATTATTTCCCTAATATGTTTTAAACCATCTTCGCCTCCTAATAAAGCGACTTTAGGTTCGAAATTCTTCACTTCTTTGGGTAATCTTTCATAAGTATCTCTGGGAATATATGGCGGGTTTGAAATAGCGAGGTCTAATTTTTCTTTAAAACTTTCAAGAGGTGACCACCAATTTCCACAATAAAATTTCAAATTTGTTTGTTTAGAAGAATTTATAAAATTTTTATTGGCTATTTCTAATGCATCTTGTTCTATGTCAGTTGCTACTCCCTTACTAAATGGATAAGCCAACGCCAAAGCAATACTAATTGCGCCTGATCCAGTTCCTAATTCAGCAAAAAATAATTTTTCTGATTTCTCACGGAATATATTGAAGACGATATCAACTATGAGCTCTGTTTCTGGTCTGGGAATAAGTACTTTGTTTGTAACTTTTAATTTTAAGTCTCTCCAAAAAGTTATTCCACAAAGATATTGAATTGGGCAAGATCGTAGTAAATGATCATCCCAAACAGATTCTAAAAATTCTAAATTTTTTTTTAAATGTAAGTTTTCCCTAGGATTTATAGTTTTTAGGTTTAGATCACTAGTCGATAAGCCGCCTATACAATCAAGTAAAACAGCAAAAGATGATTGATCGCCTCCTTTAGAAAGTTGCTTTTTTTTCCAGAATAAAAATTCTTCTACAGAAATGCAAAGCATTTATTAGAGCATTAGCGTTTTGGCCCAAGCCTACCTTTACTGGAGTCAGAGTAGAAGCTTGATTTTTCTCCATCTTGTGTAGAAATAAATAAACCTATTAGGAATATTGTTGGCACCCCTACAAATAAGAGACTAGCTACAAATCCAAAGTTAGTTGTTTCCATTTAATTGGTAGTTCTATATTAGGTATTAAGACTATAGACGTATAAATTGTAATAGAGTGGAAAAATAAACAAATTTTATAAACTGATTAACAGTCTTAAACAATTTACCGAGGTAATTTTTTGTTTTCACTAATTTTTTTTAATTCTTCCAAATTTGAGGGGGGTGATTGAGGTTTTGTTAAGATTACGGCAGATGATTTTATCAATGTTTGACATGCAAGACGCCAATTTTCAGGTCTATTTTTGAGTTTTTCTTCTTCAACAGATGTAAGAGGGCTCAAAGAATTTTTATTCCCACCTTCAACTGAAATAAAACAAGTACTGCATTGTCCCGCACCTCCACAATTACCCAATAAACCTTTTAATCCATAAAGCTGTAAATTCTCTTTCATTACAAGTTCCCTTAAATTTTCACCCGGAATACATTGGACCTCTAAATCCTCACGAATAAATCTGATAGTTGCCATTTTTTTAGTTATTTTTTTTATTTTGGCGCTTTACTTTGAGAATTGTGACCAAAATATTAACAATTTTTAGCCAAAAATTCCTTCTAAACCCAGTTATGCTAGTTGATTTACCCAATTTTTGCAAGAAAATAAATTTATTTACAAAAATCCCTCAAAGACTAAAAAACCCTTACTATCGTGATGTTTAGCTGTTTTTACAGCATAGTTACTAGAAATTAACCGATGGGATTGCCTTGGTATCGAGTACACACAGTAGTTATTAATGACCCAGGTCGACTACTTGCTGTGCATCTTATGCATACTGCATTATTAGCCGGCTGGGCCGGTTCAATGGCTCTTTATGAATTAGCCATTTTTGATCCTTCTGATGCTGTTCTCAATCCAATGTGGAGACAGGGGATGTACGTTATGCCTTTCATGGCAAGACTTGGTATCACAAGTAGTTGGAATGGATGGGATATTACGGGGGCTACTGGAGTTGATCCTGGATTCTGGAGTTTCGAAGGGGTTGCAGCAGCTCACATAGTATTTAGTGGTCTATTGATGCTGGCCTCCATTTGGCACTGGACCTACTGGGACTTAGATCTATGGGAAGATTCAAGAACTGGTGAGCCCGCTCTTGATTTACCAAGAATTTTCGGAATTCACCTTCTTCTAGCCGGACTAACCTGTTTTGGTTTTGGAGCTTTCCATTGCGCAAATGTGGGGATTTGGGTTTCTGACCCTTATGGCTTAACTGGTCATGTTGAACCTGTGGCTCCTTCTTGGGGAGTAGAAGGATTTAATCCTTTTAATCCAGGAGGTATTGTAGCGAATCACATTGCGGCAGGACTTATGGGCATTATTGGAGGTATTTTTCACATCACCAATAGACCTGGAGAAAGACTTTATAGAGCCCTAAAACTTGGAAGTCTTGAAGGAGTCCTAGCTAGCGCTTTAGCCGCTGTATTATTCGTATCTTTCGTTGTTTCCGGAACAATGTGGTACGGTTCAGCAACAACCCCAATAGAGCTTTTTGGTCCTACCAGATATCAATGGGACTCAGGCTATTTCAAAACTGAAATTAATAGAAGAGTACAGGCAGCCATAGATGATGGTGCCACTAAATCAGAGGCATATGCATCAATTCCAGAAAAACTAGCCTTCTACGATTATGTTGGGAATAGTCCAGCCAAAGGAGGACTATTTAGAGTTGGCGCTCTTGTAAATGGTGATGGATTACCAACTGGTTGGCAAGGTCACATTGCCTTTCAGGACAAGGAAGGTAACGAATTAGAAGTAAGAAGAATACCTAATTTCTTTGAGAACTTCCCTGTCATTCTTGAAGACAAAGAAGGTAATGTAAGGGCAGATATTCCATTTAGGAGAGCTGAAGCAAAGTATTCATTTGAACAGACTGGTATCACTGCTACTATCTATGGAGGTGACCTAGATGGACAAACATTTACAGATCCTGCAGTAGTTAAAAGATTAGCTAGAAAGGCTCAACTTGGAGAAGCATTCAAGTTTGATAGAGATACCTATAAATCTGACGGTGTATTCCGAAGCTCACCTAGAGCATGGTTTACATATGCACATTTATGTTTCGGATTGCTATTCTTGTTCGGCCACTGGTGGCATGCTTCAAGAACTCTTTACAGAAATTCCTTTGCTGGTATTGATGCTGAGATTGGAGACCAAGTTGAATTTGGTTTATTCAAGAAACTTGGTGACGAAACCACAAGAAGAATCCCAGGAAGGGTTTAAACTAAACTTATTTACTTAATCTTATGGAAGCTTTTGCTTACGTTCTTATTCTAACTCTCGCAGTTGTTACATTATTCTTTGCTGTCGCCTTTAGAGATCCACCTAAATTCGATAGAAAATGAACTCAGAAAAAAAACCTCTTTAACAAGAGGTTTTTTTTTACTTTCCATATTTCAAGTATTACTCTACTATTAGAGTTAAAGCGCAGCTTATTTCACCACATGCAGTGTCCAACCTGTCAAAACACAGATAGCAGAGTTTTGGAATCAAGATCTGCGGATAGTGGTAAAAGCGTACGAAGAAGAAGAGAGTGCTTAAATTGCAGCTTTAGATTTACAACTTATGAAAGAGTGGAATCAATGCCAGTTTCAGTTATAAAGAAAGACGGTAGCAGAGAACTGTTTGATAAACAAAAATTATTTACTGGTATATCAAGAGCTTGTGAAAAGACTAACTTCAGTAGTGAAGCAATTATTAATTTCGTAGATGGAATTGAATCACAAATAGTTCAAGACTCTAATAAAGATATTAAATCTTCACAAATCGGAGAATTAATACTTAAAAATCTTAGGAAAGAAAACGAAGTCGCCTACATAAGGTACGCCTCGGTTTACAGAAAATTTAATGGAGTAAAAGATTTTATTTCTACTCTTGAATCTCTAAAAGGAAGTTCAAAAAACCAATTAGCTTCAATTTCATAAAATTCAGCATCCTAAAGTGTAGAATACATATCACAAATGCTCTTTGCTATTGGTTTGCAGGCTAGTAGCATCCCTTTCTAACTACCTCAGGTAGTCTGCGATACAAAAAATGAACGAAAATTCTTCTCAAACTATTAAAGAACTTTCTGAAGATCAAGAAATTAAAAATTCATCTGAATTAGACCATGATTCAGCACCTCAAAATCAGGAAGATTTATCATTCGATAAGAGCGATATCCCTTCAGCAGATTCTTCCTCTAGCAGAACAAATATCGATTTTGATAATGCAGGATTCACGCAAGAAGAATTTGCATCACTTTTAGGTAAATATGACTATAACTTTAAGCCTGGAGATCTAGTTAAAGGTACCGTTTTTGCTCTAGAGCCTAAAGGCGCCATGATAGATATAGGGGCAAAAACAGCTGCTTTTATGCCTGTTCAGGAGGTTTCAATAAATAGAGTTGAAGGACTTAATGATGTTTTACAACCTTCAGAAAGCAGAGAATTTTTCATAATGAGTGAAGAAAATGAAGATGGCCAATTAGCCCTCTCCATTAGAAGAATTGAGTATCAGAGAGCATGGGAAAGGGTTAGACAACTCCAAAAAGAAGATGCAACCATATATTCTGAAGTTTTTGCAACAAATAGAGGCGGAGCTCTTGTTAGGGTGGAAGGTTTGAGAGGTTTTATTCCGGGCTCTCATATAAGTGCTCGAAAAATTAAAGATGACTTAGAAGGCGAATATTTACCTTTAAAATTTCTTGAAGTTGATGAGGAGAGAAATAGATTAGTTCTAAGTCATAGAAGAGCTTTGGTTGAGAAAAAAATGAACCGACTTGAGGTAGGAGAAGTTGTTGTTGGTTCTGTTAAAGGTATTAAACCTTATGGAGCCTTTATTGATATTGGTGGAGTTAGTGGTCTATTGCACATTTCCGAAATTAGTCATGAACATATTGAGACTCCTCATAATGTTTTAAATGTGAATGACCAAATGAAAGTTATGATAATTGACCTTGATTCAGAAAGAGGACGGATTTCATTATCTACTAAAGCACTTGAACCTGAACCAGGCGATATGCTAACGGATCCTCAAAAAGTTTTTAGTAAAGCTGAAGAAATGGCTGCGAAATACAAACAAATGTTATTTGAACAAACTGACGATAATGAAGAAATCCCCACAGCGTCAGCTGAAACAGTGTAAATTCACATATTTATTTTGTACACGAAAATCAGAATTTAAGCCTCATAATTCTTGGATAAGTATTATTTAATTTACAATAATTGATTTGTAACGATCATCTAATTTAGGATAAATAATAATTTCAAAATTATTTTTAAATGAGTGATTTCATTTTCACTTCGGAATCCGTTACTGAAGGTCATCCAGACAAAATATGTGATCAAATAAGTGACGCTGTTTTAGATGCTTTATTGACAGAAGATCCAGAAAGCAGAGTTGCATGCGAAACTGTCGTTAATACTGGTCTTTGTTTACTTACTGGAGAAATAACTTCAAAAGCAAAAGTCGATTATATAAAACTTGTGAGAAATGTAATTAAAGAAATTGGATATGAAGGCTACAGAGCAGGTGGGTTTGACGCAAATAGTTGTGCTGTATTAGTAGCACTTGACGAACAATCACCGGATATTTCTCAAGGAGTAAACGAGGCGGATGATGTTAACGATGATTTGGAAGATAATACTGGAGCTGGTGACCAAGGCATAATGTTTGGCTATGCATGCGATGAGACACCTGAATTAATGCCCTTACCGATTAGCTTGGCACATAGATTAGCCATTCAACTTGCCAAAGTGAGGCATGAAGAAATCCTTGATTATCTACTACCTGATGGTAAAACTCAAGTAAGTATTGATTACGAAAAAGGGTTACCAGTCTCAATTAACACGATTTTGATTTCAACTCAACATAATCCTGAGATTGATGGAATAATAAATGAAGAAGAAATTCGTCAAAGAATAAAAGAAGATTTATGGACGCATGTTGTAATTCCTGCTACTGAAGATTTAGAAATCAAACCAAATATTAACAAGACAAGATTTCTAGTAAACCCCACTGGAAAATTTGTCGTAGGGGGGCCTCAAGGAGATGCGGGGCTAACTGGTAGAAAAATAATTGTAGATACTTATGGTGGATATGCAAGACACGGAGGAGGAGCATTTTCTGGTAAAGATCCCACAAAAGTAGATAGATCAGCAGCTTATGCAGCACGTTATGTAGCTAAAAGCATAGTTAAGGCAAAATTGGCAAAAAAAGCAGAAGTACAATTAAGTTATGCAATTGGAGTGGCAAAACCAATTTCCATTCTCGTGGAAACTTTTGATACAGGCGTTATTTCACAAGCTAATTTGACTGAGCTAATTAAAGAGCACTTTGATTTAAGACCCGCAGCAATAATAAAAGAATTTAACTTAAGAAATCTTCCCAAAAAAATGGGAGGTAAATTTTTTAGAAAGACTGCTTCGTACGGACATTTTGGCAGAAGAGATCTTGAGCTACCTTGGGAAAATGTAGAAGAAAAAGCAGCCCAATTAACTGAGGCTTCTAAAATCTTTTTTTAACATATTTTTTTTCTATGCCTGATAAGTTTTATGGAGGGTTAGATTTTGGAACTAGTGGTGCAAGAATATCAATAATTAATCTTCATAAGAAATTAGTATATTCAAATTCAGTCCCTTATTTATACAGCTTTAAAAATCCGAATTCTTGGATCACTTCTTGTGAAAATCTTTTAGTTAATTTACCTATTGAGGTAAAAATTAACCTTAATAAACTGGCCATCTCGGGCACCTCAGGTACTTTAACAGCATCAAATTTGCAAGGAGAACCGATAGGAGAAGCAATATCTTATGACCAAGCATGTAATGAAAATAAAATCCTTCTTGAATCACTAACTTCTGGAGAAGATTATCTGCGAACTCCATACAGTAGTCTTGCTAAAGCATTAAAACTAATTAATAAATATGGGACAAATATACTTTTAAGACATCAATCTGATTGGATCACTGGTTGGTTTTTAAAAGATTGGACTCATGGAGAAGAAGGTAATAATCTAAAACTTGGTTGGGATTTAAAAAAAGAATCATGGCCAAAAAGTTATCTCGATACTTCATGGCTAAAATGCCTACCTCAAATAATAAAAAGTGGGAAAATTATTGGACAAGTGAATTTTGATTTAGCAGAGAGACTTAATTTGAATAAGAAATTAATATTAACCTCAGGAACCACTGACTCTAATGCAAGTGTAATAGCTGCCGGTCTAGGTAAAGAAGATGGTATCACAGTTTTAGGAACAACTATTGTAGTTAAGAAAATTATTGATAACCCGATAAAAAAACAAGGAATTACAACCCATAGAGTAAACGGCGATTGGATATGTGGAGGAGCATCAAACGCAGGATGTGGTATCTTGTCTAAGTTCTTCTCTGATTTAGAAATAAAGGAGCTCAGTCGACAAATAAATCCATCGAAAAACACTTCTTTAAATCTTTTGCCTCTTAATAGTAAAGGAGAGAGATTTCCTGTTAATGATTCTAATTTAAAACCAATACTTGGTCCAAGGCCAGTAAGCGACTCACTTTATTTACATGCATTATTCGAGGGTCTAGCCAAGATAGAATTGAAAGGATGGGAAAAGCTAGGCGAACTAACAGGTTCACTTCCAAAAAAAATTATTACTATTGGTGGAGGGTCAAAAAACCCTCAGTGGAGAAAAATAAGAGAAAAAATTATCAATATACCAATAGTTACATGTAAAAAAACTTCTTCATTTGGTACTGCCTTATTAGCGATTAACTCAAAATAAAAGTTTTTTTGGATATTTGATGAAGATTTAAAATTTTTAATTAAAAGGGTTTCACAAACTACACATCTTAATTTAGAGTATATAGGTTAGAGCCGGGATAGCTCAGTTGGTAGAGCAGGCGACTGAAAATCGCCGTGTCCCCAGTTCAAATCTGGGTCCTGGCACCTTTAAATCCCCTCTATGGAGGGGTTTTATATTTTCTATAAATGTAGAAACTTAATTTTTATTTTATTTATAGAATTTGAATTTTTTAGTTTTCCAATCTACAGACTTGACTAATCACACCCAAAATTAGTTTATCTCCATTTGGATCTTGCCAATCAGCGAAGTCATTGAAATTACTATTTACTTCATCTGTAGATACATCAACGTCTCTGAATGATTTTTCAAAGCAATTTATATCCATTGTATAAAGAATATCCTTTGTTATTTCACTTTTTGTTTTGGGAATAAATTTACTCAATATTCTTACAGACCCGTCTTCGTTCCTTTTTATACTTTGCCTGTCCCATAACTGTTCTCCATATTCACTTTTAGGGACTCCAACCCATTCATGAAGCAAAGCATCTGATTTTTTTATTGAAATACATAAAGAAACAATAATCGAAAGGAATAAATAAATGATATTTCTAAAATGTATTGAATTGACTTTATTCATTAGAATCAATCATGACTACTTATGGAATACAAAAATCTTTTATTGGGGGAAATATAAGATTAAAAATTTGTAAAAATTTTTATTGATTAGTATTTCTATTATAGATAGAATCAAATATTAAATTAAGAATTTACTTCCAATAAATTTATTAGAAAAATAATGAATAAAATACAGAAATTTGTCTCAGTAGTTTTTTTCATTGCAATATTTGTTGTATTGATTTATTTAATCCAAAATTATGGGATTGAACCTCTAAGGAACAAAATAGAAAGTATGGGAATTTGGGCTCCCTTTGGAATATTCATACTTAGAGGAGTAAGTATTATTTTACCTGCCCTTCCAAGTTCAGCTTATTCTCTGCTAGCTGGTTCATTACTAGGATTTCAAAAAGGTTACATAACAATAATCTTTTCTGATATCGTTTTTTGCCAAGCTGCCTTCTTTATTGCAAGAAATTATGGTCGGGTTCCTGTACGTAATTTAGTGGGGCCTAAAGCAATGAAAAAGATTGAAAGTTTTAATCAAAACCAGTTAGAAGAAAATTTCTTTCTTATGACAGGTCTTCTAATGACTGGCCTTTTTGATTTTCTAAGCTACGCAATTGGTATTGGAGGAACTCGCTGGAAAATATTTACTCCAGCATTATTAATAAGTCTTCTAATCAGTGACTCTATACTTGTAGCAGTGGGAGCTGGAGTTAGCCAGGGAGCAGGATTATTTTTAGGGATTGCTCTATTGGGAATGTTTGCTTTAGCGACTATTTCAGGATTGGCAAAAAATAAAATGCCTAAATAACAAAACAGTTGATAAATCATTAATCAAAGAAGAAAGATATGACATTTTCGCAAACAATAACTATATAAATAATAATTCATGCAAAAATAGAAATCGATTAATTTTTAAAGTTATTAGATGACTCCATTCAGACCAACTTCATATGATCGCCCTGGAGAACAAATATCAACTACTCCTTCCGGATTAAAAGTAACTTCTGCAAAGAGATTAATGGTTGATTCAATGGTAAGAATGATACAAAAAGCAGAAAATCATTCCGTAGAAGATAAACTTGACGAAGAATCTAACAATAATTAATCAATTCATTGATAAAAGTATAGGAGAGTGGAAATCTATTAGAAGTACTCACACTTTAGCTTTTCAGGAATTTGAAAACACAACTAGTAAAATATATATAAAACATATCAACAAAAAAAATAAAAAAGTCGTTGAAATTTTTAAAAATTACAAACTAAGTTTAAACCTAGAGAGCATAGCTATTTCTATAAAATGGCAAGCTATTAGTGATTGGGATGATGATATGAGTAAGGGAGATGAAACAATTATGATATTTTTACCCAATGATGAAAATTCAGGAATTGTTTTACGAAATAAAGGTTATACAGAATCTTTTATTTCATCATCAAATTATTTCGTTGATGAGCAAAATAATTTACATATTAAAACTTTTTACAAATCAACAGTTTCTGAAGAAAGAATTTCCTTTTTATCCACTCACATAAGATCCAGATTTTCTACTATTAGAAATCTTGAAAATAACTCAATAATACAGACTTCCCATACTTCTGAAATAAGAAATTTAGCTAGTTTAAAAGATTAATTATCCTTTCAAATTGAAACTCTGTTTCAGAAATTAAATCAGGAAGGAAGCCTTTGTTTCCCTGCATATTATTAACTGTAGAATTTAAATCAGAGATTGTTGCATCTCGCATTAATTCAATAACCCTTCTTGCATTTCTTAAAGGCACCCCAAGAGCAAGATAAGTATTTTTAAGATCCTTCAGACAACTTTTTTCTAAAACTGATTCGTCATTAGAAATTAAAAGATAAGCAACAATCCTTAGGATTATTTCTCCATCTCTTAAACAAACGGACATTTTGTTAGTTGTATTTAAAGATATTTTTGAATTAACTGAATCTTGATTTTCACAAATCATAGCTGTAACAGCATCTGCTGCAATTGCATGCGAATTATTGGTTATTGAGTTTATTGAATCTAATCTTGAGTTTGCACTATTAATAAACTCTTTTATATTGCTTAAATCATTTAATTTAATATCAGAGGACAATAGTTGGTTATTATTTGAAACTGACATTTCTAAAGTAAAAAATTTAAAGTTCGAATTTTAGAATAGTACAAAGCTAGTAAAAACAATACAATTTCAAAATTAACGCAACGCTTCTTAATTAATAACTTTATTCCAATGTGATGGTTGAAATAATTCAAATAAAAAAATTTTTTTCCGCTAATATGATCATAAGTCTTTAATAAAGTTTTGGATCAACAAGATTTAAAAATATCAAAGAAACTTATTTCCACATATAAAAAAAGATTGGAAAAAGAAATTCTTGACCGAAGTATTAAATTAAAGATGCCTCAAAATAAATTTGAAGAAATAATTAATAATAATAATGAACTTATAAATTTAAAAAAAGCGTTAAAAGACCTAGAAACGGAATCTGAACCTCATAGTAAAGTCTAATTTTTGAAAAAACTTCCAAAAGTGTCTCATACCAACAATTTTCTTTTTAAATCTTTAAATAATGAGCAACTTCAAGCAGTAAAACATGTTTATGGGCCACTATTAGTTGTGGCAGGTGCAGGAAGTGGAAAAACTAAGGCTCTTACACACAGAATTGCAAATCTTATTGAAAATAACTCCATAGATCCCTATAACATTCTCGCAGTCACTTTTACCAACAAAGCTGCTAAAGAAATGAAAGCAAGATTAGAGGTTCTTCTAGCCCAAGAATTAGCTTTCAATCAATTTGGTCAGCCTTGGACAACTCTGAAAGAAATTGATCAAAATCAATTAAGAACAAATGTTTACCAAGAGAGTCTTCAGAACCTTTGGATCGGTACTTTCCATTCTTTATTTTCAAGACTTCTGAGATACGATATTGAAAAATATACTGATCCAGAAGGGCTAAAATGGACAAGGCAATTTTCAATTTATGATGAGACAGATTCTCAAACATTAGTAAAAGAAATTATCAGTCAAGATATGAATCTTGACCCAAAAAGATATGATCCCAAAAAGATTAAAAGATTAATAAGTAATGCTAAAAATCAATGCTTAACTTCTAATGATCTTTTAGAAAAAGCAGATAATAATTTTGACAAAACAGTTGCAGAAGCCTACAAAAGATATAGGATTTCGCTCTCAAAAAATAATTCTTTAGACTTTGATGATCTTCTACTTTTGCCTGTTTTCTTATTGAGGCAAAATGATATAGTCAGAGATTACTGGCACAAAAGATTTAAACATATTTTAGTTGACGAATATCAAGATACGAATAGAACACAATATGAACTTATTAAATTAATTACGGCTGGAAATACTGAACCAAAAAAGTTCTTCAATTGGGAAGATCGTTCAATTTTTGTAGTTGGGGATGCTGATCAAAGTATTTATAGTTTCAGAGCAGCTGACTTCAGAATTTTAATTGGTTTTCAAGAAGATTTTAAAACTTCAATCAACGATGATACAAAATTATCTTTAATTAAATTAGAAGAAAATTATAGGTCATCTTCTAATATCCTTGATGCTGCAAATTCACTAATTGCAAACAACTCCGAAAGAATTGACAAAGTTTTAAAGGCTACTAAAGAAAAAGGGGAACTTTTAACGTTACTAAACTGTGATGATGAAATTTCCGAGGCAGAAGCAATTACCAATAAAATAAAATCACTCAATAACTATAATCAAAACCCAATTTGGAAAAATTTTGCGATTTTATATCGAACTCGAGCTCAGTCTAGAGTATTAGAAGAATCTCTTGTAAGGTGGCGCATTCCTTATACAATTTTTGGAGGATTGCGTTTTTATGATAGAAGAGAAATTAAAGATGCAATAGCATATCTGAAAGTTCTGGTTAATTCTTCAGATAACGTTAGTCTTTTACGAATCATAAATGTTCCTAGAAGAGGGATTGGTAAGACTACTATTCAAAAACTTAATGAACTATCTAATAGGTTAAATATCCCATTATGGGAGGTTCTTAATGATAAGCAAAGTCTTCAAGAAACAATAGGCCGATCATCAAAAGGAATTAATAAATTTACTGAAGTTATGAATGATCTACTGTGTTACCTAGATAATTCAGGTCCTGCTCAACTACTACAACTTATATTAGAAAAAAGTGGTTATTTAAGTGACTTGCTTTCTAGTGGGACTGAAGAATCTGAAGATAGAAGAAATAACCTACAAGAACTAATTAATGCAGCTACTCAATATGAAGAAGAAACAGAAAATGGAGATGTAGAGGGATTTCTTTCTACAGCAGCCTTAACAACTGATAATGATACGAAGAAAAATAATCCTAACTCTGTAACTCTCATGACTCTCCATAATAGTAAAGGTTTAGAATTTCAAAATGTTTTTATCACTGGGCTGGAACAAGGTCTCTTCCCTAGCCATAGATCAATAGATACTCCCTCACTTCTTGAAGAGGAAAGAAGATTATGCTATGTAGGTATTACAAGAGCTAAAGAAAGAGTTTTCTTAAGTCATGCCAGAGAAAGAAGATTATGGGGTGGAATGCGTGAAGCAACAATTCCTTCAATATTTCTTTCGGAAATACCTGAAGATTTAATGGATGGCGAATTACCACAAACTGGTGGTGCTTCAATTAGAAGAGATTGGCATCTTGATCGTTTAACAAGAGTGGATCGAAACAATCCAAATGAATTTGTTAACAAACCAATAAATGCAGTAAGGAAATTATATTCAGGTCCCAGTAAAGGAAAAAGCTGGATAGTTGGAGATATGTTAATTCACTCAAAGTTTGGGAAAGGTGAAATCATACACATTTTCGGGAGTGGGGAAAAAATATCTTTAGCAGTAAAATTTGGAGATAAAGGAAGTAAAATTCTAGATCCCAGATTAGCTCCAATTCGTTATGTAAGTTAAAACTCATGAACGATATCTCTGATTACATCCAAGGGGAATTAATCAAAACTCCATTTAATCTATATAACCTAATTACTAAATACATAGAATCTAATAACAATACTAAAGTAGCTTTTGTTGGCGGTTATTTAAGAGATTTATTAATTAGTAAATTCCACAAAAAATCGTTTTCTAAACCTGTAGATATTGATCTTGTTATTGAAGGATCTTCTATTTCTCTTGCAAAATTTATAAAAAAGAATATCGTAAATGTAGATTTATGTTTAATCAAGGAATTTAATTTATACAACACTGTAGAAATAAATATTAATGACTATAAAATTGATATTGCTTCTGCAAGAAAAGAAATTTATTCTGCTCCAGGCTTAAATCCCGTAGTAAATAAAAGTACTATTGTGGAGGATCTGAAGAGGAGAGATTTCACTATAAATTCAATAGCCTTCGATGTCTCGACAAGGAAAATCTATGATCTTTATGGAGGAATTTCTGATATAAAAAGTAAAAGATTGAACTTACTTCACAGTAATAGTATTTCAGATGATCCAAGTAGATTAATAAGATGTGCAAAATATGCTTCAAGGTTAGATTTCAATATTTCAAATAATTCCCTCAAACAATCTCAAGAAACAGTTAGACAATGGCCATGGGAAAGTTCAGAAACTCATCAAAAAATGACTTACCCTCCTGCACTAGGCATACGAATAAGGATGGAACTAGCTGAAATATACAAACACGACAATTTGACTAATGTAATTTCGATAATTCATAAATGGGAAATTATCTCAATCTTAAATGAAAATATTAAAGTCGATAAAAGATTTTTAAGAGGACTAAATTGGATTAAGAAGTTAAAGGGAAATCATATGCTTTATTTATTAAAAGATTCAGAGGATTTAGAAAAAGCATGTCAAAGATTTTTGGTAAATAATAGTGAAATAAAAATATTAGAAGATTATATAAATATCAAAAAGATATTAAATACAAAACAAAAAAATTTCAATCATTTTTCTCCATCAAGTTGGACAGAATTTATTGAGGAAAGAAACCTTAACGATGAGACAGTCAAATTATTAATTTGTGATGGAGTACCATACTGGCGTAAATTGTTTAAGTGGTTATTTATTTATAAATTCATCAAATCAAAAAAAGATGGAGAAACATTAAAAAAAGAAGGATGGGACCCAGGGAAGGAGATGGGAAAGGAAATCAAAAGATTAAGATATTTGGAAATTGACAAATTAAATAGAAATTAATTACATTTTTACAACCTGTCCAACCTTGTACCATTTATCCTTTAGAACATTTTCATATTTACGATTGCAACTAATCAACAAGGGTCCACATGTTTGAGGATCTAAAAGTAATGATATTCTCTCATTAAAAGTCTCTTGATCTAATGAGTTTTCGTCTAAAAAATTAATTATTCTTTTTTGCTTATTTACTTTATAAATTTTGTCAAAAATTTCTTTATTAGATTCAAAGAAAGTACTTTTAACATCTTTTCTTATTAAATCAAATACTCCAGGATAAGCTTTAAATGCAAATAAATCTAATAATACTTTTAGTGGCTCAAGATTATTGCTTTGCCTATATAAATTAGATGATTCAACCATTTCTTTAAGATGTCCAATAAATCCATATCCAGTAATGTCAGTAGCCGCATTGACTAATGATTCTTTGAATTGATTTTGAAAAAGATAAATTTCATCAATCAAATATTGCTGACTCTTTGCTAAATTATTAATCACTTCAGAAGAACTACCTAGCATATTAATATTTTGCATTTGACCAGCAAAGTAAATACCAACGCCGAGAGGTCTAGACATCATAAGAATATCTCCATCATTCATTCCAGATTTAAGCCATGGTTTTGCCCCATTTTTTAAAATGCCTTGGACAGTTAAAGAAATATCTATTCCTAATGAATAAGGTTTATTTACTAAACTTCTTGCCTCGAAAGTATGCCCTCCAAGTAATTCACCTCCATGATCCTCAACTGTTGATTTAATACCCTGAAGGGATTGAGAAAAGAGGTAACTCTGAAATTCCCTTTCAACTTTTGGTAATGAGATTAAAGCCTGCGCGGATGTAAGTTTTGCTCCGCATGCCCACAAATCTGAGCAAGCATGCAAAGTAGTAATTTTCGCATTAAGCCAAGGATCACTTATCAAAGCAGGAAATCCATCTACACTTTGCAAGATAATATCTTGACCATTTTGATATATCTCAACTGAATCTTCAGGTGATGAGGCAAAAGAATTTAAATTACAATTTATTAATGATTTATTCAAAATTAGCTGAGGAATTTTAGCTGCACATCCTCTGCAATCATTCAATGAAATATTTTTTTCACTACTTTTCATATTTAGCTTTTTTAATCTGAACTTTTTAATAAAGTTGACATCAATTTTATGCTTCAAAATCCAAAAAATAAAAGAAGGGCCAAAAACAAAATTGTGATAAATAGCAAAAGCCTTTGAATGATGGCTTGGAAATGTATTAACTATTTGCAATCCGATCCTTTGAGGAAACCACTTTTTTAATGATCCCCCTTCTACATCCTTTTTTAAATTTTGGACTAATGTATTTACAACTTTCACTGCAAAAACTCCTGATGCTGGTCTTCTTGCTGAATTTACAACTGCGCAATCACCCGCAGCAAAAATTCCAGAAAAACTTTTCAACTGCAAATTCTGATTTGTAATCATTCTGCCATGCGAATCCGAATCTAATAATTTTTTTTGTGCCCATGAAGGAGATGTATTTCCAGTACATAAAAGAATCTTTCCATACTCGAAATTAAGTTTTTCAACTAAATCAATATTGGAATTCCGTAAACTTTTTAGAATTGTATTATTAATTTTTCTTGAATCACATAATAGTTTTAAAGGTCTTTCTCTCCATCTTTTTCTCAAAGCATATGATACTTCAATTGCAGCAAGACCACTCCCAACAATTACAAATGGAAGTTCATTAACTGAATCAAAAATGTCCTCTTTTTGTATTGAGTCATACGCCCTTAAAAAAGGTTTAATTGAAAAAGCATTTCGATTTTTAACTAGTGGCTCAAATTCTTTTGGAATTATTGTTTGACTTCCATAATTAAGCACTAACTTCGAATAATTAATTGAAGGTCTATTACTTAAAACAATTTCCCTTAAATTGAAATCAATATCCTTTACTTCTTCTTCTATAAAAGATACTTTTGCATTTGTTGCTAAAGATTTTATATCAATTAAACTCTCTTCTAAAGTGATTGATTTTGAAAGTACCGACGGAAATATCGCCGAATAAACCAAATGAGAATCTCTAGATATAATTGAAACAGGAATTTCTGGCATTAATTTCGGAAACATTAACCATTTGTTCAATAAAAGAACATTTGAATGTCCTCCTCCAATTAGTACTAGATGATTAAAAGTCATTTACATCACTATGAATAAAGAACATTTATTACCAATTGAAAAATCAAGATTAGGAGTGATTGGTGGGAGTGGATTTTATTCAATGGATCAAATAGAGTACTTAAGAGAACTAGAAATCAATACTCCCTATGGTAAACCTTCTGATTCAATAAAAGTATATAATCTTGGAAATCTAGAGATAGCGTTCATACCTAGACATGGCAGAACACATAGATTAAATCCTTCTGAAATCCCTTACAAAGCTAATATTTGGGCTCTAAGATCAATAGGTGTAAGATGGATTATAGCTCCATCAGCAGTTGGTTCATTACAAGAACAGATAAGGCCTCTTGATATAGTGGTTCCAGATCAATTTATAGACCGGACAAAAAATAGACCTGCAACCTTCTTTAACGAAGGAGCAGTGGCACATGTAACTATGGGAGATCCCTTCTGCACAAATTTATCACGTATATTAAGTGAAATTGGAGAAAAAAATATTCCTGGAGGTAGACAATTACATAGAGGGGGTACCTATCTAGCAATGGAAGGTCCCGCTTTCTCAACTAGAGCAGAATCTAATCTATATAGAAGTTGGGGATGTTCAATAATTGGAATGACGAACCATACAGAAGCAAGATTAGCTAAAGAAGCAGAAATAGCTTACTCCTCATTATCTATGGTTACTGATTATGATTGCTGGCATCAAACTCATCAAGAAGTCTCTGTAGAGATGGTTTTGGATAATCTTAGATCTAATACTGAAGTGGCTAATAAAATAATATTTGAAGTAGCTAAATTAATTGAAAAAGAGAGACCAAAAAGTAAGTCACATTTTTCATTAAAAGATGGATTGATAACCCAAAAAGAAAATATCCCATGCTCCACTAAAGAGAAGCTAAGGATATTCACTGACTCTTATTAGCCTTAGTAGATATAATTGGTTGACAGGTCAAGGTAAGGATTTATTAGCCTCCAGCTCCTACGCCTTGATATGAGCCATAGAAGAATATTCCTAAAACGAATATAACTGCAATTCCACCTGCTGTAGCAACAAGCCATAGTGGAAGAGTTCCTTCAGTCCATCTTCTTTCCCATGCAACTGCTGGTCTACCGTCGGGAAGTCTATCTGGAATTCTTCCATCAGGTCCTTTTAATTTACTCATGATTTTAATTTAATTGAAAAAGTAGCTGGAAAATAAAATTCCCAATACAAAGACTGATAATAAGCCTAAATAGAGGCTTGTACGATTAAGTTCAACTGGAACTTTGTTAGGATTTTCGTTTACTTGCATGATAGTTAAATTTATCTGGCTACGAATTGCATAGCAGCAATAGAACCTAAGAAGAATACTGATGGAATAGCTAGAGCGTGAACTGCTAGCCAACGGACAGTAAATATAGGATAAACGCGGACTTCCGCAGCCTGCATTGGAGCTTGAGAGTTAGTCATTGTTATTTTGTTCTTAAATCTAGTTGAGATTTAGCTTCATATCTTTGTGTTACGACAGGTGCCTTAGATTCAGATGATTGGAAATAACTATCTGGACGGGGAGTTCCGAAAGCATCGTAGGCTAAGCCTGTATATACAAATAAGAAGCCTGCTATAAAGATAGCTGGTAATGTTACTGCATGAATAATCCAGTATCTAATACTGGTGATTATTTCAAAGAAGGGGCGTTCACCCGTTGAACCTGCGGCCATAATCACAAATGTTTACCCTATGATCTTACAGTGTAAAATCATAAGTTCGCGAAGAAATTTACAGGTTGGTTACAGACAGTTGCTAAATCTTTCAAAAATTAATTTTTTTTTTACTTTTAACTCAAGTTTTTCAAAGTTAGCTATTCCATTTAAGGATATAACCACGCTCGCCAAGTACGAATCCTTTTTGTTTCTCTAAAGCCTCCTTATCAAGAAAAACTACTTTAATATAATTTGTTGGCAATTCAGAAGCAATAGGATCTTTATTCCAAGTTTTACCTTGATCTTTACTTACTATTAAAGTTCCATTGCCCCCGCCAGCCCATATATCACCATTTGGATCCCATCCCATGTCTAGATAATTGTATCCATTAAGAATTGGTATAATAGGTTTTGACCAATTTTCTAAGTCATTAGAATCTTCATTAAATCTAATTTCTGCTCCCCTAGAAAGCATCCATAAACTTCCTTCTGGATTAAAACCAATACTTTGAACTCTTTTGCTACTTGCTCTTTGATGAGCTATCCATGCATTACTGTCCTTTTCCAAAGTAGAAAAGAAATTACCTAGACTACTTACACTGACATAATCTCCCTTGTTAGTTCTTCTTAAATCTCTAACACCTCCAGAACCAGATGCATCAACAACTTTTGCATTCCATGATTCACCACTATCTGATGTTTCATATATAGCACCTGCAGTGGTAGCCAATTCTGCAACACCAGCATCGACAGTTGTTATTAGAAATGGTTGGCCTGGTAATTTGTTACCTAGAGATAAACGCGTCCAATTCTTTCCCGCATCAAATGTATGCATAACCAATGAAGGCTGACCAATTAACCATCCTTCTTCACCTTTAAAATCAATATCTAGAAGACGAAAGTTCTCTTCACTTGGTAAATCTAAATTTCTTTTTTCCCAAGTTTCTCCTCCATCATTAGATTCCATAATAAGTCTATTAGAACCTACTAAAAATCCATTTTTGTCATCTATAAAATCAACATCTAAAGCATTAGCCTGGTCCTCAAACTGAATTGTTTTCCAAGGGCTGCTATCACTCATCTTTACTCCTGTAGATGAACAACTGCTCAATACAAAACAAAGAAGAACTGATAAAAGAAGATTGGGAATACTGGTAATAATTTTTTTCATTTATATATATTAATGCAAAGAGTACAAAGAAAGGAACATAGCAGCAGCAAAAGCTAGACCCCCGAAAATCAATATATTTTTTTGTCCAGGAGGTAGACTATTAAAACCAAACCCATAAACTAAATTTTCTTCAAAACCACTAGGTTTAGATTTTGGACCTATATCTTTATAAAAATTTTTACCAGCTCGACAAACAGGGCAAGCGAATGTATTCCCATCTAACTCTAAAAAAGGAGTATTTTTAGGTATGTTTAATTTTTTATTTCCTTCAGACGGATCATAAATATATCCACAACTTCTACATTCGAATCTATTTTGTTCTAGATTAGGAGTAGGTTGTTCAACATTTACTCCTGAGGAATTTTCAGAAAGTTTTTCTTTCTCAAATTCTCCAACTATTTTGTTTTCCTCAGAGGCTGGTTGAATGTTTTCACTCACGGTTTATTATTGTTCTTTAAGAACTTTAAAAGATTTTGCTTAATTAAGCGACTTTTATTCAAAATTATTTTTTAAGATGTTTTTATTAACTGGCTATGAATACTTTTTAGGTTTCCTTTTAATTGCCGCAGCTGTTCCAGTTTTAGCTCTAGTTACTAATCTCATCGTTGCCCCAAAAGGCAGAACAGGGGAAAGAAAACTTACATACGAATCTGGAATGGAGCCTATAGGAGGAGCATGGATTCAATTTAATATTCGTTATTACATGTTTGCCTTGGTTTTCGTTATATTTGATGTAGAGACAGTATTCCTTTATCCTTGGGCTGTTGCTTTCAATAGATTAGGCTTATTAGCTTTTATTGAGGCTTTAATCTTCATTGCAATACTTGTTATTGCCCTGGCATACGCATGGAGAAAAGGTGCTTTAGAATGGAGTTAAAAAATTGAATCCACAATTATCCCCAAAAGCAATAAGAGAAATTCGAGAAGGAACTTGCAACCCTCTTGGTGCACCCCAAGTTACTACAGATTTAAGCGAAAACATTATATTGACAAGCTTAGACGATCTTCATAATTGGGCTAGACTAAGCAGTCTATGGCCTCTCTTGTACGGAACAGCTTGTTGTTTTATAGAATTTGCTGCCTTAATCGGATCTAGATTCGATTTTGATAGATTTGGATTAGTACCTAGAAGCTCGCCGAGGCAAGCAGATTTGCTAATAGTTGCAGGAACAGTAACTATGAAAATGGCTCCAGCCCTAGTTAGACTTTATGAACAAATGCCTGAGCCAAAATATGTTATTGCGATGGGTGCTTGCACAATCACAGGGGGAATGTTCAGCGCAGATTCTACAACTGCTGTAAGAGGTGTTGATAAATTGATTCCAGTTGATTTATATCTTCCAGGATGTCCACCAAGACCAGAAGCAATTTTTGATGCCGTAATCAAATTAAGAAAAAAAGTTGGTAATGAATCAATCTTAGAGCGTACAAAAACTGAACAAACCCATAGATACATAACATCTGATCATGAAATGAATCTTGTTTTCTCAGAAAATACAGGTGAATATCTAAACAAAACTTCCGCAAAAGCCATTACTTCCTCCAAAAAAGAAAAAATAAAGGAATTTCCTGAAACTAACGAAAAAACTGAAATTATTAATACAGTTGAAGATTAATGGAAAAAGACGGTCTAGCTAAATCTTCAGATATTTCAATAGAAAAAGAAGGAATTATTAGCCAATCTTTGTTAAAAGATGGAATCCCAAATCAATCTTTATCTGACGATCATATAGGAATTGAAAACATTGCTGTGGAACCAAATAAACTATATGAAGCAGTATCTGCTCTGAGAAATTACGGTTTCAACTATCTCCAATGTCAAGGAGGATATGATGAGGGACCAGGCAAAAATCTTGTAAGTTTCTACCATTTTATAACTGTTGATGATTTACAAAAAATCGAAAAAATTAAAGAAGTCAGATTAAAAGTTTTCTTGAAAAGAGATTCTGATTTATCAATCCCTAGTTTGTATAAAATCTTTAAAGGAAGTGATTGGCAAGAAAGGGAAACTTTTGATATGTATGGAATAAATTTTATTGATCATCCCAATCCCAAAAGACTTTTAATGCCTGAAGATTGGAGAGGATGGCCATTAAGAAAAGATTATATACAGCCAGATTTCTATGAACTTCAAGATGCTTATTAGTTTAATTTTTTTAATTTGCGATAAATAAACATAACTGCTCTAGCTAGTCTCCTTGGATCATGTCTAAGAGTTGGAGTTATTCTTTTTGAATATAATGGTGCTTGCAAAACATAATAACCCTCAGATAATAATTTTTCTTTATTGCATTGGACAGGCTCTGCTCCTCTACTTTCGTAATAGTCTACTAATGGAGACTTTTCAAATTGAATCTGAGATAAGATTGAGTTAAAAATTCGAGCATTAACTCCAAAATTTGATAGTTGTTTTTCTATTGCTTTGATATGTTGATAGACATCAAGTCCATCTGTTTCTCCAGGCTGAGTCATCAAATTACTTATATAAATTTTAGGGGCACTACTTTGCAATAAGGCATCCACTATCTCTGGTACCAAAAGATTAGGCAATAGAGAAGTGTATAGACTTCCCGGGCCAAGAACAATTAAATCAGCTTCTTTTATAGATTCTAGAGCACTCGGAAGAGCTGAAGGATTTTCTGGTAGATAACCAATCCTCGAAATTAATTTTTTAGATTTACTAATCTTACTTTCACCAAAAATTTTTTCACCATCTTCTAATTCGGCCCATAACATTACATCAATATTTGTTGCAGGTAAAACTTGACCTTGAACCGCTAAAACCTTACTAGAGGCTTGAACTGCTTTTTCTAAACTACCTGTAATTGTTGTTAAAGCTGACAAAAATAGATTTCCAAAACTATGACCTTCTAGACCACTTCCCCCTGAAAATCTGTACTGAAATAATCTAGTTAAAGTTGGTTCTTCGTTTGATAAGGCTGCCAAACAATTTCTAATATCTCCTGGAGGTTGCACACCTAATTGTTTTCTGAGAATTCCACTACTTCCACCATCATCTGATACAGTTACGATAGCTGTAATATTACTACTGTAATTTTTTAAACCTTTCAATAAAGTAGATAAACCTGTACCTCCGCCAATTGCAACAATATTTGGGCCTCTATTTAATTTACTTTTAACTCTTAATGCATCAACTAAAAATGTATTTTTTTCTGGAACAAGCGCTTTTTGAATAGAATTAATACTTCTATTTTGTCCAATCCCAATTAATAATAGTCCAAGAACAAAAATCAATGGTCCCATTAATGAAACAGGCAAAATACTCGTTAAACCTCTCATTACCCCAAAAAAGATTTCAATAAGCCAATAGAGCGGCCTTAAATTTGTCCAAATTACCAAGCCTAATAATGTAGTCAAAAATCCTATTGCAGAAGTAAGCATCCATCTTTTTATTACCAAACCAGGCAAAAGCCAACTCAAAATTCTTAAGATTTTGTTTAACAACACAAAATTAGTCTTTTTAAAGTGTTTATAGAATCTTTTTGCCCTTTTTTTACGCTTACTCATTAAAAAACCTCTTAAAATTATTTTTCTCAAATTTAAAGACTATATAAAATCATTATAAATCAAATTCATACATCCTTTTTTTATTTCTAAAAATAGGCAAAATGAAATATGTAGAAGTTTTTTATACAGGTATTGAAAAAATCACAGCATGCAGTTGAAACAAAAAATCTCTCTATGAGCTGGGGGGAAGTTGATGTGCTTAATCAAATAAATTTTGAACTTAATGATGGAGAAAAATTAGCTATTGTTGGCCCCTCTGGCTCCGGTAAATCAACCATTTTAAAAATATTAGCAGGCCTAATTTTACCTACCAAAGGAGAATTAAGAATATTTGGTGAGAAGCAAACATATTTGAGATTAGATCAAAATAATCCTCCTGATGTAAGACTAGTTTTTCAGAACCCTGCTTTATTAGGATCTCTAACTATTGAAGAAAATGTAGGTTTTCTCCTCAAGAGAAATAAAAACCTATCGAAAAAGTCAATTCATGAAATAGTACGTGAATGCTTAGCTGAAGTAGGATTATTTAATGTTGAGAATAAACTTCCAAATGAATTAAGCGGAGGCATGCAAAAAAGAGTGAGTTTTGCCAGAGCATTAATTACTGATCAAACTCTTAATGCAAAGTCGAAACCTTTATTACTTTTTGATGAACCAACTGCCGGCCTTGATCCCATTGCCTCATCAAGAATTGAAGATTTAATTAATAAGACAAATCATAAAGCTAGCGGATCATCTATTGTGGTTAGCCATGTTCTTAGTACTATAGAGAGAACTTCAGATAAAGTTTTAATGCTTTATGGAGGCAAATTCAGATGGGCAGGCTCGATTGATGAATTTAAAAAGAGTAAAGATCCCTATGTATTTCAATTTAGAAATGGAAAACTTGATGGTCCAATGCAACCCAAAGACATTTAGAAATTATGCGTAGAAGCTTACGAGATTCAATAGTTGGTTTTTCCTTATTAGGAGGAATTTTAATATTCACTTTTTTTTCTTTTTGGCTAAGAGGAGTGAGATTATCTTCAAAAAATTGGCATCTCTTTGCTGAATTCAATAACGCAAGCGGTTTATCAAAAAAATCTCCAGTTACTTACAGAGGAATCTTAGTAGGTTCGATAGAAGATATCTTGTTCACGAATGAGTCAATTAAAGCAAAAATAGTCTTAAATAATCCCGAAATTATTCTTCCAAGGCCAGCATTTGCAAGGGTAGTTACAAATTCTTTCCTTGGAGGAGATGTACAAGTTGCTTTAGAAACTAGTGACAAGACAATTCCAAAAAATATTGCAAAACCTATATCCGAACAATGCGATACCAAATTAATTATTTGTCAGGGAGACACTATCACAGGCAAACAACTATCAAGTCTCTCAAATATAACTAATAAAATAAGTCAACTTTTAAAAGACACAAATCAAGAAAACTTAATTGAAAACGTCGTTAACTCAATTGACCAATTTGACAGAACACAAGAAAATCTTGATGAATTAATTTATTTGTCGAAACAAGAACTAAAAAGAGTTGAACCTTTAATAAAAGAAATTACAATTGCAGCCAATCATTTAAATAACATTTTGTCTACTATTGATGACAAAGAAACTCTTAATGACATTAAATTGACAATTAATGCTGCTAGGTCTATCTCGACCAAAATAGATGATATGAGCGATGATTTTGAAAAATTAACACAAGATAAAGAATTAACTAAATCTATAAGAGATTTAACGATTGGACTTTCAAAATTTCTTAACGAAATTTATCCATAAGAAATATTTAGAATTCATTGATAGCATTTAAAGCCATAGCTGCAATTGCTTTATCTGTAGCTTTTGGCAATTGGACATATTTCCCTTGAGCAGCTTCTGCTAACTCTTTACCAAATCCACTCGCAATAAATTTTCTCTCTGTATCAATTACTAAGAGTTTTATCCCGAGCATAGGATATTTGGCAGCGATATCTAAAACCTCCTGTTTTAAATTGAGATTTTCATTTTCTTTTCCCTCAACCTCATTTTGTCCTAAAGATAATCCTAATGGAACATTTCCTCTTCCATCGGTAATTCCAACAACAATAACTTGACCTATATCTCCAGTAGAAAGAGCATTTTTTGCTACTTTTGCTGATTGCGTTAGTCCATGAGCTAAAGGCGATCCACCTCCACAAGGCATTGTTTCTAGCCTTCTTTTCGCTGCAGTTATTGATCTTGTTGGAGGCAAAAGAACTTCTGCCTGATTACCTCTAAAAGGAATTAGGGCAACTTCATCTCTATTCTCATATGCCTCGGTCAAAAGTCTGATAACTGCACCTTTAGCACTTTGCATTCTATTAAGAGCCATTGAACCACTAGCATCAACAAGAAAAATGACTAAAGCACCCGCCTTTTTTTGAAGAAGCTTCGCCCTAAAATCATTCTCTTCAATAACTATTGATTTATTAGGATTCCTTAATCTTCGTGATTTTTGATAAGGAGCTGCAGCTCGTAAAGTCGCATCTACCGCAATTCTTTTTAATTTACCTCTTGGAATTATAGGTTTCACATACCTTCCTCTACTATCACTGAATATTACTGATCTACTTCCACTATTTCCTGCTTTTGTTTTAGCTGATGAAAAAAGTAATAAATCAGGATCAACCATGCATGCCTCAGGATCTAAAATGAATTCTTCAGGTATTTCGGGGGTAGACTCTTCTTCTCCATCAGAATTATCTTCTTCTTCTTGTTCTTGCTCATTATCATTTTCATTAGCCTCAGGTTCAGACTCTTCATTGTTTGATTGAGGTGGAGGACTCTGATCCTCTGGAGGGGGAGGTTGAATATCATCATCTTCTGGAGGAATTTGCATTGCTCGTGGGAGAATAACTAACCTAACTGCGACTTTTAGGTCTTCAGAATTTACATTCTCATCGCCTCGAAGAGCTGCATTAGCCTTTGCTACTTTTACTGCAAATAATTCTGACCTATGGCCTTCTACTCCTCCTCTAAGAGCTTCATTAACTAAATAGGTTATTTGCTCTTTTGTTATCTTGACATCCTTTAACCATTGCCTTGCCAAAATTAATTGAGTGGATAAATTATCAGATTCTTCAGACCATTTTTCTGAAAATTTAATATTATTTTCTGCGTGCGATAAAACAGATTTTGTAATCTCAACTCTTTGAGCATTATCAATTGATTGATCTGCGGAAAGCACGATGGCAAAACGATCTAAGACATGATCTCTTAGAGCACCTTCTTCAGGATTATAAGTTGCTATTAAAAGTGACTTACAAGGATGAGAAAGGCTTAAACCATCTCTTTCAATATTATTTTTCTCTCTGCCTGTGGCTTCAAGAATTAAATTTACAATGCCTTCATCCAATAAATTTATATCGTCTACATAAAGAACACCTCTATGAGCCTCCGCTAAGATTCCAGGTTGAAAAACCTGTTCCCCCGTACTTAATGAAGCAGCGACGTCAATTGATCCAACAAGCCTGTCTTCAGTTATGCCAATGGGAACTTGAATAAATGGAGCCTCTCTTACTTTTTTCGGAATTTCTTCAATTTGATTCAAATAATCACTTCCAATAACCTCCTTCAACAATTTATTAGTACTAATATCCCATTCCTCTGGTTTATCTGGATCTAGGTTCCTACCAATAGGTCTTAATGAAGTTCCACTATTTTTCTCAGTTAGCTTTTCCAATATTAATTCATTATCTAATACCTCTATAGGAGGAAGTAAAGTATGTAAACCCCTTGCTAATACTGACTTGCCAGTACCTCTTCCGCCAGCAATAATCACTCCCCCTAAACTGGGATCAACTGCTGCCAAAAGTAAAGATAATTTCAATAAGCTATGACCTGTAATTGCGGCCAAAGGGAAAGCTCTAAAAGAATCCTTTGACTTCATTAAATCTTCTATTTCTCTTTTTTCTTTTAACTCTGGGTTCAAAA
>JAOIPS010000050.1 GCA_028141225.1 Prochlorococcus sp. AH-736-L23
GTTAATTTAAAAACTTTTTTGTCTATAGTTTCTTGATTTAAAAGTATATCAACTAATTTATCTAGTAAGACTCTATTTTTTTTCAATATTATTATTGAATTATTTAATGAAATTTTAGAAATATTTATGATTTCATTATTCTAGAACTGGTATTTTCAGCTATGAGAGGCTTTCTTCTAAATAATCCATCTCCCAAATACATTTCATTATTATCAGAATCCATTGAAATTGGACCAATAATTGAAAATCCATATTTTGTAACCATTTCCCTTACGATATTTGTCGCATAAGAGATATCATTCATCGAGCATTGTGTAATTTCACCTTCACCAAAAACTATAGTTTCTGCTGCTCTTCCAGCTAAAGCAATTTCAATTTTTGAAAATAATAATTTTTTTGAAATCAATCCACTAGAAATTACATCTTCGTCAGGACATATTTTTGTATATCCCCCTACAGATCCAGATCTAGGTAAAATCGTAATCTTATCAACTGATTCAATTCCATTTCTCACAGCAGATACAATTGCTCTACCTACTTCGTTATAAGCAATAATTTTTTTCATATTAGGAGAAGTTATTAATGAGCTTCTCAGGCCAATGGTAATTTTATCAAGAGCATTTTCTATATGAAGATCACTGATTAATTTAGATTCGTCTCTTGCACAGTGAATAGCACTCTCGTTCATCAAATTAGCAAGATCTGCTCCCGAAAATCCAACTGTTCTAGAGGCCCAATATCCTAAGTCAACTTCGCTTGAAAGTGGTTTAGAAAGTGAGTGAACTGAAAGAATTTTTTTTCTTCCATCTAAATCTGGAAGCATTACTTCAATTTTTCTATCAAATCTACCTGGTCTTAATAATGCTGCATCCAAAATATCTGGTCGATTTGTTGCTGCTAAAACAATAATTCCAGAATTATCAGCAAAACCATCTAATTCAGTTAGAAGCTGATTAAGGGTTTGTTCTCTTTCATCATTTCCACCTCCTATCCCAGAACCTCTTTGCCTACCAATGGAATCAATTTCATCAATGAAAATAATACAAGGAGATTTTTCCTTAGCCTTAGAGAACAGATCCCGAACTCGGCTTGCTCCAACACCAACAAAAAGTTCTACAAACTCTGAAGCCGATATTGAGAGAAAAGGCACTCCTGATTCACCAGCAATTGCTTTAGCCAATAACGTTTTACCTGTTCCTGGTGGGCCAATTAAAAGAACACCCTTAGGAACTTTTGCTCCAAGATTTTCAAATTTCTTTGGTTCTTTTAAAAATGTTATTACCTCTTTTAATTCTTCAGCTGCTTCAGGGACACCAGCTACATCATCGAATCTCGTTTCTACATCATCAATTGTTACAAATTTAGCCTGATTTTTTGTAAAACCAAAGGCTCTAGAAGCCAATTTTGATGTGCTCCTCAAGATTAAAACTATAGCTAATATGAAAATTAGGAAAAGGCTTATTGATGCAAATGAATTAGCAGCAGAGGCTTCTTTTCTACTATTGTTAATAGTAAGATCTACCTTATTTTCAGTAGCCTTTTCAAGGATTAATTGATCGTTGTAAAGGATAGGTATTTTAAATTTATCTCCGTTTTTGTAAAGAACATCAATTTCTCTCTGCCTTGGATAGAAAAATATTGATTCTATTTTCCCCGTCTCTATATCCTCTAGAAGATCAGAATAACTTGATTTAGAATCTGAATAGGAGAATTTTGATCTAAACACTAATCTTTATAAGTGATTAATAAAGCATATATGCTTATTTAAAAAATTGAGGTATATAAACAAAATATACTCAAAAGTTTGGGAGATAACCAGTTAAAGGTTATATTATTATATGGAAATAAAGAAACAGAATGGCTGTACCAAAGAAGAAAAAATCAAAGAGCAAAAGGAACCAAAGGCACGCTGTCTGGAAAGGGAAAGCTGCAATAGCAGCTCAAAAAGCTATATCTTTAGGTAAATCAGTTTTAACTGGAAAGGCTCAAGGATTTGTTTATCCTATTGAAGAAGAAGAAGAATAGCTTTTAAGATCCTAATTTAAATGCCTCAAGTATAACGGCATAAATTGCACCAATTCTTAATTTATCAACTACGGTCCATAGGTAATAAAACTTGGAACTTGTGGCGGGCTTAACTCTTATAATAATTTCAATAACAACAATA
>JAOIPS010000006.1 GCA_028141225.1 Prochlorococcus sp. AH-736-L23
ACTTTTAGCTTTAATTAGAGATACTTTTAGCCCACTTAATATTGCAAAAAGTGCAATTCAAAATATTATTTCTACAGTTTAGTTTTTATATCTAATAAATTTACCTATGAGTTTAATACATTTAAAAAGTTTTAAAAGTGAAAAGCATAAGGATTATTTGTTTTTGGAAAATTAAATGAATATTTTGAAAAATCTCTTTTTATTCGACAAAAAATCTGAAAAAAATAAAATCCTTAGTCCTGGATTGGTTGACCAATATATAGAAATTGCAAAGTTAGTAAAAGAAGCAAGAATACAACAAAACCTTACAATTCAAGAATTGTCATGCATTTCAAAAATTCCTGAACGAATAATAAACTCTATTGAAAATAATAATAAAAATATTAGGCCAGAGTATCCTTTTATAAGATCTATATTAATTAAATTAGAGGAATGCTTAGTATTAAAAAAAAATACATTATTAAATTTAGCAGTTAAAGAAAGAAAAATTTTAAAGAATAATGGAAAGGCTTTTCTTTTCAGGAAATTCGATCTTGTCAATTCATGGCAAGGAAGTCTTTTCTATTTTTTTATACTAGTTCTAATTATATTTATACTAAAGAGATACTTTATTTTAAATGTAAACATTATAGAGATTCAAAATATTGAAAATCAGATAGTTGATAAATAAATTTTAATAAATTTTACTCATGAGTTCTCCCAAAATTATTTCCTAGCTCACTAAACATTCTTAGATTATCTTCTATTTCTTCTAAAGGACGATTTAACTTCCACTTCCAGTTATTTTTTGTGGTGCCAGGTTTGTTTAATCTACTCGAATCGTCTAGAGATAATAGATCTTGTAAAGGGGCAACAAAGAGATTAGCATTTGTTTCCATGCCAATTTTTATTAAATGCCAAGAAGGATTTTCTGAAAATTTATACTCATTTTTTATTCTTTCTTTTGATTCATAATCTAAATATTTCCACCATGAAACAGAAGTAGAGTTGTCGTGAGTACCTGTATAAACAACCCAATTTACTCCTTCAATATTCTTAGGTAAATAAGGATTATCTTCATTGCCATCAAAAGCGAATTGTAATATTTTCATGCCAGGCAGGTCGAAATTTTTCCTTAATCTCTCTACATCAGGGGTTATTACTCCAAGATCCTCCGCGATAATTGGTAGAAAGTTATCCCCTAGATCCTTTTTTACTTTATTTAAGAGTGTTTTACCTGGAGAATTTATCCATTTCCCAATAATTGCCGATTTAGAACTGCCATTAACTCTCCAGTAACCCGCTAAACCCCTGAAATGATCAAATCTCAATATATCAACAAGTTCAAATTGTCTTTGAAATCTCTTTCTCCACCAATCGAAATTAGTCCTTTTATGTTTTGACCAAAAGTAAGTTGGGGTACCCCATAATTGTCCTGTTGATGAAAAATAATCAGGTGGAACTCCACTTTGAAAGATTAAATCTCCATTTTTAAAAATTGAAAATAATGATTTATTACTCCATACGTCGGCGCTGTCTCTGGAGACATAAAATGGCAAATCTCCTATTAGCTTAATATTTCTTGATTTTGCAAAGTTTTTAATGACGCCCCATTGCTCATCAAGATGCCACTGTATTAATTTTTTAATAAGTATCTCTTCACTTTTTTCCTTTATCCATGATTTTAAGAACTTGTTATTTTTTAATTTAAATTCTTGAGGCCATTCCCACCAAGGCAACATATTAAATTCCTCTCTGATAACAACAAATGTTGCATAATCTTCAACCCAAGAATTCCTACTGACCCATTTGTTAAAATTAATTTTTCTTTCTTCAGATTGTGAACGCCAACCTTGCAAAAGGAGGTGACCTATTTTTTTTGTTAAGTCATCCGCAATATTAAAATCAAAATGATCTTTATCTTGATTTGTTGGACCTAGATTTTCATTATTTAAAATGAAGATAAAACCTTTTTCAATTAAATTATCGATATCCAAAAACCATGGGTTTAGTGCAAAACTAGAGGGGGAACTATATGGAGAACCTGTAGAGTCTGTTGGAGTAAGAGGTAAAAATTGCCAGTATTCAATTCCATGCTTATGAAGTTTTTTTATCCATTCTTTAGCTCCTCTACCAAAAGTTCCACAGACTCTTCCTCCTGGTATACATGTTGGATGCATAAGTATGCCTGATGATTTTCTTGCAATAATTGACTTTAAAGGCATGTTTTAAATATATTTTGTTCCTTTACACTTAACGTGTTTTTAATTCTCTAAATTCAACCATATACAAATTTTTTTTAATTGACAAATATCATTCTTGATTTTTTAAGTCTAAATAAATAAATATAATTTTTAATCAACAATTTTTTGCTTAATTGGATGTGACTTTTGAAAACATCTATTTATTATCTTTTGCGAAATTCACATAAACGACTACGATAAGGATATAGTTTTATGGTGCAAATTTCGTGACAAGTTTTATCACGGCAATGCAGAGTAAAGAATCTAACTTTAATCTTTCTAATAGTAGATTAAGGTTAGTAAGTGGGACAACAAATCCTAAATTAGCTGAAGAAATTGCATCATACTTAGGGATTGAAAATGTACCTTTAATATCTAAAAGATTTGCAGATGGAGAACTTTATGTCCAGATTCAGCAATCTATTAGAGGTTGTGATGTATTCCTCATACAACCTACATGCGCTCCTGTAAACGATAGTTTAATGGAGCTTATGATTATGGTTGACGCTTGCAAGAGAGCTTCTGCAAGACAAATAACGGCTGTTATCCCCTATTTTGGATATGCAAGGGCAGATAGAAAAACCTCTGGAAGAGAGTCTATAACTGCAAAACTAACTGCCAATTTACTTGAGAAATCAGGAGTTGATAGAGTTCTTGCTATGGACTTACACTCGGCTCAAATACAAGGTTATTTTGATATACCATGCGATCATATTTATGGCTCACCTGTATTAATTGATTATCTAGAAACTTTAGATTTAGAAGAAATAGTTGTAGTCTCCCCTGATGTAGGAGGAGTGGCGAGAGCTAGAGCATTTGCAAAATTAATGAAGGATGCTCCGTTGGCTATCATTGATAAAAGGAGATCTGCGCACAATATCGCTGAAAGTCTAACGGTTATTGGTGAAGTCAAAGGTAAAACGGCCATTCTTATAGATGACATGATTGACACGGGAGGTACGATTTGTTCTGGTGCTCATTTACTAAAAAAAGAAGGAGCTAATAGAATATTTGCATGTGCCTCACATGCTGTATTTTCCCCTCCTTCTTATGAAAGATTAAGTACTAAGAATCTTTTCGAACAGGTTATTGTGACTAACAGCATACCAGTTATACATAAAGATAATTTCCCACAGTTAAAAGTACTTTCTGTCGCAAATATGTTGGGGGAAGCTATTTGGAGAATTCACGAAGAAAGTTCCGTTAGTTCAATGTTTAGATAAAAGGAGTTGTTTATTTTACAATCCTTGTAATTTCTTGAGTCTCTCAGTTTCAATCTTAAATTGGGTTTCGATTTTTTCAGGAACGTTATCCGGACAGACTTGAAGAGCAGATTCAACTAATTGCAGAGATGCAATAAATTGTAATTGCTTTATATCAACTTTTTGTTCTTTCTTTCTTTCTATTATTTTTCCTCCATGTTTTTGTGAAACTACTGATGCGAAAGTTGATGAAGCAACGTTTAAAGTTTTTGGGAAATCTAAATCAAATCCTTTTCTTGTCGCATTACATAGAAATGAAACTCCCATACCATGATATAAATCTAAATCATTTTTGTTGGCAGGTGAATTTTTAATATTTGCACTTGCATTATTAACTTTATTTATATCAAACAAAAAAAATGAAAAAATTAAAGAAATTAAAAAAACTCTTGATATTTTAAAACCCATATTTGATTTATTAATTATTAATATTAAAGATAACATTTTTTAATTTTTAAACTTAACCTAAATTTAGAATTTATTTAATAATTTTAATTTCGTGATGATTCTCAACTATTTTTAGTTTATTTTTTTTCCATGAATATATAACCCTAAATCTATAACTATCAGAATCTACAAGCCTTGTATGTTCTAAAATGTACCAATCTTTGTAAGAAGATTCAAAAATCATTTCGTGTTCGTCGACTTGCTTAATATTTGAAATCCCTTCATCATCACTTAAATAAAAATTTCCCCTCATAAGTTGATGGCCTTTTAAAAATGCAAGCATTTCTCCACGTTCTTTATATTGGGGATTTTCTTCAAAGAAATTATATTTTTTTTCTGGGTACCAAGTAAATTTATAATGCGACTCCCATTCGGATTTACTCTCGAGAGCTTGAATATTTATATTCATAATTAAATTATAAGTTTTTTGTGCTTCATCGAGAAAATATGTTCTATTAGATTTCCACAATCCAATATTCCTTGAAAACCACCTTTTTAAATTACTATTTAAATTGATTTCTGGAGGATTTTCACCAAAATGAAAATTTTTTTTTGGATTAATAGCAACCATTTATAAAAAAGTCCTATTTATTTAATAGCCGATCTGTAAAATAAAAAAAAATATCTTAAGGTGTTTATAAGGATTAACAGCTTTTCAACACTTCAGAGGAATTCTTTTGAATGATAAAAAACATTTAAAATTAATACTTGTCGCAGCTAGAAATCAACTTTCTAGTAATGATATTAAGTCCCTAATAGCTTATTTGGAATCAGATGATTGTGAATTTGAGATATCTCTTCAGATCTCTGAGCCAACAGAACAGCCAGAATTACTTGAATTACATAGATTAGTCGCTATCCCTGCTCTTATAAAGGTTTCCCCAGCTCCAAAGCAAATATTTGCCGGAAGTAATATTTTCTCTCAGTTGCAAAAATGGTTGCCAAGGTGGACACAAGAAGGCTTAACAAAAAATCTTGGAATTAATTTGCAACCATCCAAAATTGATTCAATAAGAACTCAAAAAGAATTTCTATTGGAAGACGAACTTCTTGTTTTAAGACAGGAAAATGAGACATTAACAAAAAGAATAGAATCTCAGGAAAGATTATTAAGAATGGTCGCGCATGAATTAAGAACCCCTTTAACTGCTGCAACGTTGGCTGTTCAAAGTCAAAAACTCGGACAAATAGATATTTCAAAATTGCAGGAGGTAATTAAAAGACGTCTTGAAGAGATCGAACTCTTATCTCAGGATCTTTTAGAGGTTGGAACAACTAAATGGGAAGCATTATTTAATCCTCAGAAAATTGATTTAGGTAATATTAGTGCTGAAGTAATACTCGAATTAGAAAAATTCTGGAGATTAAGGAATATTGAAATTGATACTGATATCCCATCTGATCTGCCAAGTGTATTTGCAGATCAAAGAAGAATGAGACAAGTTTTTCTAAATTTAATTGAAAATGCTATTAAATTTTCTAAAGACTCTGGATCTATAAAAATCACTATGATTCATAAGACAAATCAATGGGTAGAAATAACAATTTGTGACAAAGGTGCTGGCATTCCTTTGAGCGAACAAAAAAGAATTTTTCTTGATAGGGTCAGGCTTCCCCAGACTTCTGAAGGAACTTCAGGATTTGGCATAGGGTTATCAGTCTGTAGGAGAATAGTACAAGTCCATGGAGGAAGAATATGGGTTGTATCTGAAATTGGTGAAGGTTCCTGTTTTCATTTCACAGTTCCTGTGTGGCAAGGACAAAACAAAGAGCAACAATACTTGACGAAAGGCTAGCCTTACTCTTAGTTTTTAATAAGCTGTTCTGCTGATTTCCTGGCCCCATCGTCTAGAGGCCTAGGACACCTCCCTTTCACGGAGGCGACAGGGGTTCGAATCCCCTTGGGGCTATTATTTAAAATTGCAAACTAATTTTCTGATGATTTTGCTTGCTTGTCTACGGCAATCAGATTTTCAGAAAGATCTTTTTTTAGTCTTTTCTCTATCATTCCTATTGGCATCCACTGACAACCTTGAACAGTTAGATCATAGACTAATGAATTTTTTGAAGTATTTTTAATATTCTGAATTTTCCAACTACCTTCAAATTTTCTAAAATCTCCTTTTATCAAATTGAATTTTAAAAGGCCAAGCTCCTTGTCTTCGAATAAATCGATAGTAACTTCTGCTGAAAATTTCATGCCAAGAAAATCTTGCGCCCCAACTTGTTTAAGGTGGACATTATTGTTTTTTTGATAGATTTTTTTGCTTGATAATAAATTTGGTATGTAAAGATTTAATCGATCATAATCTGTTAAAACACTCCACAAAGAATCTAAGCTTGCAGAAGTTGTAAGTTGAGCTGCAAGTCTTCTTGTTCCGCCAGAAAGTTTTTCCATCGTTTGCTCAATTGTCCTGTAGTCATTTTTTTTTGAATGATCTACTGATTCTTGAGGATTAATCATAAATGAATTTTTTAAATAGATAAAAAATTTATTTCTGTGTAACTATACAGATAAAAACAATAAATACTGAAAAATAAAAATAATTTCTTTAATATATTCCGATCTCAAAACGTAACCATTTTTGTGAAATCACTACAAATTAAACTACAAATTGATAATCTCATATATAAATAAGTTTACAAAATGGTTTACTCTCAAGCAAAAGTTATCGCTGGCGGATTAGCTCATATCCCTATTGTGATCGGTATTTTTTACTTCATAATGACTTTCTTTAATAAAAGAGCTATAGAATTCGCTGAGGCAAATAAACCAAAGAAGGTTGAAAAGAAAGTTGAAAAACCTCAAGTAAAAGAGAAAACTGTTGCGCCCACAAAAGTTGAAAGTAAAACAGAGGTTCAAAAAACCACTTCAGATAGTCCCGAAATAAAAACAGAAACCCCAAAAAATAAGGAAATTCCTAATATTGATAAAAAACCTATGAAAAAGCATGCAGATGTTCCAGTTAATATTTATAGACCAAAGACGCCTTATGAAGGAACGGTATTAGAAAATTATAGTCTTCTTAAAGAGGGAGCAATTGGTAGAGTAAATCACATAACTTTCGACCTTAAAGATAGTGATCCATTCTTAAATTACGTAGAAGGTCAAAGTATTGGTATTATGCCCGCTGGCGAAGATGCTAATGGAAAACCTCATAAATTAAGACTTTATTCAATAGCTAGCACCAGACATGGAGATAACTTTAATGGAAATACAGTTTCTCTTTGTGTAAGACAGCTTCAGTATGAAAAAGATGGTGAAACCATTAATGGTGTCTGCTCAACTTACCTATGCGATATAAAGCCCGGAGATAAAGTAAAAATAACAGGTCCTGTAGGGAAAGAGATGCTTCTCCCTGACGAAGAGGACGCAAACATTGTTATGTTGGCCACCGGAACTGGAATAGCACCAATGAGAGCTTATTTAAGAAGAATGTTTGAACCAACTGAAAAAGAAAAAAATAATTGGAATTTCAAAGGTAAAGCCTGGTTATTTATGGGTGCTCCAAAATCAGCTAATTTGTTATATGAAGAAGATCTTCAAAGATACCTTACTGATAATCCAGAGAATTTTAAATATACAAAAGCTATTAGTCGAGAGCAGCAAAATACAAAAGGTGGAAGAATGTACATTCAAGACAGAGTTCTAGAATCAGCCAATGAACTTTTCAATATGATTGAAGATGAAAAGACACATATATATCTTTGCGGATTAAAGGGTATGGAACCTGGAATAGATGAAGCAATGACTAAGGCAGCTGAAGAAAAAGGCTTGAACTGGTCAGAATTAAGACCTCAACTAAAAAAAGCAGGAAGATGGCATGTAGAAACTTACTAAATTTTTGATATTTATATTTAAGTTTCACCTACTAAATACTTTTTGGTTTAGACACAATATGTAGCTAATATCTTAAAAAAAGAGGATTTTAAATAAAGAATACTAAAAATATGCCTTCAACTTTAAGTAATCCTCTAAGATTAGGTTTACGGCAGGAAAGAGTTATATCTCCACAATGCTTAGTCATATTTGGTGCTAGTGGAGACCTTACTCATAGAAAATTAATACCAGCCTTATTTGAACTCTATTTGCAAAGAAGAATTCCTAGTGAATTTGGAGTTGTTGGTTGTGCGAGAAGACCTTGGACTGACAATGAGTTTAGAGAAAAGATGAAAGTAAAGCTATCAAGTCAAATATCTGGTAAAGAAAAAGAGTGGGAACAATTTTCTAATTATCTTTTCTATGAACCAGTTGACTTACAACAAAGTGATCATGTGGTAAGGCTTTCTAGAAGATTAAATGAAATTGATAAAACACAAGCTACTCATGGGAATAGAACATTTTATTTATCAGTATCTCCAAATTTCTATGCAAGTGGATGTAAAGCTCTTAAAGCGGCTGGCCTTTTAGATGACCCTAAAAAAAGTCGTTTAGTGATTGAAAAACCTTTTGGAAGAGATTATTCAAGTGCAAAAAAATTGAATAAGATCGTTCAAAGTTGCGCTGAAGAAAGTCAGATTTATAGGATTGATCATTATTTAGGTAAAGAGACAGTTCAGAATATTCTTGTTTTAAGGTTTGCTAACACTATTTTTGAACCAATCTGGAACAGAAATTATATATCAAGTGTTCAAATTACTTCATCTGAAACAGTGGGTGTTGAAGATAGAGCAGGTTATTACGAAAGCTCAGGTGCTCTAAGGGATATGCTACAAAATCATATGACTCAAATGCTTGCAGTTACCGCTATGGAACCTCCTGGAAAGTTTGAACCAGAAGCAATAAGAAATGAAAAAGCTAAGGTTCTTCAAGCTTCAAAACTTGCTGACGAAAATGAACCGTGGAATTGTTGCATAAGAGGTCAATATGGAGAGGGAGGAAATATTTCAAATCGACTCAAAGGATATAGGCAAGAAGATGGTGTTAATTGTAATAGCACAACAGAAACTTATATTGCGACAAAAGTTTTCGTTGATAACTGGCGTTGGCAAGGGGTTCCTTTTTATTTGAGAACAGGTAAAAGACTACCTAAAAGACTTGGAGAAATAGTCTTGACTTTTAAAGACGTTCCTGTTCATTTATTTGAATCTACAATAATAAATCCTGCCCCAAATCAACTTATCCTTAGAATTCAGCCAAATGAAGGTGCTACTTTCAAATTTGAGGTAAAATCTCCTGGTTCTGGAATGAAATCAAGACCTGTTGAGATGGAATTTTCTTATGATGAATCATTTGGTGAACCCTCAGATGAAGGCTATGTAAGATTATTAGCTGATGCAATGCTTTCTGACCCAACCTTATTTACTCGAAGTGATGAAGTAGAGGCAGCCTGGAAACTTTATACGCCATTAATAGAATTGATGGATAATTCTCCTTGGAAGTTACCTATTCATAATTATGAATCCATGACGTGGGGACCTCCTGAGTCTGATCAATTAATTTCAAAAGATAATATTTTCTGGCGTAGACCTTAAAAATGAAACCTCAACTAACTCTCCAAACCCCCTTAGAGCTGCCTTATCAGGAAATTTCTAATTACCTCAATAAATTATGGATTTCAGAAGATAAAGATAATAGTGGCGCTAATACTTTTACATTAATGGTCTGGCAGCCTGCTTGGCTGGAACAATGTTTGGTTCAAAAAGGATTAGTAAATGGACCAATTACAGGTAATTTAAGTCCAGAGATAATTGAAGTTGCAAAAAAATTTATGTTAGATCAAGGACTTCCTATCACTACCTCTCTCAATAGTGAAGAATTATTGAATTTGTTGAAGGACAATTTATCTAATAAAGACTTTGAAGATTTTAGAGGACAATTTTTTGAATCATCAATAAGTACATTGAATCCAAGAAGATTAATAACTCTGGCGCCAACATTAAATAAAAATTCAGATATCAAAACTTTTGTATCAGCTTATTGTCCATTAAGTGATACACCATCTATGCAGCCTATATGTGGGGATTTAGTCGTTATTAGAGGGGACTCGGCCTCAATATCTAATAAAGGATTAAAAATAATTGATGAATTATCTATTGATGAATTGCCTTCATGGTTGTGGTGGAATGGAAGCTTAGATGAATCGCCTGAAATCTTCGAATATTTTACTAATTATGATCTAAGGTTGATAATTGATACTGCTCTTGGATCGCCTCAAAGATGTTTAAAAGTTTTAGATCAATTAGATAATTCAAATAAAGCTATTAATGATTTGAATTGGGTTAGATTGAAAAATTGGAGGGAATCATTGGCAATGATTTTTGATCCGCCTTCGAGGAGACCAATTTTAGATCATATTACTGATATTGACATTGATATCGCAGGAGATCATATGATTCAAGCTTTGTTTTTGATTGCATGGATTAGCGATAAACTTGGTTGGTCTTTTCTAAGAGTTGAAAGGGATAGAGAATTAACAAAAATAGAGTTTGAAAGAATTAATGGCGAAATAATTTCTGCATCAATTAATCCCTTATCTTTGGGAAATCCAAGTATTCATTCAGGACAAGTTATTGGATTGAGGCTGATTTCAAAAATTAGTGAGGTTCAAAAAAATAACACTTGTGTAATACTTGGCTGTGAATCAGTGGAATGTATGAGACTTGAAGCAGGGGGAATGGCTAATATGGACTTAATAGAACAAGTTGTTCCAAATTCTTTTTCTACATCAGAGTACGATGTTAGTAAATTATTGGGAAGTAGTAGAGGTAATACCAGTCCTCTTTTTGAAAATTCTATTAAAATAGCCCTTCAAATATTTAATGGTTTTAATAACTAATAGATGCCTTGTGTAATATCTTCTCCTTCAACTGATAGTGGGAAAACTACATTATCGCTTTTACTATCTTGTTGGGCGTTCTCAAAAGGTATAAAGATACAAACTTTCAAGGTTGGCCCAGATTATCTTGATCAACAACAACTTAGTTCAATTGGCCAACCTATCTGTAGGAATTTAGATGTTTTTTTAAGTGGTGAGGAATGGGTTCAAGAAAGTTTTTTTAAACATTCTTTGAAATATGAATACTCATTAATTGAAGGCGCAATGGGACTATTTGATGGATTAGGGTCAACAACCTATTCCAGTACAGCAAATATCTCTAAACTTCTTAATGCCCCAATAATTTTTATTGTTAATGCTAGAGGTCAAGTAGCCTCTCTTTTGGCAACTATTCGAGGTTTTAGAGATTTCGATAGTGAGTTGTCAATATCAGGAATTATATTTAACAACGTTAATTCAGATAGGCATAAAAAATTAATCAAAGAAGTTTTTAAAAATGAAGACATCGAAATTCTTGGATTTTTACCATCTGATTCAAAAATAACTTTAAACAAAGCTAATTTAGGTTTGATATCTCCAATGGATAATGGAAAAGAAATTGATGTTGAATATTTTGCAAATTTCGCCGAAAGAAATCTTGATGTATTTTCTCTTATTAAGTTCCTGAAATCTCCTCAAAAGAAAATATTTAATTCTGTCAATTTTAAAGATTTGAAAATAGATAAAAGTAAACCTATTGCAATTGCAGAAGATAAAATCTTTCATTTTCAATACCCTGAAACTAAGGAATTTTTGAGTGAAATAGGCATACCATTGGTTTCATGGAGTATTTATAATGATGAAGAAATACCTAATGAGGCTTCTTCTTTAATTATTCCTGGGGGGTTCCCTGAAAAATATGCTGATCATATAAGTAGCTCTATAAAAAGCTTAAATTCGTTGAGGGAATTCCGCAAAAATGGATTTATATATGCCGAGTGCGGAGGGATGATGATTTTAGGAGACTATATAAAAGATGAAAATGGTAATAATCATAAAATGAGTGGTATCCTGCCTTTTAGATCAAGTAAAAGTAAACTTTCAGTAGGTTATAGATACATTGAAGGTTTAAAAGATACTCCGATCATTAAACAAAGTCAATTAATTAGAGGACATGAATTTCATTATTGGGAAATTGAAAATAATTTATCTGAACTTGATTTCGAAAAAGCTGAGAATCAGAAGAAACTTTATTCCCCATGGAAAATTAGATCTTGGGAAACTGAATACAAAAATGAAGGCTTTTTTGATGAAAAATTACATGCAAGTTGGATTCACTTACATTTGCCAAGTTCTCCAGAAGTCGCAAAAAACTTTATAGATGCCACCCAAATTAGTTCTTCAAAACATTCTTAATTTATTATCAAATCAAATATTTTGAGAGGAGAACCTAAAAAAAACATCCCAGGCAATGTGATTAATGGTCCTAAAAAACTCCCTACCATGACTTCAATTTTTGTATGGCCAAGGTTTTCTTTTAAAAGTAATTTAGATTGAGGGTCTTGTCTTTTTGATATTTTATTGATTTCTGCAGCTTGAATTCCCGCTGATTTTCGAACGCCACTAGCGTCATACATAACTATTAGTGATACAGCAACTGATAATGCAAATATTGAGCTATCAAATCCCAATTCATAACCTATACCAGATGTAGCTCCAGTTATTAAGGCCGAATGACTTGAAGGCATACCACCCGTTTCGAACATAATTCCAAATCTTATCTCACCAGTTGAAAAGAAATTAAATACAATTTTAAAAAATTGAGCTAGCAAACAGGATAGTAAGCTCCAGAAAAGAACTGAATTATCAAAAAAGGAAAAAAACTCAGACATAAATTAAAAACAATTATTTGTCTCTATTTGTAATAAAGTCGGCTAACGATATTAAATACTTTGCATCTGCACCCCAAGGTTCAATTGCTTTTTTGGCTTTTTCAACTAAATCAAATGCTCTTTTCTTTGACTCCTCCATTCCAAGTAATTTAGGGTAAGTCGTTTTGTCAGCCAAAAGATCTTTGCCAGCAGTTTTACCAAGCTTTTCACTGCTGGAAGTTAAATCAAGAATATCATCTATAATTTGAAAGGCTAACCCAATCCCCTCTGCATATGTTGTAAGAGCTTGTAAAAGTTTTTCGTTTGCGCCTGCGATCATCGCGCCTGTTCTTACGCAGGCCTTTAATAAAGCCCCAGTCTTGTGAAGATGAATATATTCGAGAGTTTCAAGGTCGACTTCTTTGCCTTCGCATTCCAAATCAACAACTTGTCCTCCAACTAGCCCTGGTGCACCAGAAACTAAGGATAATTCGCCGACTACATTTAATAGTCTATTTGGATCGACTCCAGGGCTTCTTAAAGAGACCATTTCAAAGGCCCTTGTTAATAAAGCATCGCCTGCAAGAATAGCTATCGCATCACCATATACTTTATGATTTGTCGGCCTACCTCTCCTTAAGTCATCATTATCCATTGCGGGCAGATCATCATGAATCAAGGACATTGTATGGATCATTTCTATTGCTACTGCAGTAGGAACAGCAAGAGAAGGTTCTCCTCCAGCCAGTGAGCAAGATGCTAAACATAAAATTGGACGTATCCTTTTCCCTCCAGCTAAAAGTGAATATCTCATTGATTCTCTTAATATTTCTGGATTCTCAGGGCCCAAGGAAAAATCAAGTGCTTCTTCTACAACCTTTTTTGTGTTTTTAAGATATTTTTCAAAATCAGAGATACTATTTATAACTTCAGTCATTTTATACCTTTAGTAAAAAATTTTTTCATCTTAGATTTTATGGCAAAAGATCATTAAGAGTTGATGATAAACCAAATTGTTTTTGCCAGCTAAAAATAGTATTTACAAGTAACATTGTTACTGTCATTGGACCAACACCTCCTGGTACAGGTGTGTAAGCAAATACTTTAGAAATTACATCTTCTAATAATACATCGCCACATAATCTGGTTTGGTTTTTATCAGAACTTTTTAATCTATGTATTCCAACATCAATAATTACTGCTCCTTCTTTCACAAAACTCGAATCTACAAGATTAGGTTTCCCTGCAGCCGCAATTAGAATGTCTGCTTCTTTACAGACTTTATTCAAATTTAATGTTTTAGAATGAGTCATTGTTACCGTGCCATTTAGATTCAAAAACATAAGCGATAGTGGTTTCCCAACAAGCAAACTTCTCCCAATAACAACAATTTTCTTACCTTCAATTGTAATATTTTGGGATTTTAATAAATTAATAATTCCTGCTGGTGTGCATGATCTCATCGCAGGCTCATTTTTCACTAATTTGCCTATGTTTGTCTCATTTAATCCATCAACATCTTTGCTTGGATTAATATGGCTGATCAGTCTTTGCTCATCAAACTTCTCTGGGATGGGAAGTTGTAGTAACATTCCATCAATATTATTATCAGAATTAAGTTTGATTATTAATTGTTCAACTTCTTTTTGTTCTACACTATCTTTTAAATGAAAGATAAAGCTCTTTATTCCAATCCTTGAGCATGCTTTTTCCTTGTTATTAACGTAAACACCACTAGCAGGGTCTTCCCCTATTCTTATTACAGCTAAACCGGGAGCTCTTTTTGCAAATTTTTTATTACTAGAGATATAGTCATTTAATCTTTCTTCAATTTCAAGAGATAATTTTTTACCGTCTAATTTTAAGGACATTTAGAAAAACATCTCCTTTTTATACCTAGCATGCCTATAATTTTAAATTATTCAAATAGATTAATCTATATTCTGTGCAAAACATCACAACTACCTTTAAGAAATTGTTTTATCTGTGGAGGCGAAGTCAAGTTCCAGTAAAACAACCAATTAAAATTTCAAGAATAGACAATCTCATAATTTTTTTAGTATGCATTTTAATTTCAATAATTTCTTCTTATAAACTACTTCTTATCTCGCCTTTAAATATCCCAGATATTTTTTCTTGGCTTTTGACTTTTACTGAAATACTTATTAGTTCCGGAGTTTTGATATTAGTTTCAAAAAAAGAGAATCCCACAATTTCTTCAAGACAGATCTTCTTGATCATTACTCTTCTTTTAGCAGTTCAAGTTGCAAAATTAGCCTTGGCTTCAAGCATAAGTCCATTATCTATGATAATCCCACCGGCATTAATAATATCTCAAGGAATGGGAAGCATAACAGCTTTAGCTTGGGTATCAATAGCGAGTCTTTTTTGGCCTGATCCAGAAATTGTTATCAATAACAATTTATTTTTTATTTTATTAGTTTGCGCTTCGATTGTATCTCTTCTTGGAGGAAGAATAAGAAGTAGAGCTCAGTTACTTCAACTATCAATTTTTGTCCCCATAGGATCGTTCTTGAGTCAATGGATATTGATAGGTAAGGATAATATATCTCTTATTTACAAACAAGATTTTGTTTTAGCTAATAGGGATATATTTTCTGATTCCTTGTTATTAGCAATAGTTATGCTTTTTACAATCTTATTTATCCCTATTTTTGAATCGATTTTCGGATTATTAACTAAAGCAAGATTACTTGAATTGGCTGATAAGGAGAAACCTCTAATTAGAAGATTGTCTCTAGAAGCTCCTGGTACTTTTGAACATACCTTACTTATATGTGGTTTAGCAGAGGAGGCAACAAGAATGATTGGTGGTGATATTGATCTAATTAAAACTGGGGCTTTATATCATGATGTTGGCAAATTGCATGCACCTAACTGGTTTATTGAAAATCAGGATGGTTCAAAAAATCCGCATGACGAATTAGATGATCCGATTAAAAGTGCAGAAGTATTACAGGCTCATGTTGATGAAGGATTGAAATTTGCAAGAAAAAATAGACTACCTAAACTGATAGCTAATTTTATTCCTGAACATCAAGGAACCCTAAAAATGGGTTATTTTTTTCAAAAAGCTAAAGAAAAAAATCTCGATATTAATGAATATTGTTTTAGATACAAAGGTCCTATTCCTCAGTCAAAAGAAACAGCTATTTTAATGCTTGCGGATGGATGTGAAGCAGCACTAAGAGCTATGAATATTAATGCATCTGATAAAGAAGCTTTGGCAACAATCTCTAATATTATCTACTCGCGAAAGAAAGATGGGCAATTAGATGATAGTAATTTATCGAAAGGAGAAATTTTTCTAATAAAAAGGGCATTCTTGAATGTCTGGAAAAGAATTAGACATAGAAGAATTCAGTATCCAACAAGCAAGAATAATACTTTTTCTTAATTTTAAATTTTATAACCTAATACTTCTTCGATGTTTTGGATTACACCAATAAAGAAGAGCTAAAGTACTTAATAATGTTGTTAAAAGAGTAAACCCACCAATTCCATAAATGTCTTGAAGAGTTATGAGCCTTACTACTGAATAAGGACCCATTCCAGAAATTACCATTGCTAAGGATACTAGAGTTAAAGTTACACCCCATTTTCTTTCTGCTAAAAGAGCTGCTGAAGAAACTATTCCAACAATTGCAGCAGGCCATCCAAGACTTATTGCAAGAGTTATATTCGCAACTTTTAGTGGAGGCCCATAACTTATTATTAATGCGATTATTGGAAGTGCAATTATGTTGCCGATTAAGCCAACCCATGAAAGTGCCCAATATCCAAGTACCCTTTCTCTCATTATTTACTGCTTTAACTATTAATTTAATCTACAGTATTGCGAGACTACTTTTAATGCTACTTAATATTCCTAAGAAAATAATTTAATTTGCAGGATTAGATAGAAATTTATTATCAGAATTCTCTAAATTATCAAATTGTGGATGAATTGAATTTTTTTTCTCAGAAAATACAAGCCTATTTAAAGCGTTAACGTAAGCATTCGCTGCAGCAACTACAACGTCTGTATCAGCAGAATGACCTGAATATATTTTATTATCCCTTCTTATTCTTATTGTTACTTCGCCCAAAGCATCAATCCCTTCTGTTACCGACTTAACAGAAAATTCAATTAATTCATTAGGAACTTTAGCTAATTTATTTAAGGCCTCGCATACAGCATCAACGGGTCCAGTCCCTATTGATACAGCAGTGTCTTCAATATTATCTTCCGTGTTTAGAAGCGAAATAGTGGCAGTAGGTTTAGATGCGTTACCACAACTTACTTGTACAAGACTTAATTGAAATTTAGCTTCTGGGAGCTGAACTTGTTCACTAACAATTGCTTCTAAATCCCTATCAGTAATTTCTCTTTTCCTATCAGCTAAATCCTTAAAACGAGCAAAAGCATCATTTAAATCTTCTCGGCTCAAGTCATATCCCATCTCTTCTAATCTTGCTCTTACCGCACTCCTTCCACTAAGTTTCCCTAAAGAAATTTTGTTTTCACTCAAACCAACAGTTTTTGCATCGATAATTTCGTAAGTTAGTCTATTTTTTAAAACCCCATCTTGATGAATGCCTGACTCATGTGCAAAAGCATTAGCTCCCACAATTGCTTTATTAGGTTGTACGGTCATTCCAGTTAAATTAGAAACAAGTCTAGAGGTTTTCGTTATTTCTTCTGTTCTTATAGCCGTAAGAGGAGTTGGGGAATCTGGATTTCTATTGAAAAAACTATTAAAAAAACTTTTCCTAACATGAAGAGCCATTACTAATTCTTCTAGAGAGGCATTCCCGGCTCTTTCACCAATTCCATTGATAGTACATTCTAGTTGTCTTGCTCCATTTTTTACTGCCTCAAGAAAATTGGCTACTGCCAAACCCAAATCATTATGACCATGAACCGAGATTACTGCCTCATCAATATTTGGAACATTTTTATTTATGTCGAAAATTAGGTTGCCAAATTCACTAGGAGTTGTAAATCCAACAGTATCAGGTATATTTATTGTTGTCGCTCCTGCAGAAATTGCTAGTTGAATAACTTCGTATAAAAATTCGGGATCACTCCTTGAGGCATCTTCACAAGAAAACTCAATATCATCTACTAATGATTTTGCATAATTAACCATTTCTGGAACTATTTGAAGAACATCTTTTCTGGATTTTTTAAGTTTATGTTTAAGATGAATATCACTTGTGGCAATAAAAGTATGTATTCTTTTCTTGGGAGCTGGGCTTACTGCTTCGTAACATGCTTTTATATCTCCTTTAGAAGCTCTAGCTAAACCGCATATTATAGGGCCATTTTCTTTCCCTACAGCATTAGCAATTTTATTAACAGCTTTAAAATCTCCTGGACTTGCGAAAGGGAATCCAGCTTCAATAACATCTACTCCTAATCTTGCTAATTGATGGGCGATAGCAAGTTTTTCTTCAAGATTTAAACTGGCACCAGGAGATTGCTCTCCATCTCGAAGAGTTGTATCAAATATCAAAATTCTTCCAGGATCTTTTGACATCAGAGGTAATAAACTAAACTTATATTAAGCTAATTAAAAAAATTTGACTAGATTTACTTCATCAAAAATAAGCTGAAAGTTTATAACTTAAATAATATTGATTAAAATTCTGAAAAAAAAAATAAAATAAATAAATTTTTAAAGTATTCTTTTAGGATTAAATCCTTCTTTTTATAAAAAATAATCTCGGATTTTTATAGAACTATAGGCATAAATTTAAAAAGTATGAATGGTCAATACTCTAAAAATAAGATTTTAGGCCAGTTAGCGATTGTTTTACATGCGCATCTACCTTATGTAAGAAAAAATGAAAAAAACTCGTTAGAAGAGGATTGGTTATTTCAGGCGATTCTGGAATGTTACATACCTCTACTTCAATCAATAGAATCTTCTAAAAATGAAAATCCTTTAAATACCAAACTTACTATTAGTTTGTCTCCGACATTATTATCACTTTTAAATAATAAAAAAATTCAAGAAACATTCCCAAGCTGGATTGAAACAAGAAATAATTTCTTAAACGAACTGCCAAAAGAAGAAAAAAATGCCTCTGCATTTTTAATGAATAACCTTAATGACAAATACTTGTATTGGCAAAAATGTTCTGGAAATTTAATTGAGAAGTTTAGAGTTTTAAATAACTCTGGAAATTTGGATATTCTTACTTGTGCTGCTACACATGGATATTTGCCAATTTTAAGGGAGAATCCAGAAACTGTTAAAGGACAAATCAATACAGCCATTAGGAATCATGAAAATATTTTTGGAACTAAGCCTTTAGGTATATGGTTACCTGAATGTGCATATTATGAGAATTTAGATGAAATACTATTTAATTCTGGAATTAGATATGCAATCTTAGATGGTCACGGTATTCTAAACGCAACTCCAAGGCCTAGGTATGGTGTGTATGCTCCAATCTGCTCGAAAAAAGGAGTTGCCTTCTTTGGAAGAGACAGTGAATCAACTTTACCTGTTTGGTCTGCAAACGACGGATTTCCAGGAGACAAGGTTTATAGGGAATTTCATAAAGATTTGGGATGGGAATTACCTATCTCCAAACTCCAAAAGAAAGGTATCTCAACTAAAAGACCTTTGGGTTTAAAGTTTCATAAAATTACAGATGATAAATTACCGTTAGGGGAAAAGGCATTTTACTTAGAAAATGAAGCCAAAGAGAAGGTTGCAGAACATGCTGATTCTTATCTTTTTGCGAGATCCAAGCAATTAGAAAAATTAACATTATCCTCTTCCTTTAAGCCCTTATTGGTGGCTCCATTTGATGCAGAGTTATTTGGTCATTGGTGGTATGAGGGACCTTTTTTTATTGAAAATATTTTAAAAAACTCTAGTAAATATTCAATTAAGCTTACAAATTTAAAAGAATTCTTAATTCAAAAGCCAAATCTTCAGATTTGCGATCCATCACCATCAAGCTGGGGACAAGGAGGATACCATAACTACTGGATTAATGATGCAAATGCGTGGATTGTTCCGGAAATAACTAAGGCAGGCTCAACTTTTGTTGATTTATGCACAAAAAGATTAAATAATGACTTGTCACTAAGACTTTTCAAGCAAGCAGCAAGAGAATTACTTCTCTCTGAGTCCTCTGATTGGAGTTTTATACTAAGGGCTGGAACTACAACTGAACTTGCAAAAGAAAGGATAGAAAGACATTTGTTCAGGTTCTGGAAAATAGTTGAAATGATTAAAAATCATTCCAATATTAATTTAAAATTTCTTGAAGATATTGAGGAAGAAGATAAAGTTTTCCCAGATATTAATATTGATGATTGGCGAAAATAAAAAATACTAATTTAACTTAAGCATTCCTAGTTTTACTTTTAGAGGTGAATTGATAAACATCTTACTCATAACATAAATTAGTTTTGGGAGTGGAAGCGTATTGGTAAGAAAACCTACCCATTCATTAGTTGACAATCTAAAGAAATTTGAGAAAAAGCTTCTTAATCTACTTTCGTCAAAACTCATCAATCTTCTCAGACCATATTGGTAAAGTTTATGCCTTTGTGTTAACTCGTAAGGCCATAGGATCTCCCAACCTTTTGTTGCTAGTTCAAGAGAACTTAGATGAGGTTCTTTTAAAAAGATTGCTAATTTTTCTGCAAGTAGCGGAGCTCTTCTTAATAAAGATCCGATCATGTATCCTGATGCAGGATGCACCATGCTAGCAGCCCCTCCAAAACCAAGTACAAATTGTTTTTTAAATGGGAGGGGTAAATTCATTGGGAAAAGGCAATTTTCTTCATGAAAAACTTCACTCACCTCAATACCCTTTCTTTTTAATCTTTTAAAAAGTCTTTTTTTAAGATTTTCTTGAGATAATGCAGGATAACTGGCCAATGATGTTTCTTCAACAAAAAAAGTTTCATTTCCAAGATCCATTGCATAGAGAAAGGATGGAGATGATAACTTCTCTTCATTGCTTAAATGATTTGGACGAAAATCCATTAAAACAAACTGTTCCTTATTGACGGGTGGCGATGAAAATTTGCCGACAATTCCATACGCAGATTGTTGAGCGATTTCATTTTGGACTGGTCTTTTAACAAAATTACTTTTATGCCCACTTGCGTCAATGACTAACCTTGACTTTATCCTTAGTCCTGAAAAACAAATTACCTCAGATATTTTATCTTTCTTTTTAATATCTTTTGCTGTTTCATTCAACCATTCAATACCTTTACACTTTTTTAAAAGTTCATTTTGAAAGGCTTCTTGATTTATCAAACCATAATCGTAATTATGTTTTGTTGGATTATTTTCCTTTTTATTTTCCCCATTTCCAAAAAAACTAACTGTTTTACACCATCGATGAGATAACAAAGACTCTAATCCTAATTCCTCTAATTCAGATGCCCAAATACCATATGTATTCTCCCATTTTTCATTTGGAGATTTAGTTGATATCCCCTTTATATTAAGATTTTGCTTGGCTAATTCTGAAGCCAAGCATAGTGCTGCAGGCCCTGATCCTAGAATTAAAATATCAAGTGTTTCCATATGATCTAATAAACCATTTTCTTTTAATTTTCGCTGCCTTGGTTAAATTGGACTGCTTCTTCTGTTTGTTCATGAGGAACTAATACAACTTCTGATAAATGATCACCCTCATCTAATCTTTGTAATTTTACTCCAGTAGCGGCTCTAGACTGCTGGGATATTTTATCTGCTTTTGTTCTCACTATCACGCCTTTTTCGGTCACAAAAAGTAATTCTTCTCCTTCTCCAAGGACCTTCAAACAAACTAATACATCATCTTTAATTCTGAATTTTATTGCTCTTAAGCCCATGCCGGCTCTTTTTTGTAATCTAAATTGAGTTACAGGTACTCTTTTACCTAGTCCAAATGCACTGGCTATTAGTACCCAAGGACCTTCAGAAGAGTTAACTTCAAGATTTTCATCAGAATCTTTCGTGAGATCTTCATTTTTAGCTAATTGATCAACTAAATCAGATGTTAAAACATCCATAGATACAAGATTGTCTCCTTTCCTAAGGTTCATAGATTTAACCCCCCTTGCCGTCCTACCTAGTGGCCTTAATTCGTTAATATTTAGTCTGAAATGAATCGCCATTCCTGTTCTTGATCCAATCAAAACACTGTCACCTTCTTTAGATAATCTAACCCAAGTTAAAGCATCTCCGTCCTCAAGATTTATTGCTATTAAACCATTTGATCGAATTTTTGAGAAAGCAGAAAGTGAAGTTCTTTTTATAAATCCAGCCTTTGTTAGCATTAATAGATAACAATCGTTATCAAAAGAATCTACTGCAACTAGTGAAGTTATCTTTTCTTCTCTTGGTATTGGGAGAAGTTGAACTGATGGAGTACCTTTAGCTGTTCTGCTACTCATGGGAACTCTATACGCTGGCAGAGCATAAGATACCCCTCTGTCACTAAAAAGCAAAAGAGTATCATGATCATTACAACTTATAAATAGTTTTACTTCATCATCTTCTTGTGTCTTTGTTCCAGCTTTACCTCTGGACCCACGACTTGTAGATTCGAATTCATTAACAGGCATTCTTTTTAAATAACCTGCTTCAGTCAATAAAACTACAGATCTGTCATTAGCGATAAGATCAATATCATCTAGACCACCGCCTAAATCAAGTATTTCTGTTTTTCTTGGAGAGGAAAATCTTTCGTCAATTTTGTTAAGTTCTTCAAGAATAATTTCAAAAATTCTTTCTTTACTATTCAATATTTGCTGATATAAGTTGATTTTTCTGGTTAACTCATTATGTTCGCCTTTGATTTTATCAGCTTCTAGTGCTGTTAATCTTCTTAATTGCATTTGTAAAATAGCTTCTGCCTGTGTGGCAGATAACTCATGATCAGTTTGTAATTTTTCTCTGGCTGAAACTGTATCTTTTGCTGATCTTATTAGATTAATAATCTCATCCATATCCCTTAATGCTAATAAAAGGCCTTTTACAATGTGATCCCTCTCTTCAGCCTTTTTTAATAAAAATCCTGTTCTTCGCCTTATCGTCTCCACTCTGAAGTCTAGAAATACATCTAACATTTTCCTGAGTGAAAGTGTTGTGGGCTCTCCTTTTACTAAAGCAAGGATATTTGCGCTGAAGTTATTTTGTAAAGGTGTTAACTTAAATAAATTATTTAAAACTACTTGTGGGTAGGCATCCCTTTTTAGTTCAATAACAATCCTCATTCCATCTCGATCACTTTCATCTCTAATATCAGAAATACCTTCTAATTTTTTTTCATTAACCAAGTCAGCAATTCTTTCTATCAATGCCGCTTTATTAGTTTGAAATGGGAGCTCTGTAATTATTACTGCATCTTTTTCTACTCTGCCACTGGATTTAATTTGCTCAATATTTGCTACACCTCTCATAGTTATTGAACCCCTCCCTGTCTTGAAAGTTTCTCTGATGCCATCTCTGCCTAAGATTTGACCACCTGTGGGAAAATCAGGACCCTTAATAATTTCAAAAAGTTCTCTATCTTCAATCGAAGGGTTTTTGATGATTGATTTAAGACCATTAATTAATTCCCCTAAGTTATGAGGTGGAATATTAGTTGCCATTCCTACTGCTATTCCAGATGATCCATTTAGTAGTAGTTGAGGAATCCTAGCGGGTAAAACTGTTGGTTCTTGCTGAGAACCGTCAAAATTATCGGCGAAATCTACAGTTTCAGATTCAATATCCTCTAATAAACTTTCGTCTGTAAGAGACTGTAAACGAGATTCTGTATATCTCATTGCGGCTGGAGGGTCGTTATCAACTGAACCAAAGTTTCCATGGCCATCTATTAATGGCATCCTCATAGAGAAATCTTGTGCCATCCTAACCAAAGCATCATAAACAGCAGTATCGCCGTGAGGGTGGTATTTACCTAGTACTTCTCCAACAACTCTTGCACATTTTCTGTAGGGTCTACCGCTAGTTAAACCAAGTTCATACATTGCATAAAGAATTCTTCTATGAACAGGTTTCAATCCATCTCTTACATCTGGAAGAGCGCGACCGACTATAACGCTCATTGCATACTCGAGGTATGAGCGAGACATCTCGTTTCTTAGGTCAGTCTGAATAATTCGGTCGTTATCTTCGCTTAATCCTGAGTTATCAGAATCTAAAATATCAGACATATAAAAATCCTTTTTTTAATAATAATCGCTGATTGTCATAATGAATAAAAAAAAATATTTATTTAATTCCCAAATACTCACATTTACACACAAATCAAAATAAAACCTGTTGTTTTTGAATAAATCTTGGCTTATTACCCCTTTAGTTGTTAATTTAATCAGAATAAAGAGTAAAATTCCGTGAATATTGAACTTGGATTAAATAAAAAAGTCAGAAGGGCTTATGGCATCGATGAAATAGCTTTAGTCCCTGGTAATAGAACACTTGATTACGATTTAACTGATGCTTCTTGGTCAATAGGTGATATCAAAAGAGAAGTTCCGATCGTAGCAAGTGCTATGGACAGTGTTGTCGATGTAAATACGGCTGTAGAACTCACAAAATTAGGTTCCATAGGGGTTATTAATATGGAGGGCATACAAACAAGATATGAAAATCCTGATGAAATATTGAACCAAATAGCATCAGTCGGAAAGAATGATTTCGTACCATTAATGCAGAAGATATACAGCGAACCCATTAAGACGGAATTGATCTTACAAAGAATAAATGAGGTCAAAGAAGGAGGAGGCATCGCTGCTTTTAGTGGGACGCCTCAAGCTGCTATTAATTTTAAAGAAACACTTAATAATTCCAAAATAGATTTATTTTTTCTTCAAGGAACAGTAGTTTCAACTGAACATCTTGGTATGGAAGGTAAGGAAACCCTAAATATTAAAGATCTCTGCCAATCTATGAATGCCCCAGTTGTAGCTGGAAATTGTGTTACTTACGAAGTTGCAAAACTTCTCATGGATGCTGGAGTTGCAGGATTAATGGTTGGGATAGGACCTGGAGCTGCATGTACATCAAGAGGAGTATTGGGAATTGGAATCCCTCAAGCAACTGCAATTGCTGATTGTAGTGAGGCAAGAAATGATTACTTTGAAGAAAGTGGTCGTTATATTCCTATCATTGGTGATGGAGGAATTGTAACTGGGGGAGATATCTGTAAATGTTTAGCATGTGGAGCAGATGCAGTAATGATTGGATCCCCAATAGCTAAATCCTCAAACGCTCCAGGTAAAGGATTTCACTGGGGTATGGCTACTCCAAGTCCAGTATTGCCTAGGGGCACAAGAATTGAAGTTGGTTCTTCAGGATCCTTAGAAAGAATAATTAAGGGCCCTGCGTTACTTGATGATGGGACACATAACTTATTAGGAGCCATTAGAACCTCAATGAGTACTCTTGGGGCAAAAAATATTAAAGAAATGCAAGAAGTACAAATAGTTATCGCACCATCGCTTCTTACAGAGGGTAAAGTTTACCAAAAAGCTCAGCAGCTTGGAATGGGTAAGTAGTTTCTATAGAGCAAAACTATAAACCTTAGTGAATTAAGTATTAAATTGAAAAATTTTCTAATTAGGAGTTATTATGAAATGATGGGGGAAACCCCATACTCCTCACACACTAAATCGCCCGATTTATCGGGCTTTTTTAAATATTTTGTTACTTATATTGTTTTATCTGTAATGAAATCATCACTTCAAAGAATTGCCTGCTAAATTTTCAAAAAGGAATACTTAAATTATGTCATCAGCTCCAGCCGTAACTGATTCTTCATTTGACAAAGATGTACTGCAAAGTGATCTACCAGTATTGGTTGATTTTTGGGCCCCATGGTGCGGTCCATGTAGGATGGTCGCTCCAGTTGTAGAAGAAATCTCAAAAGACTTTGAAGGGAAAATTAAAGTTTTTAAATTAAACACAGATGAGAATCCAAATGTAGCAAGTCAATATGGAATTAGAAGTATTCCTACATTAATGATCTTTAAAGGAGGTCAAAAGGTTGATACCGTTGTTGGCGCTGTGCCAAAAGCAACTCTTTCGAGCACTTTAACTAAGCATTTATAAATTTAAAAGCTTTGCATAAAATTGGACTAATAGACTATGGAATGGGTAACATTCATTCTGTAACAAAATCTCTAGAAAGTCTTGGAGAAGAAATTATATTAATTAAAAACTTTAATGATTCTAAGCTTTGTAAGGCGATAATTCTTCCTGGGGTTGGAGCATTTGATCCGGCCATGAATAATCTCATAAAAACTGATTTGATAACTGATTTGAAAAATTGGATTAAAAGTGGTAAGTCCTTTTTTGGGATATGTTTAGGTCTCCAACTCCTTTTTGAATCTAGTGATGAAGGAAAAGTTCAAGGGCTGGGAGTTTTAAAAGGAAAAATACAAAAAATACCCAATATTCTTAACCAGAGAATCCCCCATATGGGTTGGTGCCAACTTTTACCTACAAAACCAAATACATTATTTGAGCTTGAAGAATTAAATAATTGGGTCTATTTTGTACATTCCTATCATGCAATCCCAGATGACTTAAATATTATTGCAGCCCAGGTTGATTATGGCTCTGAAAAATTAACTGCAATGATTGAGAATGATAATTTATTGGCCTGTCAATTTCATCCGGAAAAATCTGGAAAAACCGGAGAAAAACTATTAAGAAGATGGCTGAGTAATATTCAATAACAGATGATTAGGGATGAAGACTAACTTAAGATTAATAGGTGGCAAAAAACTCCAAAGCCCAAATAATATTCATACGAGACCTACCACTCTGAGAGTGAGAGAGGCAATATTTAATATATTGAACAAAAGAGTTGAAAATAGTAACTGGTTAGATCTATTTAGTGGAACAGGGGCCATATCTTGTGAAGCCTTTAATCACGGGGCAAGCAAAATACTCGCAATTGAAAAAAATAAAATCAACTCAAAAATTTGCCTAGAAAATTTACTCTCGTTGGAGAACATAGAGAATAGGAGACATGATATCGAAGTTATTTGTAAAGATGTTTTGAAATGGACAAAACCAAATTATGAGAGAAACTTATCCTCTAGAAATTTGGATTTAAACAATTTAAAATTTGATTTTGTTTATCTAGATCCTCCCTACGATGTTGATTTCCATGAATTAGTTTTAAATCAATTATTCAATTGTAATTTTTTAAAAAGGGATTCAACAGTTATTTGTGAACATTCTCCAAACCTATTTATTAAAAAAAGTACTTTGTGGGAAACTATAGATGTAAGAAACTATGGGCAGTCAAGATTAACATTTTTAATCAATGTCAAGCATCCCTGAACCTCTTCTGTATTGATTCCATGCACTTACGAATAATCCAAGAAGAGTTATTGGAACTAAACCTAAAACAATTCCACATAGAAGAGGCTCGATCATTTTTTTGCCTTTTTTGAATTTCTTACCCACAATTGTTACATAGAGACTATTTTTTGTGTCAACATCTTCATCAACTGCAGCAGAAAGAGATTTTAAAAGAGAATTCTTAAAAATTATTTTTATTGTATTTGGAGTTTTATTGATTTGTTTTTCAATATTTTTCGTAAAACAACAAGAAAATGACAAATATATTATCGAAACTCTTAAGCTTAATGGGTCTGCTGATGAAGGAGATGCTCTTTTTAAGATAAATTGTGTTGGATGTCATGGAATTACTGCAAGAGGTTTAGTGGGCCCAGACTTACACTCAATAACTCAACGTTTGAATGATAAAGAGATAATAAAACAAGTTACAGGAGGCCTAACTCCTCCTATGCCAAGTTTTGAAATTGATCCTGTCAATATGTCCAATTTATTAAAATACCTTCATAGCCTTGAATGATTTTGGGAAAAAATTTTTCTAATTTAAAGGTAATATTAGTTGAACCAAATGGTCCTTTAAATGTAGGGAGTGTTGCTAGATTATGCAGTAATTTTGAAGTTGATGAATTAAGAATTGTTTCTCCTAAATGCGATATATTTTCTTTAGAAGCAAAAAAAATGGCCCTGAAAGGTCAAAAATTTCTTAAACATTGTAAGATTTTCGATGATCTTCAAAAAGCAATTTTTGATTGTGATTTAGTTCTAGCATCATGTGGAAGGATTGATTTAAATAAAGATTCATTTTTTGAATCTTCTGAAGAAATATTCGATTGGACTTTATCCTTTAAAAGGATAAATAATTTAGCAATTATATTTGGAAGAGAAGATAGAGGATTAACTAATAGTGAATTGCTTCTAGCAAATAAAACTTTTAATATCCCAACTTCTCAGAATAATCCTTCATTAAATCTTTCTCACGCTGTTTCAATAGTTTTGTATGAATTAAATAAGTCTTTTAATAAGAATTTAAATAATGAATTAAAAGTTTTTAACATGGCATCTTCAAAAGAAGTATATGATACATTTGTAGACATAGAGGAAATGCTTTTGCGAGTTGGATATCTCTTAAAACATACCTCCAAGGCAAAAATCACTAAATTTAAGAATTTTATTTTGAGGGCAAATACATCAAAGCACGAAATAAATGTTTTAAGAGGAATAGTCCATCAAATAAACTGGTTTTTGAACAATTCAAAAAAAAAATAAGTAAGTATAAATTTGTTTAGTTATTATTTATTTCTTGTTTTAATTTGATGTGGATATTTACTAAAAACATTTTCTGAAGTAGCATCTATTGATTATTTGAATATTTAAGAAAACTAAAACTGTGCCTACAACAAAGAAAAGAAGAGTTTTTCCCTTTACAGCAGTAATAGGTCAAGAAGAAATGAAATTGGCTCTCTTGTTAAATGTTATTGATCCAAGAATTGGAGGAGTGATGATAATGGGTGATAGAGGGACTGGAAAGTCTACTACAATCAGAGCCTTAGCTGATTTGTTACCTGCAATCGATGTTGTTAAAGACGATCCATATAATAGTTCACTAGTCGATCCTGATTTACAAAGTAAAGAAGTTTTGGAAAAAATCACTCAAGGAGAAAATCTGGAGAGTATTCAAAAACAAGTGCCTATGGTTGATTTGCCTTTAGGGGCTACTGAAGACAGGCTTTGTGGAACCATTGATATTGAGAAGGCTTTGAGCGAAGGTGTTAAGGCATTCGAACCAGGTCTATTGGCAAAAGCTAATAGGGGTTTACTATACGTTGATGAAGTGAATTTACTTGATGATCATTTAGTTGATGTACTTTTAGATTCGGCCGCTTCCGGATGGAATACAGTTGAAAGGGAGGGAGTCTCAGTTAGACATCCTGCGAGATTTGTCCTTATTGGTTCAGGAAATCCAGAAGAAGGTGAATTAAGGCCTCAACTATTGGACAGGTTTGGAATGAGTGTTGAAGTTAAGACAGTTAGAGATGCTGAATTAAGAGTTCAAGTAGTTGATCAAAGAACTTCTTTTGATGATAATCCTGATGAGTTTTCATTGAGTGTTGAGAAACAACAGGATGAACTTCAACAAAAAGTTATTAAAGCACAAGAAATATTAAATTCTGTTCAAATGGACGATGACTTAAGATTGAATATTTCTGCAATCTGCGGAGAACTAGATGTGGATGGTTTGCGTGGAGATATTGTTACAAATAGGTCTGCAAGGGCAATTGCAGCATTTGAGGGCAGAACTGAAGTGCAAGAAGATGATATAGCAAGGGTTATTTCTTGTTCTTTAAGACATAGACTTAGAAAAGATCCCTTAGAGCAAGTTGATTCAGGTGAAAGAGTTATTCAAGCTTTTTGTAAAGTATTTGATTTAGATGAAAAAGAAAATCTTTCAAAATTTCAATTGTCTGCTGAAGCATAATAACAGTGAGAATAATTGGGATTGACCCTGGATTAGCTAGAGTTGGTTATGGAATAATTGAGATAGAAAATGAAAAAAAGATATTATTAGATTGCGGTGTTATTGAGACAGGTAAAGATAAAAAAGAAGAAGATAGACTTTATGAGATATTCCAAGATCTTCATGAATTAATAAATCATTGGAACCCAACTGCAGCGGCAGTAGAAAAATTTTTCTTTTACAGGTCAAGCACTACCATTAGTGTGGTGCAAGCCAGAGGCGTGATTATGATGGTATTGGCCTCTAAAAAAATTGATGTTAGTGAGTACTCACCTGCTCAGATAAAATTAACAATTGCTGGGTCTGGAAAGGCATCTAAGAAAGATATTCTTGATGCTGTTATGTATAGCTTAGATCTTCAAAAACCGCCAAAACCTGATGATTCAGCAGATGCATTGGCAATAGCACTCACAAAACTAAATGAGGATGGCTTTAACTGAAAATTTAATATGACGATCTTTGAAAATAAGAAATTGGAGAGGGATACGTTTAGAAAACTTAGAGATGGGATTTCTCTTTATCAAAGAGAAAATGTAGAAAAAAATGTAAGATTATATATTGATTCATTTATTAAGGGATATAAAAATATTGGTTTTATAGCCATATATTGGCCTCTTAAAAATGAAGTTGATCTAAGAAGTCTTAAGAAAAAATTTACTTTAGCTTTGCCTAGATGTGAAGGTAAAAAAGAGATGTTATTTTATCCATGGGACGAAAAACCTCTTACCAAAGACTTTGAGGGAATACTAAGTCCAAATAACTCTTCCCCATTAAGTTATTTGCAGATAAGCATGATATTTGTACCATGTCTTTCCGTTGATAAAAATTTAACAAGATTAGGTTATGGAGGAGGTTATTTTGATAAATTAAGGAGAGATATTGCTTGGAGAAATGTTCCATGCATTGGAGTATTAACTTCTAATTGTGTAAGTACGGTTCCATTAACCAGAGCTGAGTGGGATATTCCTTTATCGGGCTTTATCACAGAAAAAGAAATATTTGTATAATAGAAGATTCATAAAGTGATTAATTTATAGTTTTAAAAAATGGAAAATCAGGAAAAATACAATAATTTATCAAAATTAGTAGAAAAGTTGAAGAAATCAGAAGATCCAAAAAGAAAATATGAATATATTTTGTGGTTAGGCAAAAAATTAAAAGAACCAGATAGTGAAATCCTTGTTGAAGAAAACAAAGTTAAGGGATGCGTTTCAGAAGTTTTTGTTAAGGCAACTATTAAAGCCGGTAAATTATTTTGGGAAGGATATTCTGATGCTCTTATAACAAAAGGTTTATTGGCCTTTCTAATAAGTGGATTAAATGAGTTAACACCAAATGAAGTTGTTGAAATAGATAAGAAATTTATAGAAGATACTGGTTTGAAATCAAGCTTAACTCCTTCTCGGTCAAATGGTTTTTTAAACATTTTATTGAAAATGCAGTCTCAAGCAAATGAATTTTTGTAGGCCTAATAATATAAAATTAAATTCAAAGTCAAAAGAAATAAACAATGAGAAAATGCAAAATTGGGATTGTAGGTTTTGGAACTGTAGGTTCAGGGATTTATAAAATATTAACTTCTGAAGTTGATTCACATCCAATTCTAAAAGAAATAGAAATTGCAAAAATAGCAGTTAAAGATCTTAATAAAAAAAGGGATACTAAGCTAGATAATAATTTATTAACTGATGATCCATTTAAATTAATTAATGACCCCTCTATAGATTTAATTGTTGAAGTAATGGGTGGGGTTGATTTGGCGAAAGATATTATTCTGCAATCATTAAAATTAGGTAAATCTGTTGTTACAGCAAACAAAGCAGTCATTGCAAGATATGGAGATGAAATATATAAAACTGCATCTAAAGAAGGAGTTTATATATTGTCAGAGGCAGCAGTTTGCGGGGGGATTCCTATAATTGAACCTTTAAAAAGATCACTAAAAAGTAACAGCATAAAAAAAATGGTTGGGATAATAAATGGCACAACAAATTTTATTCTTTCAAAGATGACAAATGAAAAAGCTGATTACAAGGAGACCTTAAAATTGGCCCAAAGCCTTGGGTATGCAGAATTTGATCCAACCGCAGATGTTGAGGGTCATGATGCAGCTGATAAGATTTCAATTCTTAGTGAACTTGCATTTGGAGGGAAAATCAAAAGAGAGGAGATTCACTCTGAGGGCATTAGTAAAATTAATCTAAAGGATATCGAATATGCTAATAAATTAGGGTTTGAAATAAAACTTTTAGCGCTCTCCGAAAGGGGACAAATTAATGGTAATGATTCACTCGCTTTAAATATTTGGGTAGGACCTTCTTTGATTCCAAAATCTCATCCATTGTCAACAGTTAAGGGAGTTAATAATGCATTATTGATTGAGGCTGATCCTCTTGGAGAAATAATGTTATACGGCCCAGGTGCAGGGAGTGGCCCAACTGCAGCATCAGTAGTATCAGATATATTAAATCTGCATGCTGCCTCAGTAAAAAATAATAATTCAATCGATCCATTATTATCTTTTGATTTCTGGAGAAACTGCCATATAATAAGTTCTTCACAAATAAATAAAAAAAATTACCTTAGAATTATTTGTCTTGATAGTCCAGGTGTCATAGGAAAGATTGGAGATATTTTTGGAAAGAATAATGTATCAATCGAATCAATTGTTCAACTTGATGCTAGTGAGGACAAAGCTGAAATTGTCGTTATTACTCATGAGGTGAATAATGGAGATTTTGAGAGATCTAAAAATGAAATAAATTCGCTAAATGAAGTCAAAATTATTGCAAGTCAATTAAGTTGTATTTAAAAAAATAGTTTGCAAATTTCTATATAGCTTGGTAAACCGAAGAAAGTAAGTGTTTGGTTTTAGCACCTTAATGATTCATTCAAAACTATTAGATAATAATAATAGAAATAATAATTTAATTTTTTCTGAAAACCTTTATAAAGGTGCTTGTGTAAAAATTAAAAATAGTAATAAGACTTTTCAAGTAATTGGTTTAAATAGGGGTAAAGAAATTTGTTGGGTGAGAGAGTGGCCTTTTGCTTGTAATTCTAAAAAAACATTTGCTTTAGAAATTAGTCAAATAACCTTACAAATTTTCTGCTCAAACAATTCTTCAGAATAATTAAGAACTAGGGAAATATGAAAAAAAAAATTGTTTTATCAATATTTATAATTTTAATTTCTTTTTTACAGAATTCTTGCGGCTCAAAAAGAATATCTAAAAAAATAATAGTAGCAAGTTCTGGGAAAATTGAATCTTTAGATCCAGCTAGAGCAAATACTCTTAAAGCAATTCAATTAATCAGTTCTCTTGGAGATACATTGTATGAATTAAATTTTAACGGAGAATTAGTACCTGAATTGGCTTTGGGGGAGCCAGTTATTTCAAAGGATAGACTTCAAATAACTATCAATTTAAGAAAGAATGTTTTTTTTCATGATGGAACTGCATTTAACTCAAATGCTGTGAAGTTTACCTTTGATAGATTCAAAAGAATTGGAACGATGAATTATATTTTAGGAAATAAGATTAAATCAATAGAAACGCCAAGTGAATATTCAGTCATAATAAATTTGAATAAACCATCAAGTTCTTTAAATGGTTTACTCACATCAGTTAATTTAACTCCAATATCTCCTACATTTTACAAACAATATTCTGATAAGTTTCTAAATGAAAAATTTGTTGGTACTGGCAAGTATGTGCTTACCAGTTTTTCTAATGAAGTTCAATCAATTGAACCATATTTGAATTATTGGGGTGAAAAGCCCTTAAATAATGGCGTTAATTTTGTGGGATATTCAAATTCATCCTCTCTTTTTGGTGCTTTAAAAAGTAAACAAATTGACGTGCTTTTATCAAATTCAATTGATGATAGTCAAAGAAAAAGCTTAAATGATTTAAGCAAAAATAAGCAGTTTAATGAAGGTAATAGCCCTTTCACTGAATTAAGTTTTATAAGCCTAAAAACTAGTTCTTATCCCTTCAGTAATCTTAATTTAAGACTGGCTTTGGCAAAAAGTCTTAATAGAAAATTGATTAGTGAGAAAGTAAGTTATGGATTAAGGAAGCCATCTAGATCAATTATTCCTCCGATATTAAAAAAAGATAATCAAGAACTGTGGCCTAAATATGATTATTTAGAAGCGAGAAGATTATTGCAAAAAGAAAATTATTGCAATGGAAATATTCTAAAAATACCCCTTACTTATAGATCGAATGTACCAGCTGACAAGCTTATTGCTCTGACATGGCAAGAAGAAATTAAAAATTCTTTGAAAGATTGTATTGATATTGAACTCAATGGGGTTGAATCTACAACAGTTTATAAGAATCTAAGTTTAGGAATTTATACGGCAGTTCTTTTAGATTGGACTGGGGCTTATTCAGATCCAGAGGCTTATCTTACCCCTCTTTTAAGTTGTAATGAAATAGTTGATGGCATATGTAAAAAAGGAGAATCAGTTTACAGCGGTAGTTTTTGGGGATCTAATAAAGTAGAAAGTCTATTTCTTGAGAGTGAAAAAATAAGTGGAATTAAAAGATTAGAAAAACTTGTCGAAATTGAAAAAATAGCAGCAAGTTCAATACCTTATATTCCAATTTGGATCTCCTCTCAAAAAGCATGGTCACAAAATAAAATATCAAAACCTATTTTTAATGGCGCAGGAATAATTTCATTGAGTGATCTTGAGTTAATTAATGAGTAGAAATTTAAATAAACTACTAACTTATTCCTTATTAAAAATTTCATTTATACCGATAATGTTATGGATAATTTCTTCATTAGTTTTTATTTTATTAAGAGTTGCTCCTGGCGATCCTGTAGATGCCATACTTGGATCTGGTGCAGACGAGGTTTCTAGGGAATTTCTAAGAAATAAATTGGGGCTAAATGAACCTTTAACAAATCAATATTTTTCATATATTAAAAATATATTGCACTTAGATTTTGGCCAATCTCTAAGTACCCAAGAGCCAGTCCTTAATATTATTATAAAGTCATTGCCTGCAAGTCTTGAGCTTGGATTCTTTTCAATATTAAGTGCCATACTAATAGGATTTCCATTGGGATTTATTGGCTTGAGAAATAGAGGGGAAAAGACTGATTATGTTGCAAGAATATTAGGAATTGCTACATATGCGATCCCTCCTTTTTGGGGTGCAATGTTAGCGCAATTATTATTTTCTGTATTTTTTAATATTTCCCCAATAGGAGGGAGATTTCCGATATTTCAGCAACAACCCCAAATTACAGGTTTTCTAGTTTTAGATAGTATTCTTTCAAATAATATTATTGCCTTGAAAGATAGTCTTTATCATCTTGCACTTCCTTCGATTACCCTTGGCTTCTTATTAAGTGGTATATTCAGCCGCTCATTAAGAGTAAATTTGGATAAGACATTAAAAAGTGATTATGTAAATGCTGCTATATGTAGAGGAATATCGAGGAAAAAAATATTTTTAAACCATGCATTGCCTAATGCTCTATTGCCAATTATCACTATTTCTGGCTTGACTATGGCCTCTTTAGCAGGAGGTGCTCTGTTATTCGAGGTGACTTTTTCATGGCCAGGTATAGCTTTAAGATTACATGAAGCTATTTCTCAAAGAGACTATACCTTGGTTCAAGGAATTGTAATTTTTACCTCTATGCTTATAGTCTCTCTAAATCTCTTCGTGGATATTTTAATAGCTTATTTAGATCCACGAATAGAGTACTAATTTTCTGAAATTTCTTTTATCGTTTCAAGATCTAAAAGATGAAAATCAAGTCCCAAATCTCTTTGGTTTTTTACTACATTAGTGATCTTTTGGTCTTTGATATTTTTTAAAAACTCAACTATAAATTTAGTAGATAAATCTTGTACTAATATTGGCTCTGAACCAATAAAAGATTTACTTATTTTGAAGAGGTCATTGTTTTTTTCATGGCTTTTATTAATTCTTATTGGAGAGAAATGACTTGCTCCTTCAATAATTAGAAATCTATTTGATGGATTATCTAAAGCATAAAAAACTCTAAATTGTTCATTGATTAACGGTGTAATAAGGTCATAAGTACCACCTATTAGAAGAGTTGGTGATTTAATGCCTGTACTATTTTCTTTTGGCCATACTAAACTTCCAAATGAATTAAAACCTACTATGGCACTGGCCTTATTAGTGTTACTTTTCTTGGGGAATGGTATTTCGCTCAACTGACATTGAAGTAATTTTGATAAATTTGTTACCGCAAAGTCTTTTAATGCCGAATCACATTTTTCCTCAAGTTGATCAGTAGGTTTCTTTCCTTCGTATAAAAGTGCTATTAAAGCACCAAGTGAATGACCCATTAAAATATAAGAATTATTAGGTAAACCAAATTCTCCATTTTCATGAGCTTTCAACACAGCATCTAAATCTTTAATTCTATATAAGAAAAAGTCTGCACTTCCTGGGATCGTTTCCTTACCATCGAGTACTTCTATGAATGATTCTAAATTACTCCCTCTATGATCTATGAATAATATTGGCCAACCTCTTCTAGCCAATTCGTTACCTATCCATTTGAAATTATTAATTTCTCCTCCAAGTCCTGGCATAAATATTATCAATTCTTTATCAACATTTGTTTTGTTGCTTTTCCATATTTCTATATCAAAAGGTTTCACTCGGTGAAGAGCATAAATTTTTTTATAAATTTTAATTAGATCTTTAGAAGATTTTATTTCAGTATTTTTAAATGCATTTTGTTTAGTTCTTTCAAGTTTATTTAATTTGGACAACAGTTCTTGTTGCATTGATAATTCATTTTTCCAAGATGAAATTATTAAAATTAGATTATCAATATCTAGTGAAATTTCTTCTGATGGTAATGCCTTTATGATGTCTAAAGTTGAAACTTCTTTTTTTTGATCTAATAAATTTTCTATAGTGTTATATATTTCTGTTCCATTATTGTCATTTGGAACTTTAATGCTTTTGCTTAATTCTGTAAGAATTTTACGCCCTATCCAACTTCTTAATATTTCTCTATTTAATCCCTCTTCTTTGAAAACTGGAAATTCTAAATATTTTGATAATTCAAAAATTCTTATAAATCCATTTTTTTTTAACCAATCTATTAATTCTGTTGAATTATCTTTGTATTTTTCTAATTTTGATAATTGTTCTATAGTAAGGGGGATTTTCATTTCTTCAAACTTAATATTTATCTTTTCAGCAGCCTTTAAACCATTATTAAAAAATAAACCACAAAAACTAAAAAAAATTATAAAAATGTATTTCACTAGTGATTAGTCCAAATAGTTTACAAATTAGCAAAAATTGGTGGATTCAATTTCCTTATCATTTGAGGTTAATAACCAAGATAAGATTTTTCGCTGCATTTGGAGCAGGAGGTGTTATTTATTTAACATCACTTATTTTTAATAACCTAGGATTATCGGCGACAGATATTGGCCTGGGATTTACCATTTCAGCAATAATTGGAACCGTAACAAGACTCTTTACAGGTAATTATCTTAATAAAACGGGGAAAATACAATTTCCGATAATTACTTATTCAATACTAAGTATTGCCGCTAGCTTATGCCTCATTTTTTCAAGAGATACTTTTTTGTACATAATTGGACAATCACTTGTTGGGGCTGCTGCAGGTATATATTGGCCTGCTGCCGAGTTTGGGGTGCCCTATTTTTGTCATCCTATCGAAACTCGTAAAGCTTATGCCCTTGTTAGAAGTTCGGAAGCTTTAGGAATATTTCTAGGGGTATTCTTAGGGGGGTATATGACGAATTTTTTGTATTTTAAATCAATATTTATAAATGATATATTTTGCATGTTAGTTATCACGTATTTAATATCTAGAAATAGTTCTTCTATAAAAAGAAACTTAGAAAATTTTCAAAAAAAATTAGCAGATCCAATTAATCAGGGACAATTAAAATGGAATAAAAATTCAACAATAATAATTTTATCTATTTTATTAATTACTACCTCTTTAGCCTTGATACAAGTAACTTTGCCTCTGGATCTTGTTAAAGGTGGTTTTTATCGTAATGCATTAAGTAAAGAAATTATTAGTCTTATAATTTCTATTCAGTTAATTTTATTGTTGTTTTTACAATGGCCTGTCGGTTCTTGGATATCTAAGAAAGAAAGATTATTTGGCTTGAAATTTAGTTTAATAAATTTCTCTTTCGCTTCATTTTTATTATTTATTTCTAGTTATTTAAATATCCCAGCGTTTTATTTAATTTCTTTGGCATTGATATTAGTAAGTTTAGGGACTGCTTCATTTCTTCCAACATCAACAGATGTCGTTTTCAGAATAGCTCCTTCAAATAAAAAAGGTTTTGCACTTGCTCTATTATCACAATGTTTCGCTATGGGTTATTTTTTTGGGCCATTTATTTCAGGACGCATATTAGATCTATTTGGTTATGCTTCAATAATCTGGCTTTCAGTTTCTTGTTGTTGCTTTATTGCATTTACAATTCTATACAAGAGATTATTTTAATTAATCTTTTCTAATTCAATAATTCTTCTCTCTCTTAGAAATAAGAAAAAAGGTGCAGAGAATGCGAAGGCTATAAGAAAAGTTCCAATGTATACAACCCACATATTCTTCATGTTTAGTTTTTTGGATTCATTAACTATCCATATAAAAATAGCGCTTGCACCTATTAATAAGTCTCTAGAAATTGACTGAGCTGCAGGGTTTGCATTCGCTAAAGAAATGAAGTTATTTATATCAAAGCTGTTTCCATATTCCCTAGCAAATTCGAAATTTGCCAACATTGGCAGAACAGCTCCCAAAATTGATAGAAAAAGGTAAAGAAAAGATAGTATCTGTTTATTATCTTTTAAAATGTTAAATGTATTCACTTGTCAAAGATATTTCTTTTAATAATAGTATTTATAAGCTTATGGTTGTTGAAAATAATAATAAAGTTGAAGACTATAAATTTAAAAAAGGAAATTTAAATCTTGCCGTTATTGGTCATGTTGAGTGGATAAATTTTTTAAAGGTTGATCAATTACCAAAACCAGGAGTTATTTCTCATTCTGAGAAGTCCCTTGAGTATCCAGCTGGCGGTGGATCTATTATCGCGAAAATACTTTCTGATTTAACTTTAAACCAAATTCATTTTTTTACGTCATTAGGTAATGATGATTATGGAGAAAAGTGTTTTAAGATTCTTTCAAATATGGGAATTAAGTTGCATGTAGCTTGGCGTGATAAACCAACTAGAAGAGGATTTAGTTTAATTGACTCTCAAGGTGAAAGAGCAATAACAGTTATTGGAGAAAGGTTAGCTCCAACTCATAAAGACAATTTAGAATGGAACATTTTAAAAAAAATGGACGGAATTTTTATTACTGCATCTGATTCAGAGATTTTTAAAATCGCTAGATCAGCTTCAATACTGTGTACAACACCAAGGGTAGGATTAAATACAATTAATAATTCAAATGTTCTTTTAGATGGATTAATAGGCAGTAATCTTGATCCCGGAGAAGTTTTTTCTTTTTCTGAATTATCATTAAAACCGAAATATACTGTTAAAACAGAAGGAGAGAAGGGAGGCATAATATTCCCAGGAGGAAGATATAAGGCTCTTAAAAACAAAAAATTAAAGGTTGATTCTTATGGATGTGGTGATTCTTTTGCCGCGGGCATTCTTTATGGAATGGCATCTAAATGGGATATAGATAAAAGTTTAAATCTTGCTAAAGTAATGGGAAGAGACGCTAGTGAGTTTTTCGGACCATATGCAAATAATGATGAAAAATAATTGAATTAACACTTACATGAGCAATCTAGATAATAAAAATAAAAATATTCTTGTGGAAAACATTATTGTTTTCTTTTTATTTACTGTTTTTTTGGTTTTTAAATCTTTGAAAACTTTATCTAGAATTTTTACTTATGGAATCTTAAGAAAAGAAATATTAACTACTAAAAGTAACTTAGGCGTAGATATTAAAATAAAAATTAAATAGTTAATGAATATATTTTTATTTTTTCTAATTTTAGGAGTTATTTTTTTGGTCTACAAAAAAATTAAATATAAAAAATCAAAGAACTTGAAATTAAACAAATTTAAAATTAAACTTCAAAGCACGCAAACAAATATTGAAAGAATTTTTTTAAGAGAGGAAGAAAAAACCTTTTCAAACCCTAATATAAATATCTATATTGGGAGTTATGATAACGAAGAAAATATTAATAGGAAATCTAATATTCACAGAGCAAGGCTTTCAAAATTTAAGAAATCCAAATTAAATGGTGAAATGATATTTCAAGATGATGAACAAAGGATTTATAAATTCAATAATGGTAAGAAAGTTTATTTATAAAAAGTTTACTTATAGTTTTTGTTCTAACTACACTCAAGACTTTCTCTGGTTGAAACGCCTGTTTTTGGATTGATCCCATCAGCAATTTCACAAAGATTTCTTTGATCTTCGCTGTCAAGAATAGCGTAAGAAAAATCTGCTCCTTCTATTTGAGCTCCTGCAAAACTGCTACCTGATGCGATCATATTTATTAAAACAGCATTTCTAAGATCTGTTTTTTGGAAATTAACTCGATCAGAAAGAGTATCGGTCAGGTCGATTCCATTTAAATTAGAACCTTTTAAATCAGATAGGGTTAAGGTTGTCCCATGTAAGTCAACGTCACTAAAATCTGCATCTCTTGCCACTGCTCCAGCTATAGATGACAAATGAAGATCCTCTCCATGAAAATCAAATCCTGTAATATTAGATCTTACATAACTTGGAACTTCATCTCCCTCGCCCTTAACAGCTACATTTGCCCCTGCAAAAACTGGAGAGGATAAAACTAAGAAAGAAAAAGTTATGCATAAAAGATATTTTAAAAATCTGAAAAATTTCATACTATAGAATTCGAATATTATTATTTTATAACAATTAGATAATTTTTAAAATCGATGAATAAATTTAAAATCCCTTTTTAAGATTATTTAACACTATAAATTTTAAATTTAGGCTCTAAATTAGTTATACAATCTAGAAGTTTTTTATTATCTTTGCTATTGGTAACTTTGAATTCAGATTCAACTGTACCGCCTTTATCTCTAATGGCTTGATTTAAAACTATGGAACCGTTTTCGTCAGATACCGATCTATGAAAAGTTCCTCTAGGTATCCTTAAAATATATCCGCAAGATTCTAATCTAACTTTATAAAAAGGATAATCCCAACCAAAATTGACAAGAAAAAATGTTCTGCCCCCAGAGATAGCTAATAGATTATCTTCTTGATTGTGATGTATGTAAAATTGCCAATTATTAAAATCTTCATCATTTGGAGGACTAACAGCAGGACCACTGTGAATAACTAGATCTCTATAATTTGATTCATTAACACTAATATCAAAAAATCTGACATCTTTTGTATCGCGAAATTTTTCATAACTTATCAATTCAAACATTTTTGATTTATTTGATTTGATAACTGGAATTTCTAAACTTGAGTTCAATTTTCTTTAAAGATTAAACAAATGAAAACAGATATATATATCTAAGAACGTATCAATTAACACTAAAAAGGAAACATATTATTATTTAAATTTTTGTTATTTTAAAAGATTGAGAATTTAGTGTTTATTTAATATCAAGAGGTTTGATTTCCCAGGATAAAGTATTTTCCAAATTATTTTTTCCTATAAAGTTTCCTGTAATTACAGAAGTTAAATTAGATTTTGAAGAGGATACCAATGTTAAATATCTATCATCTATTAATCCTTTTCCGCTTGGATCAAAACCTCTCCAACCAGCCCCTGGAATATATAATTCAGCCCAAGCGTGTAAATCCAACTCAGAGGGTAGCGGATCTTCAAAATGATAACCACTTACAAACCTACTTGGGATACCTATAGACCTGCAAGCTTCAACCATCAGCATTGCTAAATCTCTGCATGAACCTATACGTTCTCTAAGTGTTCTGCTAGCCGGCCATGCTGGACCAGTATGTCTTTTGGTATATTTAACTCGATCTTGAATAATCTCTATAAGTTGGTAGGTAAATGATAATGCGTTATTAATGCTTCCTGCTAAGGCTTCTTGGGCAAGTTCTACGGCAGAGGGATCGTGTTGTCCATTTGGCATCCATCCCTCTAATGCTCCCTGTAAATCTCTGTTAATAATGCTTCTACAAAAAGGTAATGTTAAATCTCTATTTTTAACTCCATCAATAATGTTTGGATGTTTTATAGTTTCAACTTCGCTGATTGATTCAATAATTAATTTATCTGTTAATCCATTGAATCTGATTCTATTAATCTCTTCTCCGCTAGCAGCAAGTAATGGATAAATAATTTCTGGTTCTGGATTTATTTTTAATTCAAAATTCTTTAGTTTTTGGAAGCCATTTGACCTTGGCTTTATACATAATCTATGCTCGCCTAATTGAACAGGGTCTTCGTATTTGTATTCAAGTTTGTGAATGTATTTAATTCTCATTAATAATATTATTAATTAATAAAATATTTTTCTTGAATGAAATCATTTAATTTATTTAAATCCATTTGCAATGAATCTATTGCCTCATGTAAACCATCATTGATTATATCCTCAATTCTGATATAACTCCACTTTGCTTTAAGCAAACCTCTCATGCATTCTAATTCTGAAGGATTTTCAGTAGTTGGTGAGGTATCTATCGTTTTAAGTGTATTACTTATCCCATCAAGACAGTATCTTACTGATCTAGGAAAGATTGGATCAAGTAAAAGAAATCTCGCAACTGAATTAGGCTTTATAGAATTTTGCACTGCTTTCCTAAACATTTGATAAGCTCCAGCTGAACGTAAAAGTGCAATCCATTGCAGCTCATCAAGAACTCCTCCAAGCTCATCTAAGCTGGGTAGAAGTAAATAGTATTTAACATCTAAAATTCTTGATGTTTTGTCAGCTCTTTCGATCAATCTTCCAAGAATGCTAAATCTCCAGGCGAGGTCTTTGCTTAGAGTCGCATCTGTAATTCCATAAAAAAGCTGACATTCCCTCCTTATCTCACTTAATTGTTCTTGTCTTGGTTTATTCCATATAGCCTCTCCTTCTTGCATATTCCAATATAAAATATTTATCTGTTCCCACATTTCGGTGGTCATGACATCTCTGATTTGTCGTGCATTTTCTCTTGCCATTTGAATGCAAGAAATTATACTGTTTGGGTTTAAACGATCTCTTATTAAAAAATTAATAACGTCATCAGGTTTTTTCTCTGGGAATCTTTTATCAAAAGATTCTCTATCACTTGAAGCATCAATTAAGGGGAGCCAAGGCTCTGCACTTCCTGGTGGACAATCTAATGACATTGCTTCACTTACTTCCACGAAACGAGAAATGTTTTCTGCACGTTCTAAATAACGATTGATCCAATAAAGAGATTCTGCTACACGACTTAAAAGCATATTATTCACCTACAACCCATGTATCTTTGCATCCTCCACCTTGAGAAGAATTAACGACTAATGATCCTTTTTTTAATGCTACCCGCGTAAGCCCGCCTGGGCTAACCCATGAATCTTTTCCTCTTAAGATATATGGTCTTAAATCAACATGACATGGATATAGTTCTCCTTCACATAACGATGGCACAGTAGATAATTCTAATGTTGGTTGTGCTATGAAATTTCTAGGATTATTTTTAATTTTATTAGCGAATTCTTCTATCTCACTCGTTGTTGAGTGAGGGCCAATTAACATTCCATACCCCCCAGCTTCTGAAACAGACTTAACAACAAGTTTTGATAAATTTTCTAGAACATATTCTCGATCCTTTTGATAATGACAAATATAAGTTTCTACATTTTTAATAATAATTTCTTCATCAAGATAATATTTAATCATTTTTGGAACAAAAGAATAAATCATTTTGTCATCTGCTATTCCAGTCCCAGGAGCATTTGCTAAAGCAACATGACCTGCCTTAAAAACATCAAGTAATCCGCTAACACCAAGGCAAGAATCTTTTCTGAAATTAAGAGGATCTAAGAAATCATCATCAATTCGTCTGTAAATGACATCTACTCTTTTTAATCCTGAGGTAGTTTTTAAATATACATAATCATCATTACAAACTAAGTCATGACCCTGAACTAATTGGATGCCCATTTCTTGAGCTAAATAACTATGTTCAAAATAAGCACTATTAAAAATTCCTGGTGTTAGTAGCACTATCTTGGGAGTGTCAGTCCAAACTGCAAGTTCTTGAAGGGTTTTTAAAAGATATGATGGATATTCATCAATTGGTTTTACTATTCTTCCTGAGAAAAGATTAGGAAAAATATTTTTCATAACTAATCTATTTTCTAAAAAATAAGCAACCCCAGAAGGGCACCTTAAATTATCTTCTAAAACATGCCAATCTCCTCTTCTATCCCTTATTAAATCAAGTCCCGAAATTTGACACCATTTATTTAGTGGAGGTTTGAAACCTATCATCTGAGGTCTCCAACCTTCTGAACTCTCTATTAATTCTCTTGGAATTATTCCATCATTTATTATTTTTTGAGAATTATAAATATCATCTAGGAACAAATCTATTGCCTCAAGCCTTTGTTTTAGGCCTTTTTCTAACGTTACCCAATCATCTTTACTAATTATTCTGGGAAGTGGATCAAAAGGTAATATTCTCTCAGTGCCTTTTAAACCAGTATCGTTTAATCTAAAAGTTGCACCATGTCTTAGTAATAATTTTTTTGCGGCAGAGTGATTCCTGTTTAATTCTTCAAGTCCCATATTATCTAAAGATGAAAGAAGTGGAATCAATATTTCTCTAGCAGAGTTAACATTGTCCTTAAAGTATTCATCAAAACTATTTTTAGGCTGATAACTTGAAAACATATATTTCATCATTTAGTAACTTTTACTTTAGCTTTATATCTTTATTAGTATTTATGGCTACCAAAAATAATATCTCTGGACTAGATCTATATCATTATTTTGATCATTGAAGTATATTTCTTAAAAATCTAAAAAGCATGAGTTCTAGTAATTGGCAATTTGTTTTTTTTAGATATTTCGCAAGCTTTCTTTTTATCCTCTCTCATAGTTTGCTGGTTCTTGATCATCTACCAGTAGGGGCGGCACTTCACGGACTTGGGGAAGTTTTTATTGCGCCTTGGGCTTTTAGGGAAAGGGCATGGGATCTTGTTGTTATTGCAATTTTATTTTTCTTCTTCGATATCTGGGGACTTATAAACACTCCTTGGAATTAACTGATATTATTTATTTACTAATTCTGGGAAAATCATAATAAAAAATGAATTCTTATTTTAAGCAAATTTATAAGATAATTTTTCTTTTATTACTTACGAATAGTTCCAGTTTATATGCACATAATTTATTTAATGGTGGTTGCAAAGAACATTGTGGGCAAAAAGTTAAAGTAATAAGTAATAAAAACAAATCAGAAAATATTAATGATCAAATAAATATTGAAAGTAAAAATTCTTGTTTAAATAAATCACTTTGTAGAGGTTGACCTCTTGAGATTTTTTAATTGATTTATGAAGTTTGTTCTTTGATAATTATCATTAAATTACCATTTGCTTGATAATTTTTATTAGGAGGATTTATTTGATTTTTAATTAAAAAAATAAAAGTATAAATCAACGGTAGAAGTAATGATGAAGCAGCAATTAAAGCGATTATCTGGTTTAACCTAATATATGGTTTTTTTACGAGATCCTCTCCGCATAATCCACAAATCAAATTACCTTTTAAGGTTTGTTTTTGAAATTGATATTTAGGATTGCAATATGGGCAATAATATCGAACCATTTTTAAATTTTATTGTTTTAATTATTATCTATAAAACTAGAAGAAAGTCATCTTATTAAAAAAGAGGGCTAATTTAAGCCCTCTTTTATCTCTTACTTATATTTTTTAATGAAGTTATTAACGCACTTAAATCATTGATCCTTGTTGCTAACTTCTTTTAAGCTAATGCTCACCAAAATTAACTAATTGTCTTTAACTGGGGCAAAAACTCTAGAATTAAGCTTGTTTCTTAAAGGGCACCTAAACGATGCAGAAGAAGGAAGCTTAGACATTAATAAAAAATAATTGGAGCAGTTAATTAAATTAGTTCGGTTTATTCCGAAATTTCAGGCAGGCTATCGATCATTTTGAAAGACCTCCTAGAACTCAACAATATAAAATTAGGAAAATATTTCTCTAAAGACAATCCGTTTTTATACGCATTGCTTTTTAATTAAAAATGTCCGAGAGTAGTAATCAATCGTTCTAATTTTTTTGAGATATTTTTAGTAAGTTTTGCTTATTTCCTTTGATATTTAATTCGTCTATCTTAATTTTAAATAATTAGGGAAATCTTTTATGAATCATTCGAAAGAAGTTAGTAAAACTGATAAATCTAATCCCATAGACGAATATTTTCAATGTCTTTCATATTGCGATATTCACCCAAAAGGGATAGATAATGACTGTGAGGTTATTTGTATGGAAAGACATTTAAAAGCTAACTATTGGTAATTAATAAATTTTTACTTTTTACTTAAATCCCTTTGAAAAAAGGTTAGTACGAACTTTAAATTTCCATACATTTACAACACCTTTTGCATTGACTGCTGCAAGTGCACAATCATCAGGTCTCCAAGATATTGCCCCTACTAAATCTCCTGCGAATGCAGCCCCAACGGGATCACCATTACCGTCATTTTTGAGAAAACTTGCGACAACAGAACCATCCCTAGATCCTGAGGCTACAAGCATACCTTTATTTGAAAAGGCTAGGCTCGAAATGGGTTCTGTATGGTGACATAGCTCTCCTGGCATAGTCCCTTCTGGACCATTTCCTATAAAGCTCCAAACTGTAATTCTTTCACTGCCACTTGTTGCTAATAATTTTCCGCTGTCATCAAAAGAAAGATGACTTGGTTTGCCAGGGTATCCAGTCATTTCAGCATCCATTCCAGTTGATCTTCTCCAAAAATGAACTGAATTGTCTTGACTCCCACAGGCGACTATATCTCCATCAGGGCTTAATTCCATAGATACCAATGATCCTTGCCATTCGAGTTTTTGATTCGTTTTATTATTAACTATGTCAAAGAATGTCACTCTTCCGTAGCAAGCAGTAGCTAGTTCATTTTTATTTGACCATGTTATTGCACTTACTGTGCTTGGATGGTCTTCTGAGATCCATTTCTCTTCACCAATTTCATTAAAAACATATACTTTTTTTGAGGTAGCTATCGCTAGAAATAAACCGTCATTAGACCACTTGAGGTGTTCTACCCAACCCTTACCAAGATCAAGTGTTTTAATAACTTTACCTTCGTGACAATTACAAATTTGAACATTTCCATCCTGACCTGATGTTGCAAAAATTTCACCCTCTGGATGAATTGCCATTGCTAGTAAACCACCAGAATGTGTATTTTCTTTTTTCCAAATAATTTTTCCAGTATCTCCTTCGAACGAAAAAAGACCTCCTGCCACGTCGCCAACAATAAATTGTTTACCTTTAAGAGCCCAGCCACATGCAATGGCGTAATCGTTAACTTCTGCTGTCCATCCTTCATGGAACATGCCTCTTGGGCTAAATGGTTCTATATCAGGCATTTATCAAAGCCTTCTTGCATCTCTTTCTCATTTAAATTTCTACCGATAAAAACAAGTTGATTTCTACGAGGTTCGTTACCCCATTCTTTATCAGGTTGTGCAGTAAATAACATGTGAACTCCCTGGAAAACTATTCTCCTTGGGTTACCTGAGTAACTTATGAAACCTTTAGTTCTGAATATATCCACTCCTTTTTCTGATAGAAGTCTTCCCATCCAAGTATTTAGTTTTTCTGGGTCAACATCTCCAAAACGCTCTATAGCAATTGAGCCTACTTCATCATCATGTTCGTGCTCTGCTTGCCAGAATCTTTCAGTATTAAATGGAATCTCTTTATTTTCGTCACTTTTAATGACTTTCATATTGAATTCTTCAGCAGTGTGCTGTGTAAACAAACCTATTTTTGTTGGTTTTTCTATGTTGAGGATGAAGGATTTATTTCCTTTATCCTCCAATTTGAGATTTATATGTTCTCCATATGGGATGGTATTTCCAGGATCTAAACTATTAGCTTTTTCTGCATAAACTCTCACGGAGGATTCAGCACCATCTTTAAGATCCTCTTCACTCTCTCCTTGGTTAGCGAGGGCTACTAAGGACATTTCTGGATCGGGTCCTTCTTCTAGCATTAATTCATATTTACCTGCATCAAGATCGTAAACACCTGTCCATTCAAAAGGATATTCTGGTTCAAGGAATGTTGGCCTGCGTTTAAGGATCTGATCAAGATCAAATGCACTTAGATTTAAGACTGTTTCAATTGGTACTTTGGCATTCTCGGCTCTAATAATTCGGGTCATTCGGTTCATATCTCTCAATCTCGATTCAAGAGTATTTAGTGCATCATCAGAGACTAAATCAGTTTTATTAAGGACAAGAACATCTGCAAATGCCACTTGTTCTGAACTTTCATCACTCCTGCCTAACTGTTGATCAATGTGGGCAGCATCAACTAAAGTCACAATTCCATCAAGAGTGAATTCAGAACTAATCTCTTCATCCATGAAAAATGTCTGAGCAACTGGACCTGGATCTGCTAATCCTGTCGTTTCTACTAAAACATAGTCAAACTTATCTCTTCTTTTCATAAGGTTGCCAAGGACTCTTATTAAATCGCCGCGAACAGTACAACAAATGCACCCGTTTGACATCTCAAATACTTCTTCATCGGCATTAATTACGAGCCCTTGATCTATACCTACTTCACCGTATTCATTTTCAATTACTGCTATTCTTTTCCCGTGCTCTTCACTCAATATTCTATTAAGCAAAGTAGTCTTCCCTGATCCTAAGAATCCAGTGAGGATGGTTACGGGAACTTTATCTTTGATGCTCATTTACTGATTTTTACTAAATAAACAATAGTTTAATAATAGTAATAATTGGAAATGAAAACCGTTTTTATTAGAAAAATTTAATCTGAAAGTTTGTACCATTCAGACTCAAGATTGGAGCCAGATTCTTTATCACAGATTCCACCCAATGAGTCAACAATTGTACAAGTATTGTGAACGGCAACTGAAACCGTATTACCATCCATCATCAATCCATCAACAAATATTTGATTAGAAGCTAAAGGTACTGAACTTTGTCTACTTAAGTTCCTTAATAACTTAGATGCCGGAATTTGTTCAGGAAATATTGCCTTAACATTTTCTTCCTTTAGCATATTCAAAGTTGAACTAATGTTTTCAGGTCTTAAGCTTGATGAATCTCCAATGAAGTCTAGTAAACTAACTGTCTCAAAACCAAAAGCATCTCCGTAGTATCCCATCGCTTTGTGTTTAGAGACAATTACTCTGTTTTCCTCTGGAATAGAGCTTACTTGTTCGACGATCCAACTATCTAAACCTTCTAAGAGAGAATCAGCTTTTTCGAATCTTTCATTAATTAGTTTTCTGTCACCTCTATTAAAAACTGAAATATCTTTCTTTAAACTTTTGCTTATAAGATCTCCCATTTTTATGATGTTATGCGGATCATGCCATACATGTGGATCTAGTCCTCCATGGTCATGATGATGATGCCCCTCACCTTCGTCTGGAACTTGTGCTATTGGTTCGACATCACTATTTAAAACGTCCTTAAAGAAGTGTTGAGTTGCTTCAAACTCAAAAGGCATGTGTTCAGTAAAAAATATATATTCACCATCTTCTTTTATATCCACATTAAAAACAGTGCTTTCTTTTCTTTGATCAAAGTTAAGAACAAAAGCTTTATTACTTGCGATCAAAGTATCATTATTTTTCTTGCTTATTGAGTCTTTAGATCCTAATAGTTCTTTAGCTAAATCTTCAGACCCCTCTATGTCATCAGATTTTAGAATCACCATTTTCATTGCAGGATCTGCATATTCGCCATCTACTTTTTCAAATGACCATTTGTAAGAACCCTTAGAAAGCTGGAATTTTCCTGCCCATTCAAAAGCACCCTCAGCATGATCATCATGACCTCCATGATCAGAATGATCAGAATGATCATCTACCTTAGCTGAATGTTCAGAATGATCGTCATGTCCACCATGGTCTGAGTGATCATCATGACCTCCATGATCAGAATGATCATCCACGTCTATTGCACTAACACCTACAACAACAGTATTCTTTTTATTTTCCCAATTTCTCATGCTTGGAGTCATTTCTTTGCCAAGAGTAAATACTTTGTCTGCGTTATTTAGTAATTGAGCTTGCCTTGGATTGATCTTTAAGTCATGAACATCCTGTTTTCTATCTACTAAGCATGTAACTTCGTCAGAAGATAATGCAATTGATTTAACTAAATCACAAACTAGTGGTTCCACCGCCACGTATGACTTTCCCTTAGCCAAAACATCCTGCCCAAAACCAGAAAATATTATTGTTCCTGCTATCACGGAATTTTTGATAATTGAATTACTTGAACTTGTTTTATTTATTAAAAGTCTTTCCAAGATTGACATAAAAAATTATTAAATACTTAAAAATGATAATCATTTTCATTAATCAAAGCAAGTAAAGGTATCAAATGTTATGAAAATAATATTAAACTTGTATTATTGGTAAGCTTATAAAGTGACTTTTTTAAAGATTAATTAATGGCTACTTTAGTCGCTGAAAATTTAACCTATTCATACACAAAAAAAAGTAAGCCAGTTTTAAGTAAGGTATCGGTTGAGATTAAACCTGGTACTCTAACAGCGCTAGTTGGTCCAAACGGAGCTGGCAAATCTACTCTATTAAGAATATTGCAGGGACAATGTATTCCGGATAATGGCCAAATAACAATTGACGGGGAGAAGTTAATTAAACAAAGATCTCAAGTCTCACTTATGCCACAAAGAAGCTCTATGAATTGGAAATTTCCAATTACTGTAGAAAAACTAGTTTCATTAGGACAAATAAAATACTCAAAATCAAAAAGTAGTAGTCCTTTTCAAATAAAAGCTCTTCTTGCCAACCCTAATGCATGGATTAATAAATGCTGTGAATTAGAGGCCACAATGCAAAGAGTCGGCATTGCAAATATTGCTAACAGAAGGCTTGATTCTTTATCTGGTGGACAACAACAAAGAGCTTTATTAGCCAAAACATTAATGTCTCCAGCAAAAATTTACCTTCTTGATGAACCTTGTGCAGCTTTAGATCCACCTGCAAAGGAGGATTTTCTAAAAATTGTTCGTCAACTTGCTGATGCTGGTCTTTCTTTAATGGTAAGCAGTCATGATTGGGGCACTTCGTTAAATAGTTATGATCAAGTTATTGTTTTGGATAAAGCTGTATTGGCCTCTGGAAGCCCTGATTCTATAAAAGATAAATTAGAGGATATAAATATCAGCTCAATTGAGGATAATAGTTGTTGTGATTAAAAAAATATTTAGTTTTAACTTTGTGCTTGATAGCAGTTCTGGCAAAGTCCAAAATACTCCAGGGTATGAAACAACAATTGGAATTTCTTTGGATTTGTTTTGGGTGTATGAATATCTTTTACAGGGCACCCTTCCATTTTTGATGTCTCACCACATTGAACACAAGTCAAATGATGAATGTCTCTGTCTACGGGAGTGTAAAGAACCTCTCCTGTTGGGAGATGTCTAGAACGTATTAAACCATGCTTTATAAGAACTTGAAGATTCCTGTAAACAGTTGTCAGTCCCATAACTTTTCCGCTTTCAATTAATTGTCTATGCAACTCTTGACCGCTCAGTTCATCATCACATTTATTAAGTTCTTCAAGAAGTTGTTCTTGTCTTTTGGTAATGTCAGTCTTAGTTACCATTGTTTTCGAAATCTTTTTTTGTCCCGTATTTTTGATCATACCGAATCCTTAGATTAATGTCTTTTATTAATAGCAGTTGGTGGCTTGTTCCTTTAATAATAACTATTTTTTCAGGAATTCTTTGTCCAGCTATGGGAACTGTATTAATAACACATAGGAGATTACTTCAAGTAAATTTAATCTCTCACTGCGTTTTGCCAGGGCTTGCTTTAGCATTGGCGCTTGGAATTCATCCTTCAATTGGTGGGGTTATAAGTGGTCTTTTAGGTTCTGTAATCGCAGAAAGTTTAACTAATAAAAAGAGTGAAAACTATGAAGCAATAATGAACACAATATTAGCCGGAATGCTTGGGTTTGGAGTCCTTATAATCCCTCTACTCGGAATAAGGATTGATTTGGAGGCAGTATTATTTGGCGATTTATTGACAGCAAATTTTGGAGATTTACTCAGAACAATAATTGCTTTTTTAGTATTTATACTTTTAATGACTTTTGGATATGAAAAGATTGTTTATGTTGGATTAGATCCAGAAGGTGCATCCGCGAGTGGTATAAACGTTTCTTTATTAAATCTTGCTTTGAGTTTTACAACGGCATTAGTAATTGTTAGCTCAATGTCAGCAGTGGGAGTAATTCTTGTTATTGCTCTTCTTTCTACCCCAACATTGTTAGGGCTTAATAAGGCTCATAGTTTAAGAATTGCAATGATGAGGTCTTCATTTTTTGGATTATGTATATCACTTCTGGGCTTTATTCTCTCTATAGTCTTTAATTTGTCGCCTGGACCTGCAATTAGTGTTATTTGTGTCGCATCTCTTTTGATTCCTAAACTTCGTAAATAATTAAATCTTAAATGTCCAATCAGAGTTTAATGCTTGAGCTTCTGGATTGTTTTTTAAAGCTACTTCCATAGCCTCTTTTTTATTATTAGCTATAACAACTTCATCAAATTCCTTTCCATTTTTTTTGAGACTTACTTTGAAACGCATAAAAATTTTTTAATTAATCAAAAGTTAACCACTAAGCAACTAGATTTAAATACTTTTAAAAGTTAATTGATGAAATAGAAACTTTAGTTATTTTGAAGTTTTTCTACTACAGATTCTTTCTCAATTTTAGCTACATCCTGTAATCCATTAGCATCAAACCAAGGAGCGTTTTCCCAATTAAATCCTTCCCCAAACGTATTATCGGGAGCAGCTACGTACCAGTGACATGATGAATCAGGAACATCTACAGCACATTTTGACCAGTCAGCTTCCCACTGTGGAACTTGTACCCACATCACAGAAGCTAATAAAAAAGAAAAAATAAAATTCATAATTATCGGTTAGCAAAATTTTGAAAGATTTTTTTCACATTCTTTCTTTCGTTTCTTCCAGTAATTCTCAAGTATTTGATATTTATGCTTATTTTTGAATTGACTTAAATCAATATTATTCTGATTAAGAACTGAAGTATTTTTGATTTTCATGACTCAAGCTGTCTATGTAGAACATATTTAAGACACTTTATAGATTTTTTGAAGTGAATTTATACTTAATTTTTGCCTTGCTTTTGTGTAGGTAAGTATTTTTCGGGATTATTTTCAATATAAGTAAGCGAATATTTGACAACACCTACTATTACTGAAAAAAGAGCAATTGCTGAAATAATAAAAATGATTTTTTTGTAAATTATTTTCATGAATTTTTTATGTTTTTGATTATTTTTTTCATCAACGTCCAATTTTTCTGAAAGATTTAAATAATTAGTAATTTATACTGTAGCCTTTTAAATTACCTACGGAGTAAATTAAATACATCAGAAACTCCTCACACACTTTTTTCTGATAACTTTAAAAGTACTCGGCCGCAAAGTTTGAGTACTTTTTGTATTTTTTTGAGATGTGACAGTTAAAATAGAGGTCTATTAAGCATTACATATTTTGAATTTAGGTGTGATAGTAAGTCTGTGTGTAGGAGGAATTGATTTACTTCAGTGGAAACAAGGAAACACTTGATATAAATCAATTTTAAAAGATCTCTCTTTGAGGGATCTTTTTTTTTGGGGATTATTAGAAATAAATATTAAATTCTGAATATAAAAACAAAAATGCTTTCTTCCAAAATAATTAGGTCGTCATTACAAATTAGTAATTTAATTCGTTAGATTATGATTCGTTAAATACTTCTGTTAATGAAAATACTTTTTTTAACAATTTTAATTTGTTCAAGCTTTTTATTCCCTTCTTCATCATTTGCCTCACATATAGAACTAAAACCTTGTGTAGAGATAGCTCATTGTGTACGAGAAGAATGGGAGGTTAATAATATTGAGAAACCTTTTGAAGAGATTAAAACATTTATCGAAAACACTCCAAGAACTGAGATTGTAGAAATAGATGGCGATTATCTTCATGCTGAGGCAACCAGTAAATGGATGAAGTATGTAGACGACTTAGAAGTATCCTTTCTACCTGAATCAAACATCTTATCAATAAGATCAGAATCAAGAGTTGGAGAAAGTGATTTGGGAGTGAATCAAAAAAGAGTTGATTTACTAAAATCTAAAATGTTTTAAGATAAAAAGTAAAAAAAAATAATTTATTTTTATTGTTTTTTGTATAAATTTTCCATTTTAAAAAAAAATTAGCAGATAAAAAAGTGATAATTGTTATCACGCCTTGATAATGGCAAATTTATTATATTTTCTCTGAAAAGATGATCATAAATTTTATATATTTATTGTTATCTAGTTTTGTTTTTTTCTGGTTTTATATAAATATTAAAAAAAATGGAGTTAAATGGATAATCAAAGGTCTTTTGCAAATTGGAATATTGGTATTATTCATTGGAGGGTTTTTCAAAATATTTTTCACCTTACCCCCTAATTTATTTATAAAAATATTTTTTCTTATTATTTATACATGGTGCACTGTTGGAATAAATGTAAATTTCATGATCCCTTTGATTAGTTTGATTGACCAAAAAATAGTAAATAAATAAAACTAAAATATGCCTTAATTCTCAGTACAAAAATAAATCTATTTCCTTGATCTGCAATATTAAAATTTATAGGATTTATTTTTTTTCTTTTGAAAGTCTCTTCCTTGTATACCTAGTCTTTAATGCCAAGTCTGTCATTACATATATTCCAAATAAAAGAATGATTATTCCAATAAAGTATTTCATTATTTTTTATGTAATTACTATTTTTGAGATTTATTCATGATGCCAACTAATTTTAATATCTATTTCTTTAGATAAATTTCTTGTAACTGGACATTCTTTGGAAGCTTTTTTCAAAAAATCAATAGTTTCATTAGAAGTGCTCTTTGGTATGAAAATATCTATTAATAGTTCTTTTATCTTCCTCTCGCTATTTCGTGTCATTACTTTTTCAATATTTAAATATATACCTTTCAAATCAAATCCTTTCGATTTGGCTTTGATTGCCATGATAGTTAGCAGGCAAGTACCTAGAGATGTTGCTAATAAATCAGTTGGGGAAAAACTTTCACCTTTACCGCAGTGATCTAAAGGTGCATCAGTTCTAATAAGACTTCCAGATTGTAGATGAATAGCCTCACAGTTTAAATTTCCTAAATAAGAACATTTAACTTTAGTCATTTTAAAAAAATTAAATTAGGAAAATATTATTAATAAAAAATTATGGAACATATCAAGATTATTGATGAGAAAATTTTTCTGCATATTAGTGGAGTATTAAGGAAATTCATCATTCAAGTTTTGAAATCAGTTTTTATATCCATATTCCTCTAAGCAATACTCAATTAATTCAATTGATTTATTAAGAGTTCTTTTATTTTTATTTTCTAGATCGAAACATTCATTTAAAACACGTATAGATTCATTTAAGAATGATTCTTCTTTATTTTTTATATCTTTAACTTGATTTATATAAATTAATTTTTTAATCCCAATTAGGGAAAATATGATTATTGATATTGTAAAAATTGCTATTTTGAATTTATTCATACAATTAGTTATTACAAATATTTTAATTTACTTAATATCTAAAAACTTTACATAGCTTATAGAACTAAGTAATTACATATGTAGCTGCTGTTATTGCTATGGCAGTAATTGAAATGAAGATGTATGGAACAACCTTTAAAGGTATATATAGATTATTTTTAGACATAACTAGAACCTTTATACAAATAATTACATTCCCTTTAAACTTTATAAGTCTTCAAATATACAAATTAATTTTCTTTGTATAAATTCAATCCTTTTAAAGATTAACAAATTTATATTCATTGAATTTTCATTAAATAAAGTATCTCTAAATCTTGTCTTGAGTCTGATATTTTTCTTTTTAAAAAGATTAATTCTTCTTGGCTCATTTTTGATTCTTTTATCATCAATTCTGCTTGTTCAATAGCATGTTCTATATTTCTAATTTTAATATCTCTTATTGAGGGATCATCTTTACATGCTTTTTTAGTATTTGCATCTAACATATGTACGAAAATATCACCTTGAATATAATCTAATTTAAAACTTCATTATGCTACAACCGCAAATTTAATTAAAATAAATTATTATCAAGTTAAGAACTTTAACCTTAGCTAACCCTCTCTTCAATTGATCGAGTGGGTTTTTTTTATGGTGTAATATACTCCTAGCATTTACTATTAATTTGGAAGATTCAAAACTTAATCCTGAGGAAAATAATTCAATCGAATCGTCCCCCAATTTGAATGAAGACAATAAAGATCTTAATGAGGGGAATAAAAAAGAAGAAAATGTTAAGGCATTTACAGAATTTTTAGAGAAAGCAAGTAATCAAGATTCTTCAGAAGAAAAAGTAAAACTTGATTCTGAGCAACAAAAACTAAAAATTGACAAATCACTTTTTAAAAGATTTCTTAATAATGGATTTGATGGCATTTCAACTAATCCAAACTATAAAATGTTGGCATTATTAATAGTCCTTTTAATTAATCTGTCTCTATTTTTTGTAATTGGCAATATGGGTAAAGCGTTTTTAAGAAATGCAGGAATTATGGGTTAAAAATTATTTATTTCTTTTTGGATATTCATCTTTACAATTTTGATTCTTCAAATGAAACTGTGATATTTTCTTGTCAAATTAATATTTAAAAAAAATTTGGATAATAAAGAGCCAGAAAATCCAGTAGTTTATCTTTCTAATTTAGTCAAAAAATTAGATGTAAAAAACAGGAATGGCCTAGTAGCCTTAGCAATAGTAAACCTTTTAGTGATTCTTTTATTTAAATTTTATTTGAAAGGATCAGGATTATTATCTTGAATTTAACTGCTGGTAGTATTATTCCGCATTCTCAAATTGTTTTGCTAATCTAAATGCCTTCTTAATTATTCGAAAGCCACCATATGCTCCTGCCAGTAAAGGTAATACTATTAAAGGGTTAGGGGAATAATTTGAATAATTTTTCACACCCTCAACATATTCATAACCTGAACATTTAAGAAATATAAAGCTAAAAAATGTGATACTCCAACCAATTATTGATAAAAAGCCACCTTTTTTATCTCCTTCGTAGAATCTGTCTAGACCTAATCCCCAACCTCCTATTAGGAATATTCCTCTAACAACTGAATTTTTTTCTTGATTTCTAAGCATAATAAAAAAATGTTCATTATGAACATAACCTATTTGTATTTAAGATGTGAGATGTTTTTATTAATTAATCTTTAAAATAAATTTTTAATGGTTTTTACTATAAATTATAAAATTATTATTCAGTGTTTTAATTAATTATTAGAGATTTTATTTGAATTCAACAAGGAAATTGAAGGCCTTATATAAATAAAAATAGACCCATACATATCCTGCATAATTCTCATTTCATCGTCTAAATATACAATTGAAACCTGGCAATTTGGCGATTCTTTATTCCAAGGTAACTTATTCCATACCTCTCTAACTGGATACCATCTATCCATAAGTAATTCACTAAATAATGGAATCTTATTAAGTCCATCAACTTTGGAAACTTTTGTCTTTTGTAAGTTCATATCAAGTAGATTATTTCTTAAAACTAAATCACTTGCTACAGTAATTACTCTTCCACCAAAAGTAGGCAATAGTTTGAACCAACCCAAGATAGGAATTGTTGTGAGCCCAAATATTGTAGTGTCAAAAGTAGATATAAATTCTTTTTTTTCAAAATCAATCTTTTGAGCAATTCTCCCAATAGTTGATATGCCAAAGGATCCTACTTGCAATTGATGTAATTTAAAAAAAAGATTACTTTTAAATTCATCATTTAATGCCTTTTCAATAGCAAGGAAGAAAGGAGAACTTCGAAATAATTCAACATTAGAAAAAATCAATTCCCACTCTCCAGACAATAATTCTTCTGACATTTCAAAACTAAAGTCCTTAAGAGCATCAATCAATTTATCCATTTCATTAGCTTTTTCCTCATACATAGGAGAAATTAATTTATTTAATCTTTGCCCTCTATCTGTAACAGCAGCTATTTTATATATATTTGACTTTATCTCTCCAATTTCTTTCATAATTCCAATACAAGAAATACTAATTAATCTTAGGAATTTAATTTGAAGTTGATGGCAATTTTAATAATGCTGGTAATAAAATCAATTAATATTCTCCCCACCTTTTACCAATATCAAAACCCCATTCAGTGGTTAATCTAATTACTTCATTATGATTCTTGCATTTTGAAAGGGATAACTTTTTACTAGGATTATTTTTTATTAGCTCAGCAATTTGATTAAGTTGCTCTATTTTTTTTAGAAAATTACTTAGATCTTTATCTGACATTTATCTAGGAAGTAAATTTTTGATCATAAGTAAATATGTAATAAAGAACCCAGGCAACACCAATAATCAGTATTGCAATCATTATATTTACTGACCAAACTAC
>JAOIPS010000007.1 GCA_028141225.1 Prochlorococcus sp. AH-736-L23
TAGGGCGTTTAAATGTTGCCTTTTGTATTGATGAATTCTTTTAACTTGAACATCAAATAAACTTGATGGATCTACAAGAATTCCAGTTTTTGAATGGATAAAACTAGCTAATTTTCTTTTGCCATTTAATTTAGTTTCTTCAAATTTTTGTAAAAAATTGTTGTCATCTTTTTTCTCTTCTAACTTCTTAAGAAGTTCCATATTTGTTATCCAATTAGGACCAACCTCTTCTTCAAGAAGGTTAGATAATGATGGATTAGATAGGGCTACCCATCTCCTTGGAGTAACTCCATTAGTTACATTTGTAAATTTTTCAGGCCATAGTACTGCGAATTCTGGAAGAAGTTGTCTTTTTATAAGATCTGAGTGTAGAGCTGCTACACCATTTATATGATGAGCTCCAATTGTAGCCAAGTGAGCCATCCGAACAGATTTGGAGCCTTCTTCATCAATTATTGAGAGTTTTTGAAGGATTTTGTCATCACCAGGATAACGTAGTCTTAGTTGTTGTAGGAATCTCCAATTAATTTCATAAATAATTTCTAGATGACGAGGAAGAAGATCATTAAATAAATTTAAATCCCATTTCTCTAAAGCTTCTGGCAGTAATGTGTGGTTAGTATAAGCAACTGAGGAAGTTGTTATGTTCCAAGCTTTATCCCAACCAATATGATATTGGTCAATAAGAAGTCGCATTAATTCTGCTACTGCTATGGCAGGATGGGTATCATTCAGTTGGACTGTCCAATGCTTAGGGAATTCTGTTATTGGTATTGATCTTTTTTCAAGGCTTCTCAACATATCCTGAAGAGAACAACTTACAAAAAAGTGTTGTTGTTTGAGTCTTAATCTTCTACCTTCGTCGGTTCCATCATTTGGGTATAGAACTTTTGAAAGAGTTTCAGAGGCAACTTTTTCTTCTACTGCTCCATAGTAATCACCAATATTGAAAGCGTAAAAGTCAAAACTTTCTGTTGCATCAGCTCTCCATAATCTTAATCTGTCACATGTATTTACTCTGTACCCTAGAACTGGAACATCATGGGGTACACCTATTGCATGTTCAGAAGGTATCCATCTTGATCTGTAGTTTCCTTTATCATCTCTATAACTTTCAGTTCTCCCTCCAAAGCCAACAAAACATGATTCATCAGGTTGAGGAAGTTCCCAGGGCCATCCACCCTTCAGCCATTTGTCAGTAACTTCAACTTGCCAACCATCTCTAATTAATTGATTGAATATGCCAAATTCGTACCGAATACCATAACCAACTGCTGGGACTTGAAGAGATGCTAATGATTCCATATAACATGCGGCAAGTCTACCAAGACCACCATTACCTAAACCAGGCTCTTCTTCTACTTCGAGTATTGTTGATAAAGATTCAATACCAAATCTTTTTAATGCATCTTCAGCTTCTTGAGTTATGCCGAGATTGAGAAGGTTATTACTTAATTGGGGACCTATTAAAAATTCTGCCGATAAGTAAGCTACAGTTTTTTGTGGTTTTTTTCTTATGACCTCTTGGCTGGCTAAGTATCTTGTCATTAGCCTATCTTTAACTGCATAACTCAAAGCCATATATAAGTCATGAGGACTTGCAGAGGTTGCTAATTTTCCAAGAGTGTAAAAAAGATGGGCTGTCATTCCTTGAAAAACAGCATCTGAATCCATGCCAGCTTTCTCAGGATCTAAATAGCAGCCTGGTGTAGGCAAGCGTAGATCAAAGGGTTCGTTGGAATTCATTGGATTAGCCATATAACAGACAATAGCCATTTTTAAGAAAATTTCTTTGTTGTAACTTCAGATCCACACTTGTTGAGTATTTTTGCTTTTTTCTTACATATTTCTTAAAGTGGGCCCTCAATAACTTATCTTCCAGTTATGTAGTTTATTTTTTACCCTTAAATGTACTCTTTACTTGCTGAATTAAGTACACATGATTTAGAAGTTGCTGAAACCTTGATAGGAGTTATAAGGTTTTTATTGATATTTTTAGCAGCAAGAGCATTAGCAGAAGTATTAGTAAGACTAAGTTTGCCAACGATTGTAGGTGAGCTTCTTGCAGGGGTCATAATAGGAGCATCAGGATTCCATTTATTGATACCGCCCTCAGCTGGAACTGAACTAAATGAAGGACTTGTAAGTGTTATTAGTTCATTAGCTTCAATTCCTCCGGAAGCAGTACCTGATGTTTATTTCGAAAGCTTTCCCTCTCTCCAAGCAGTAGCAACACTTGGTTTATATGCACTTTTATTTTTAACAGGATTAGAAAGTGAGTTAGAGGAACTGGTAGCTGTCGGTGCTCAGGCTTTTACTGTTGCGATGGCTGGCGTAATTTTACCGTTTGCCTTTGGAACTCTTGGATTAATGTTTATCTTCCAAGTAGATCTAATTCCAGCAGTTTTTGCTGGAGCATCTATGACAGCTACAAGTATAGGAATTACTGCAAGTGTTTTCGGTGAATTGGGATATTTGAAAACAAGAGAAGGACAGATTGTTATTGGTGCAGCAGTTTTAGACGATATTTTGGGAATTGTTATTCTGGCAGTTGTTGTGGCGCTTGCTGCAGGAGGTTCTTTAGAAATTGCTCCTATTGTTAAATTAGTTGCAGCAGCAGTGGTATTTGTTATTGCTGCTATCGCACTAAGTCGAACAGCAGCGCCAGGATTTGATTGGTTGTTAGATAGATTGAAAGCTCCTGGAGCTGTAGTAGTGGCATCTTTTGTGATACTTGTATTATGTTGTTTTGTCGCAACAGCTATTGGATTAGAAGCAGCTTTAGGTGCTTTTGCAGCTGGATTGATTCTTAGTAGTTCTAAAAATAATCATGCAATACAACAATCTGTTTTACCTTTAGTTTCCTTATTCGCAACTATTTTCTTCGTATTGGTTGGAGCTGGAATGGATTTATCAGTTATCAATCCACTTGATCCAACAAGCAGATCTGCTCTTGTAGTTGCAGGATTTTTATTAGTTGTTGCGATTATTGGAAAAATTGCAGCCGGATGGGTATTTTCAAGTGATAAACCTACAAATAGATTAGTAGTAGGCTTGGGTATGATGCCTAGGGGAGAGGTTGGTTTAATTTTTCTTGGGCTTGGAACAAGCGCTAAGTTATTAACTCCTTCTCTAGAAGCAGCTATTTTATTAATGGTTATAGGAACTACATTTCTTGCACCTGTTCTCTTAAGAATTGTGCTAAAAGATAAGCCCCCAAATGATGGCAATAAAATTTCAGATGATGTTGCAGCTGATCCTGTGGGTCTTCTTTAGGAAATAATTTTATTAGAATATCTAAAATAGAATTCTCAATGAATGGAAAAGTCATCTCTATTAGATAGTAATGTAAATTATGACTGGAATTTTTTAAATTATCCAATACATACAGTTTCTGCTAAGCCTGAGAAAATATCAAAGGAATGTGCAATTTTATTAATTCATGGTTTCGGAGCCTCCACGGATCATTGGAGATTCAATATCCCTACTTTAAGTGACAAATACGAAGTTCATGCTATGGATCTTCTCGGTTTTGGAAAAAGTCCGAAGCCTCAAGATGTCGAATACTCAGGATCTTTATGGAAGGATCAGGTTGTAGCTTATGTAAAAGAGAAAATAAAAAAACCTACAATTGTTGTTGGAAATTCATTAGGTGGTTATGCCGCATTAGCAGCTGGTTCAGAATTAAATGAGCTAAATGCAGGAGTGATTTTACTTAATGCTGCGGGATATTTTAGTGAAGAAAAAACTATCAAAAAAAATATGTTGCAAACTTCAATTGAAACAGTTGCTGGCATATTTTTGAAAAATATTGTTCTTCAACGCTTGATTTTTGAAAATATGAGAAATCCAAAAAATATTAAAAAAACTTTGAATCAAGTTTATGTTGATAAAAAAAATGTTGATGATTTCTTAGTTGAGTCAATAAGAAAGCCTTCTCTAGATTATGGAGCTTTTAATGTTTTTAGAAGTGTATTTAATCCATCAGGTCCTCAAGGATTGCCGTTGGATAAGTTATTTGCAAAACTCGATTCACCATTATTACTGCTCTGGGGAGGCAAAGATCCTTGGATGAATACTCCAAAAAAAAGAAATCTATATAAAAAATTCACACCAAAAAATACACAAGAAATAATCCTTAATGCTGGACATTGTCCTCATGATGAAATACCTGAATTAGTTAATCAGCATATATTGGATTGGGTTGATTCTCTTTAAGTACCAATTGTGCAAATTAAATTATCTAATAAAGACCAAGGAATTTTTGTATTTCAATTAGATCAAAATAACTATATTAAATTTTGTCCTGAAAGAGGAGGTGTTGTTACAAATTGGGTTTCGGATGGTAAAGAGATACTTTATTTCGATGAAAAAAGATTTATCGAAAAGACAAAAAGTATTAGAGGTGGTATCCCAATCTTGTACCCAATTTGTGGAAATCTTAATGCCTCTAGTTCAGTTTTTGGAAGAGATTATTTGCAACTATCACAACATGGTTTCGCTAGGGATTTGCAATGGCAATATACCTTGAATGAAAATGAAAAAACTTTATGCTTATTTTTAAATGAATCTAAAAAAACCAAAAAATATTATCCTTTCGATTTCGAACTAAGAATAGAAATCACCTTAAAGATAAACTGTTTAGCATTTGAAATTACGATTTTTAACAAAACAGATATTGCTATGCCTATAAATTTTGGATTGCATCCTTACTTTAATGTTTCAGATTTAAAAAATATAGAATTTGTTGACTATCCTCTTAATTGTCAGAATCAAGAAAAAAACATAATAAGTAATACTTTAGATGAGTTGAAAAATATTAATTTAGGAGTTGATCTACTCATGTATACCTCTGGTAGGAGCGCTTTTCGGGATAAAATTTTTAAAAGACAGGTAACTTTGAATCATCCATATCCTCTCGACCTAGGAGTTATTTGGAGTGATCCTCCGAGACGAATGATATGTCTTGAACCTTGGACTAGTCCACGAAATTCTTTTATTGATGGATTAAGAAACATCATGATTCCTTCAAATGATAATCAAAGGTTTGAAGCTTCAATACAAATAGAATCTCTTAAGTAATTATGAAATTCTTATGAAATTTGTTGTTTTTGATGATGATCCAACAGGTTCTCAAACTGTTCATGATTGCTTATTACTCCTTAAGTGGGACTATTCAACTTTAGTCAAAGGTTTTCAATCTAAATCTAATTTATTTTTTATTCTGGCAAATACAAGGTCACTATCGGAAAATGATGCAAAATTAACAATAGAGGAAATTTGCAAAAATCTTAAGAAAGTTATAGCTTCTCAAGCTTATGATGAACAAATTATTTTTATAAGTAGAGGGGACTCTACGCTTCGAGGACATAACTTTTTAGAGCCAAGTATCCTAAATAATTGCTTAGGCCCTTTCGATGCTACTTTTCATATTCCAGCTTTTATAGAGGGTAAAAGATTAACAATTAATGGATCACACTTTGTTGATAAAACTCCCATTGATCAAACAATTTTTGCAAGAGACAAAATTTTTGGATATAGGACAAGTAATGTTAAGAATCTTTTATTTCAAAAGAGTAAATCGCAATTAAATATTGAAGATATTCAAAATCTTTTATTTTCAGATATCGAGATCCTAAATGATGAAGAAAATAACATTGTTTTTCAAATACTTATGAACTTGAAGAACAATAAACATGTAATTGTAGATATAGAAAATTATTCTCAACTGACTAAATTTTCTTTAGTAATTAAAAAATTAATTAAACAAAAAAAATTTCTGTTTCGCACTGCAGCAAGTTTTATAAGTTCAATTTCTGAGAAAAAAAGTGTACCTCAGGTCGAGACATTTTTCTCAAATTTAAGAATTAGAAATAAAGAAAAGAGTTTTCTTCCAGGACTGATAATTGTTGGATCCTATGTGGAACTTTCAACACTTCAATTAAAAAATTTATTAGAGATAAGTAATTGCAATCCAATTGAGTTAGATGTTTTTGAATTCTTTAAAATTACTTCATCGGAAAATAATCATAAGCAAAGGAATTTGTTTAAAAATAAATTTTTGGGAGAAATTAGATTTTCTTTTGAGAAAGGAAAAACACCAGTATTGTTTACTTCAAGAAAATTCATGTCCTTTAGTTATTCTGAACAATTTAATTTTTATAATTCACTTTCTTCTTTTATTGCCGAATTAGTCGCAAATTTGAAGAATGAAATAGGATATTTGATTTCAAAAGGAGGAATAACAACAAATATGATTCTTAGTAATGGCCTTAATGCAGATTATGTTTACCTTCATGGACAGATTTTTACAGGCATTTCAGTGGTGACTTGTAATCTGAAAAATGGGAAAAAACTTCCTATTGTTACACATCCTGGAAATATTGGCACTAAAGATTCACTAGTGAATATTTGGAAAGTTTTTGAAAATAAAATTAATTTTTAAAATTAGAAATTTGAGATAATTTCTTCAGCAAAACTGCTGCAGGATAACGGTTCTACCTTCGGTTCCATTAAACGTGCTAGGTCATAGGTGACTTTTTTTTGCTCTATTGCTTTACTTAAACCATTAGTAATTAAGTTAGCTGCTTCATCCCAACCAAAATATTCAAGCATCATTACACCACTAAGGATTACTGAGCCTGGATTAATCTTATTTAAGCCTGCATGTTTTGGCGCAGTACCGTGCGTAGCTTCGAAAATTGCTGCATTATCTCCAATATTTGCACCAGGAGCCATACCTAGGCCACCAACAATTGCTGCAGCTGCATCAGAAACATAGTCTCCATTAAGATTTAAGGTTGCAAGAATTGAATATTCTTGAGGTCTAGTTTGAATTTGTTGAAATATACTGTCAGCTATCCGATCATCAACGAGAACAAGTTCTCTCCATTTTCCGTCTCCATGGGAATTTGAAATTGATGCAATAACTTCTTTAATTTCTTCGCAAATAAATGCTTTTTTATTATTTGTAAGCTTGTCAAAACCTGGTTCAATTTTTCGAGCATTATCTTCAATTGTAATTTCTGGATTCTTCTGAATATTATCTAAAATCCAGCTTTCTCTTTCTGTGATGCAAACTTCTCTAAATTCATTTACTGCTAATTCATATCCCCAATCTCTAAATGCACCTTCTGTATATTTCATAATATTCCCTTTGTGTACAAGAGTCACATGCCTTTTATCTCCTGATAATCTTTGAGCATGTTCAATAGCTTTTCTTATATGCCTTTGGCTACCAGATTTGCTCACCGGTTTTATTCCAATACCTGATCCGTCTGGTATAGATCTATTTTTTAAATTTTTACTATTTGGTATTACAACATTATTTAAGTGATTAATTAATTCCAGACAATTATTATCCTCCGCTTCCCATTCAATTCCCATGTAGATATCCTCAGTATTTTCTCTATAAACAATAACGTCTAAATTTTGAGGATTTTTATGAGGGCTTGGAGTTCCTGAATAATATTTGCATGGTCTAACACAGCTATATAAATCAAATATTTGCCTTAACGCAACATTAAGAGATCTAATACCTCCACCTATGGGGGTCGTTAAAGGACCTTTGATGGCTACACCAAAATGTTTGATTGCTTCAATAGTATCTTGAGGGAGATAATTATATGTTCCATAAAGTTCACAAGCTTCATCTCCTGCATAGACTTTAAACCAATTAATTTTTCTTTCATTTCCATAGCTTTTTTTAATCGCTGAATCAAGAACGATTTGAGTTGCAGGCCAAATATCAACTCCAGTACCATCACCCCTAATAAATGGGACAATTGGATTATTAGGAACATTAGGTTTACCTTGAGTAAAAGTTATTATCTCGCCTTCATTGGGTAAAGTTAATTTTTCAAAATTTGGCATAGCATTGAATTAATAAAAGATAACTCATTGAATTTCCACGTATTGTAATTTGCAATCAGTTATTTTCTTTAAAACCTAGAAATTTATTATCCAAATGAGAATAGAGAATAGTTTATGATCAGCATTTCAACATCTTTATTAAAAGAAAAAGTAGTTAATAAGCAAGTTAAAGCAAATTATGTCATTTTCAAAAAAATACTCAGCTACTTTATGAATGCGAGTTCAAACGTAAGTAATGTTGAAATAGCTAATAAAATTGCTTCTACTGCAGCTTTGTTTCGGAAATATTTTCCAGATGCAAGCGTAAACTTTAGTCCCTGGGACAATTCAAATAATGAATCCATGCAAGATACTATTGATTTTGCGTTTCATTTCCCTGGTTGGAGTCCTCTTATTGAATGTAGAGCAATACTCTTACAATTAAGAATTGAAAATAATAGTAATTGCAGAGTTCCGAAATTGTTGGGAATAATAATGAGAGGTATGATTGTTCCCTCCGAGAGATGGAGAGTGGCTACCATCGGTGATTGGGAAATGACTGGCACTCATCTACCGCAAAAGGAACAAAAAGATAATCTTTTTTTGGTTTGTAAAGAACTTTACAAGCTATTCTCTACAACATCCGCTGGTAACAAAAATTAGCTGTTTTGTGTATTTTCCTTGTAGATTAAATACACTTACAAAAATAATTCAAAAAATATGGCAGTTTCTCTTGCAGGACAATTAAGAGAAGGGACAAAAAAATCCCACACGATGGCAGAAAATACTGGCTTTGTGGCTTGTTTTTTAAAAGGAGTTGTTGAAAAAAAATCTTATAGAAAATTAATTAGTGATTTATATTTTGTTTATGAAGCTATGGAAGAAGAAATTGAAAGACTGGTTAATGAGGAACATCCCGTCATAAAACCAATAGGTTTTAAATCATTATTCAGAAAAGAAACTCTTGTAAATGATCTTAAATTTTATTTTGGTGAAAATTGGAAGAATGAAATTAATATTTCTCACTCAGCAAAACAATATGTTGAAAGAATCCGAGAGGTAGCAAAAAATTCACCAGAGCTATTGGTTGGTCACCACTATACTCGCTATATAGGAGATTTATCTGGGGGGCAAATCTTGAAAAGGATCGCTAAAAAAGCATTAAATTTGCAGGGAAATGATGGTTTAAATTTTTATGAATTTGAATTAATTGCTGATGAAAAAAAATTCAAGGAAGAATATTCCCTTACTTTGAATCAACTTCCAATAAGTCAAGAGACTGCTGATCAAATTATTGATGAAGCTAATCAAGCTTTTACTTACAATATGAAAATGTTTAAGGAGCTTGAAGGGAACTTGATTGCTGTTTTAGGCAAGATTGTATTCAATTACATTACAAAAAAAGTTAGGAAAGGAAGTACCGAGACCTAATATTTATGTTTGATTCATTAGTTGATTTTCTTAAAACCAATATTGATGAATTAAATGGGCATGAAGTACAAATATCTAGCGAATTCAAAGAACATCACAATGAAGACTCAAAATATATTATTAAAAATTGGCTTTTTTCATCTCCTGAATATAGAAAGTGGCGAATAACAAGATTAGATGGTGGCAAAAAACTGCAGGTGTTTAATACGGTCGCATATCCTAATTTTGATAGTGAAATGCCTATTTTAGGAGCTGATATTTTATGGTTTGGAACTTCTCAAAAGTTATTAGCAATACTTGATTATCAACCATTAATTCAAGAAGGCAAATATCTTGAAAAATATTGTTCAAGTTTAGCTAATATTAAGAAAAAATATTCTGCATTTGATAATAATAAAATGAAGAATATATATGATTCAAAAAAATATTTTTCACCATGGGTGATTATATGTAGAGGAAATAAATTTAATCTTGATAGAGATTTAAATAATATATTCTATTCATTTGTAAATAATTATTTGCACATTTATAAATTGAATCCTGTAAATCAATTTTTAAATTCAGAAGAAATAAAGATTAATCAAATTAAATATGATAAGTATAGTTTTGAAAAAGACCCTGCAGATAAATTGTTTAAATCTTTTTTTGGAGAAAAATGGACAAAAAAATTTATAAATAAATTTCTTTTTACATTAAATAATGAGATTATTGATTGAATGTTAATACAAGATACTATTTTTTACAGGCCAGATTGGAGATGGCATAATTTTTTAAAATATTTAAGAAATAATCTAAGTAAACATAACTGTTTAGAAAAAATAATACCCTCGGAATATTCTTACAAAGATTCAACTTATGGTTCAAAAAAATCAAAAAAAAATGTGAATCTCTCTACTTGGGGTGTAACGCATAAAAAAAGAATTTCATTCGCAAGAGCAGTGTGTATAAATAGTCCAAATTATTCTGTCTTAAATTTTTTAATTATTCCTAATACTATTTTTAACGTCCCATTTTTTGGAGTGGATTTTGTTTCTCTTCCTAATAGTTATTTACTAGTATTAGATTTTCAGCCTTCATTAAAAATACAAAATCAATACAATAATGAGTTATTAGAAAAACTTATAAAACTCAAAAATAATTGTCATTCATCACTTCCATTAGCTGATAGCATGTCTGCAGATGTAGCTAGATTTTTTTCTCCAGGAGTAATATGGTCAAAATTACCGAAAGAAGAAAGAAGTGATTTTTTAATTGCTAATCAGCTTTATACCTCATTTAAGGAATATCTTGATTTGTATTTGGCAATTCTTTTCGAAAGCAAAGAAGTCAATATTGATATGCAAAAAGAATTAATAAAAGGTCAAAATAATTATTTGGAATATAGAAGAGATAACGATCCAGCAAGGCCAATGTTGTCGAGTTTGTTTGGTAAAGAATTTACTGAATCTTTAATTAAAGAAGTTTTATTTACTACTTAAAAGTCTTATAATTTATTGAAATTTGAAATCATATGAAAAAAATTTCTATTCTTTTTGTATGTCTGGGAAATATTTGTAGGTCTCCTGCAGCAGAAGCTATTTTTATAAATCTTCTTGAAAAGAAGGGATTAACCGATGGCTTTATTGTAGATTCTGCTGGGACTGGGAGTTGGCATATTGGAAAAAAAGCTGACTCTAGGATGAGAATTGCGGCAGAAAGAAGAGATATAAATATCTTAAGCAGGGCACGTCAAATTACAAGAAAAGATTTTGAGGAATTTAACTATATTCTTGCTATGGACGATTCAAATTTTAGAAATATTCAAGATCTTAAAAATAGAACAGCTTCAACTGATTTTGCATTAATTAAAAAAATACAAGATTTTAGATCAGTTTTTAATGTGCAAGAAGTTCCTGACCCATATTTTGGAGGTGATGAGGGCTTCGATCATGTCCTAGATATTTTAGAAGATTCTGTAAACGGTTTTTTGGAAAGTATTTCTTGATTTTATTTAATCTCAATCTCTTTAGGAATCTTGTCATTATAAAGATCAATAATTTTATCAACTACTTCATTTATTGAATATCCATCCGTAATAATTTCTATTGCGTCATTTGCTTTTTTTAGAGGTGAAATTTCCCTATTGGAATCTTCAAAATCTCTTTTCTTTATGAGTTCTTTTAATGTATGAAGGTCTATTTCTTGTGTGTCTTTACTATTGTTATCAGATTTTCTCCTTTTTGCTCTTTCATTGATGCTAGCAGTTAAAAATATTTTAAGTTCTGCATCAGGAAAAACCGTAGTTCCTATATCTCTTCCCTCAGCTACAAGGCCGCCTGATTTTCCAATTTTTCTTTGTTCTTCTACTAAGAATTTTCTTACTTCTTTTATTGAGGAAATTTTAGAAACTATGGAACTTATCTTTTGCGACCTAATTTCTTCAGTAACAAGGTGGTTATTAATATAAACATCCTGATGTGAATTTGTATTTGACTTGAACACAATAGATATATCTTTCAGTATTTTCTGTAATTTTTTTTCTTTTGTATAATCAGTATTTTCCTTTATAATTAGCCAACTCAATGCCCGATACATTGCTCCAGTATCTAAATATAAAAGTTTAAGTTTCTTTGCTAATAACTTAGTTACAGTACTTTTACCTGACCCTGCAGGACCATCAATTGCAATAATCGGCTTTCTTTTCATAAGAAAAACGTGATCAATTAACCTTGTTTCTCCACATCTTATCGCACCCGCTAGTAACGAAATATTATCTTTAAGTTTTGCTTTTTGGAGTGTATGAGGGTGTAAATGTTCTAAATATTCAATTGAAATTTTTTTTGCTGATAGCTTTTTAATTATTTGGTTTAAATTTATCTTTTTATCTTGTTGGAAATTTTTTTTTGCATCTAATAACTCACTTGAAAAAAACTTAATCAATTTTCTTTCGTTTTTTGATAAATGTGCATTACGTGAACTTAAAGGAATTCCATCAAAATCTCTTTGTGTAGGAACAGATTTAATAGAAACATTTAAATTCATTCTTAGGACAAGATTTTTTAAAATTAAAAGTTGTTGCCAATCTTTTTCCCCTAAGTAAAGATTTTTTGGCTTAATGAGATTAAGTAATCTATAAACTACTGTGCAAACACCATCAAAATGTCCAATTCGATTTAATCCACATAATGCAGAAGATAATTCTATTGGAGCTTTTAGGAATTTAATATTTTTATTATTTGGTGGATATATCTCTTCATTACTTGGGATGAAGATGGCATCTGCGCCATTTGAGAAGGAGATTTTTATATCATTTTCAATTGTTTTAGGGTAATTCTCTAAATCTAACTTATTATCAAATTGAAGTGGATTAATAAAAATACTTACTAAATTAACATGAGAGTTTTCATTTTTTGCTGTGGATATTAGTTTAATATGTCCATTATGAAGATTACCCATTGTTGGAATGAAGTTAATTTCACTTTTTATATTTCTCCTCCAATTTTTTATTTCTTCAGTTTTCCTTATGATTACTTTCTTCACTTTCTTTTTAAAAAATAAATCTATTTGATAAATAATTACTGGACAAAAGCAATCTTAGGAGGAATATCTATATAGGGAAAGTCTATCATTTTTATTTCATGGATTACAAAAAATCAGGTGTAGATATAGAAGCTGGGCGAGAATTTGTTTCCGAAATTAAACAGGCAGTTGAAGGAACTCATACATCTAATGTAATTGAGGGTATTGGTGGCTTCGGAGGTTTGTTTAGAATTCCTATCGATAGTTTTAAAAAACCAGTTCTTGTTTCAGGAACTGATGGTGTTGGAACAAAATTAGAATTAGCCCAAAGTAAAAACTTTCACTTTGAGGTTGGTATTGATTTAGTTGCTATGTGCATGAACGATATCATTACTAGTGGCGCAAAACCTTTATTTTTTCTGGATTATATTGCTACTGGTAAGCTTAATAAGAGACAATTATTGAGGGTTGTTCAGGGAATTTCACATGGCTGCGGAGAAAATAGCTGTTCATTACTCGGCGGAGAAACTGCTGAAATGCCTGGATTTTATTCAAAAAATAAGTATGATCTTGCAGGATTTTGTGTCGGAATAGTTGATGAGGATAAGCTTATTAATGGTAAAAAAGTGTCTGAAAATGACTTAATAATTGCTTTAAAAAGTAATGGAGTTCATAGTAATGGCTTTAGTTTAGTAAGAAAAATTATTCAAAATAATAATCAAATAGATGAAGAATTTGAAAAAGTTTCTCACTTAAATTTTTATGATGAGTTATTGAAACCTACAAAAATTTATAACAATGTGATTAACCAAATTTTATCTGAAAATATAGAAATTAAAGCAATGTCTCATATAACTGGAGGAGGAATTCCAGAAAATTTACCAAGATGTATGCCTTCTGATTTTATTCCTTATATCGATACAAGTTCTTGGGAAATACCTATTTTATTTAAATTCCTCAAAGAGAAAGGTTCTATTCCTGAAAAAGATTTTTGGAATACTTTCAATCTTGGCGTGGGATTTTGTTTAGTTATTGATAAACAATTTAAGGACGCGATATTAAATATCTGTAGAGATTATGATATAGATAGTTGGGAAATTGGAAAGATAGTTCGAAAAAATGATTCAACAACTAGTAAATTTTTGCCAGAAATTTTAACTTAAATTTTTTCTCTTTTTTAAATGAGTTTTAAAAAATTATTTTTTATACCCAAATGAAAAAGTTAGGTGTAATATAATATAATCACCGCCGAATTATATCGGAAGTTTAAGTATTAAGATTTAACCTTTATTCAATGCCCTTTGCAAATAATCAAAGAATTACACGTAGACGTAGTTCAGCTGGCCCTACACCTCCAAAAAGACCAATAGGTAATAATACTGAATCAACTGGTAGACAGGCTCAAGGACCAAGACCAACTTTCTTGACACTAAGGGATCATGGGAAAGTTTTTGTCGCTGATTTACCTAATTTGTCCGATGGTCAATTAGCGCATATTAGTAAAGAAGCTAATGAAGTTTTAAATAGTCTGGAGAAAAGACTTAGTGATCTTGAAAATGAACCTAATGTTAGTAATCCAGAAAACGATACGCTGATAAAGGCATCTACCAAAAGAGATGTCACACTTAGGTTTATTAAATCAATAGAAGAAGAACAAGAACATAGAAAGAATAATCCTGCTTTACGAGATGCTGCATCTGAATCGTTACCGAGAACTTTTCTTGAGGTTGCTAGACATAGATTACCTGGGGCAACTTTTGATTCACTACTTCGAGAGGCTCTTGAAGCTTGTGCAGTTGATGAGAGTACTGAAGAAAATCAAGTTATTGATGAGCCTAAAGAAACTGTAAAAATTATGGATATACCCTCTTCTAACACTAATGCTTCACTTGTTGTTAGTATCGATTCAAGTGATGATTCTAAGAATGACTCTATTTGATTCAGCGCAAGAGTTAATAACTTTTAAAGACCAAAATAATTCAAAATTTAATCTTACTACAGAGAAAGATCCCATTTTATGTAAGCATTGCAAAAGGACTGCTTCAAATGGTGTTAGATGTTTAGGAATGTGTGTAGCGGATAATGATTACTAAAAAAGTCAAATTTTTATATAAAGAATCTGATGAAAATAATTAATTAATCAATTAAATTTTATTTATTTATAGATATCAGGTATTATTTAAATAATAAAGAAAAGATTATTTTCTACATATTCATAAGTAATTGAAACTTTATAACCTTTATTTGAATTTGAAGTTTTTAGAAAATTTTATAATTAGATGCTTAAAAAAATTAAATAAGGCGGCACCCAGATTCGAACTGGGGATAAAGGATTTGCAATCCTCTGCCTTACCACTTGGCCATGCCGCCGAAAAAGATTCAATTGAGTCTTTTTATGATCTTAACAGTAAGGTGTCTCATTCTCTATTATTTATATGCAATGGTCATGGAGAAGATATAATCGCATCGGAGATAATAAAAAGATTACTAAAAAAAATAAACAATAAAAATATTGAAGTTTTGCCTTTAGTAGGAAATGGAGATGTATTTAATTCCATAAAATCAAACAATCTTCGTAAAATAGGATATTTAAAAGAGCTGCCTAGTGGAGGTTTTAGTAATCAAAGTCTGAAGGGATTTGTGCTTGATTTATTTGCAGGATTTTTAATAGATAATTTAAGAAATTTTCTACTTATAAAAAAGAAGTCAAAACATTACTGCAAAATTATCGCAGTAGGCGATTTCTTACCATTACTCTACGCTTGGAGTTCAGAATGCGAATTTAGTTTCATTGGAACTCCCAAAAGTGATCATACTTGGAGTAGTGGGCCAGGTTGGGATTTAAGCGATTTTTACCATAAGTTGAAAGGTTCTGAATGGGACCCATGGGAAATGTTTTTAATGAAATCTCCAAGATGTAAAAATATAATTATGAGAGATAAAATTACAGCTAATAATTTGAATAAAAAAAATATTGATGCAAAATACTTGGGTAATCCAATGATGGATTTTGTTAATGCAACAAACGAAAAGATATCAAATATTATTTCTTTTAAAAGAATTATTTTATTAATTGGAAGTAGATACCCTGAAGCTCTTAAAAATCTTGATAATTTTCTAAATTGTTTGCAAGATTTTGATTTATCAAAGGATTTGGTAATACTTTTGCCTTTGAGCATTAATGCGAATGTGATTCAAATTCAAAGTTATTTAAATAAATATGGTTTTATAAAACAGAGTAAAGTTAAATTTCTAATTGATGAAGATTCAGTATGGAAAAAGAAAGATCGATATTTAGTGATTGGCAAAGGTAAATTCAATTTATGGGCAAATATGGCAGAAGTTGGCTTGTCTAATGCAGGAACTGCTACAGAGCAAATTGCTGGCCTTGGAATTCCATCTCTTTCTCTACCTGGAGCTGGACCACAATTTACAAAATCATTTGCAAAAAGGCAATCAAGATTATTGGGAGGTAGTGTTTTAGTTTGCAAGAATAAAAAAATTCTTTTGAAACGTTTAAGTTTACTTTTGAAAGGAAAAGTTGATAGGTTAGAACAAGCAAAAATTGGAAAAAAAAGAATGGGGGAATCCGGAGCAAGCAAGAAAATCGTAGATGCCATAAACCTTCATTTGTTATCTTAGTAAATGGCACTAGCTTACTAATTGTTAATTCTTAATATGTATCCAATAAATGATCGGCAATATCTAAAAATATGTGCAGAAATTGCAAAACTTATGAGTATAAGCTTATCTTCTGCTAAAAAGAAAGTAGAAATTCAAATTGCCAAAGAGGGTTCGAAAACTATTCAAGAAAAAATACAAGTTGCGCAAAATGTTTTAAAAATTTGTGAAAAAAATGATAGAGATAAATTAAGTTCTTCAAGAATACTTGATAAACTAATGGAAACTCTTGAAGGCGAAGATAATTTTTTAACTGAAGATTGATTCTTAATGTTCAAATATATTTGAGAATTTTAGTATGTCTAAATCAGCATGAACAGAAACTGTCTCGAAACATTTTTGGGCTAATTCATATCTATCCTCTCTTTCTAAGATAACTTTTAGTTTATGCATAGCTTCTATTAAATATCTAACATCATTTGCTGCATAATCTAATTGATCTTTTGTTAAATCTTCGTTGCGCCCCCAATCACTACTTTGAGAACTTTTGTCCAGTTCTATACCTAACAATTCATTTATTAAATCCTTTAAACCGTGTTTATTTGTATAAGTTCTTGCCAATTTGCTAGCAATTTTTGTGCAAAAAATATTTTTAGTATTAATTTCAAGATTGCATTTTAGAGCTGCTACATCAAATCTTGCATAGTGAAATATTTTAGTAATTTTCTCATCTTCAAGAAGTGCTTTTAAATGAGGTGAAGAAGATGTATTAAGTTCGATTTTTATACAGGATGTTCTTTTAAATTCATTGCATATTTGTACTAAACAGAGTCTATCTCTTCCATGAATTAAACCCATTGCTTCAGTGTCAATAGCTAGGTAGGATGATTTTTTATAAAGATTGTATAAATCTAATGTTAAATCGCTATAAAGAAAATCAATATTTTTATTTTCAATAGTCATTTTTAATAAGTATTTAAGGTAAGTTAAGATTTAGAATATTACTTAAGACTTTATTTAAATAAAATTTTATTTAATAGCTATATTTTACAGAATAATTCTAAAAAATTAGAATATGATGTAACTTTAATTTTTATTCTCGAGTTACTAGAAAAATTATTTAATGTCATCTTCCTTAAATTCAACATTATTGCTGACGATTCTCTTGGCCATAGGATTATTTTTTTTTCTTAGGGCATCCAGTAAAGATAGAACAACTATCGTTGAGATTTCATCTTCTCAGCAGCCAATTAAGGTTTTAAATGGTTTATGTGAATGGCTTGATTTGAGGGGATGGAAGCAAACAGGAGGAGATTTTGAACAAAGAATTTTGATATTCAAGGGTCAAGTTGTCTCTAGTCAATTTTTAGCAATTTTTCTAGGTTTTCTTGGCGGTTTTGGTTCTTGTGCTTTAGGATTAGTAATTATTCAAATATATCCTGAATTAGGTTGGTGGCCTATTCTTTTGGGATTAATTGGAGGCCCTTTGTCTGGAATTGTTTATTTTAAAAAATCAGCAAGGGAGGAGAAATTTGAATTAAGGTTGATCAACGAAAATGAAAATGATTCAACTTTTATGAGACTTAGAGCGCATAGGGATGAATTAATCTCTTTAGAAAATGAACTAGGAGAAAAACTTCAATTGAAAAGTGACGGTTCTTTATTTAAAACACCTATTTAGATACTTAAAAAATTTTATTCGATAATTTTAATCAAAAATATTATTATCTAGACAGAATTTCTCTAACTCTTTATCATTTAACCAATCTTGGGGCTTTGTAAAAACTGATGTGAGAAATTCCTCTCGAGAATTCTTTTTAGCTTTATATCCATATTCCCATCTAGCTAAAGGCGGTAAGGACATTAATATAGATTCTGTTCTGCCATTTGTTTGGAGTCCAAAAATCGTCCCTCTATCCCAAACTAAATTGAATTCGACATATCTACCTCTTCGATATAGTTGGAATTCTCTTTCCTTCGATGAATATGTTTGAGAAGCTCTTTTTTCAATAATGGGCAAATATGAAGGGAGGAATGCCTGCCCACAGTTTTCTGCTAAAGAAAATAAATTATCCCAATCTAAATTAGATCTTCCAATATTTTGTGAAGCTTTTGATGCTTCTCCATTTTGATTATTTCCTCTATAAATTTTGCCTGAGCCATCTTGATAATCATAAAAAATACCTCCTATCCCTCTAGATTCGTTTCTATGCTTCAAGAAGAAATATTCATCACACCATGGTTTGAAAACTTTATGCAAATCTTGATCAACTTTCTCACAAGCTTTTTTATGCTCATTATGAAAATTCCTTATATCAGAAAGATAAGGATAAAAAGGGGTTAAGTCTGCACCTCCTCCAAACCACCAAACAGGACCAGCTTCGAAATATCTATAATTTAGGTGAACTGTAGGAATATAGGGATTCTTAGGATGTAAAACCATAGAAGTTCCCGTAGCAAACCATTCATGACCTTTTGCTTCGGGTCTTTGAGTGATTATAGATTGAGGTAATTCTTTTCCCTGTACTTCCGAGAAATTTACGCCTGCTTGCTCAAAAATTGCACCATTCTTCAATACCCTTGATCTTCCACCGCCACCTTCGTCTCTTAGCCAAGATTCTTCTGTAAATTTCCCTTTGCCATCTACATTTTCAAGTCCTGAACAAATTTTGTCTTGAAGAGTTAATAAGAGATTTTTAGTTTTTTCTCTCGAGTTTTTAGGAGGTTCTTTCAACATGTATTTAGTAAATCTTGAAGAAAAAAATTTTTTGGTTAATTATGAGTTTCTCTTTATAATTTCTCTTAGGGGGTCCTTATTGCCTATTATTTGATAGTTCGACATAGTTCTTAATCTTTTAAACAGTCGGCTACTTTGTCAAAATATTTAAAAATTTAATGACCACAATAGAAGATGCTAATTTTGCTTTACAAAAAGTTCTAGATGCTGGATCACAGAAAAATGTAATTGAATTAGCTTGGATTAAAAATGTAAGAGTAACTATACCAAGAGTAATCGTAACATTATCATTACCATCCTTTGCAAATTCTCAGAGAGATAGAATCGTACAAGAGGTTAGAGGGGTACTACTGGATTTTGAGGATATTGATGATGTTCAAATAGAGATAGATAATAATCCTTCCAATACAGAATCTCAAAATCAAAGTAATGCACCTGAGTTACAGAAGATTGATGGGATTCGAAATATAATAGCTGTTAGCAGTGGTAAAGGTGGAGTTGGGAAAAGTACCATTGCAGTTAATCTGGCTTGTTCTCTAGCTAAATTAGGCTTAAAAACTGGTTTGCTTGATGCAGATATATATGGACCTAATACCCCCTCAATGATGGGAGTTGCCGAACAGAATCCAAAGGTTACAGAAGGTAGTGGCAGTGATCAAAGGTTAATACCAATAAATAAATATGGAATTTCATTGGTATCAATGGGTTTTCTCATAGAAGAAGGTCAGCCAGTTATATGGAGAGGACCAATGCTTAATAGTATTATCAGACAATTTTTGTACCAAGTTGAATGGAATAATCTTGATTTTTTGGTTATTGATTTGCCTCCAGGAACAGGAGATGCTCAAATATCCCTTTCTCAATCTGTGCCTATTTCTGGAGCTATAGTTGTCACTACTCCTCAAAAAGTATCTTTGCAAGATGCAAGGAGGGGATTAGCAATGTTTAAACAACTCGGAATACCTTTACTGGGAATTGTAGAAAATATGTCAGTATTTATTCCGCCAGATATGCCTGATAAAAAATATGAAATTTTTGGTAAAGGTGGTGGACAAACATTAGCTAACGAAAATGATTTACCATTATTAGCTCAAATTCCTATTGAAATCCCTCTCGTTGATGATAGTAATAAAGGTGTACCAATCTCAATAAGCCAGCCCAATAAAGAAAGTTCTGTTGTATTTGGTAATTTAGCTCAATTAATTAAGAATCAATTTGTTAATACTTAATTGATGTTTAAGAGAATTTCTTTATTTAATAAGAGAGTTTTTTTACAAAAAAAAGACAACTTTAGTAGAGGTTTTTTATTTTCTCCTCTACTTATCATTCCCCTTTTTTTAGTTATTATTTCGGGTTTATTGATAAAAAGTATTCAGAGTGATTTTTTTGTATCGAACTATTTGGGTCATATCCTAACTGGTTTTTTAGGTTATTTCTTAGCATTTTTTATTTCTTATATACCTTTAGAAAGAATTAGAAAGTATGTGGTTCCACTTTATTTGTTTACTTTAATATCGTTATTGCTAATTTATTTTTTTGGCATTTCAGTTTCTGGAGCTCAAAGATGGCTAAACTTGGGCATCTTTTCTTTTCAGCCTTCAGAGGTAGCTAAACTTAATACTGTATTAGCTCTTGCTTTAGTACTCGACAAGAAAATAATTCTAACAATAAGAGATATAGTATTGCCCTTATTAATAGTAATTATTCCTTGGTTATTAATTTTCTTTCAACCGGACTTAGGTACCTCTTTAGTTTTAATTGTTATGACAGGTGTGATGCTCTACTGGTCGCAAATGCCCATAGAGTGGATTTTGATATTAGTGTTTTGTCTTATCACATCTATATTATATCTAACCTTAACAGCTCTTCTTATTTTCTGGATTCCAGCTATGGGATATCTTGCTTATAGATCTTCGAAAAAGAAAATTATTTTTTCTGCTCTTGCTATTTCATTACATTTTTTAGTGGCAAAATTAACACCAATTTTATGGCAATATGGCTTAAAAGAATATCAAAAAGATAGATTAGTTTTATTTTTAGATCCAAATAGAGATCCATTAGGTGGTGGATATCATTTGATACAGAGTAAAATTGCAATTGGTTCTGGAGGATTATTTGGGACTGGTTTATTGCAAGGTAAGCTGACTAATTTGCAATTCATACCAGAACAACATACTGATTTTATATTCAGTGCTTTAGGCGAAGAATTAGGTTTTCTGGGGTGCACAATAGTTTTGTTTTTGTTCTTTTTTTTGATAAAAAAACTTATTTATACTGCAACAATTGCTAGGACTAACTTTGAATCTCTAATTGTTATTGGAATAGCCTCAACTTTTTTATTCCAAATAATTATTAACTTATTTATGACTATTGGATTAGGACCAGTTACTGGAATTCCCCTTCCTTTTATGAGTTATGGTCGAACGTCATTGGTGACTAATTTTATATCTATTGGATTTGTTTTATCTATATTGAAACGTTCAAGATCACTAAGAAGTTGATGAAATCACAAATAACTATAAAAAAAATTCAAGACCTTTTGATTAAAGGAGTTCAACCTATACAAGTGGATGATGATACATCTAGAAGAATGTGGTGGGCTTCTTTAGAAGTTATTCAAAAAGATTTCCTATCTAAGCATTATAAAGAGGGGGGGATTTGGATCGCCTCTCCTTTGCCAGCTTTTAATGATAAAAAATTTTTAAATCAACTTCATGGATGGCTTTGGTCTCCAGAGGGGTTTCCATACTTTCAAAATGAGAATGCAGGTTTTTTGCCAGTTAATAATTCAGACAAGATAAAAAAAGATTTCGAATTAGTTAGTAATTATAAAGTCTTAAATCTTAATCAAGAAGATGGTTATGAACCTTTTTTGATGATAATCACCCCAAATTTTCAATGCATCTTATCAATTGTTGGTGAAAAAGATAAGAAAATTCTATTAATTAAGTGTGATGAAGAAAGCCTAAAACTTTCAATTGAATTAATGCATGCAAAATTAAATCAAGAAAATCATGAGGAAGGAATAAGATTTCGTAATGCAATCAATAATTTAGGTAACCTTAATATTAATAATCAATTTGAACAATTATTTTGGCCAATTTTATCGGCAAAATTAGCAAGTATTGTGCCAAACCATAACATACAGAATTCTGTAAAAAACGATGAAAAAAATGTGCAAATAACTGAGGCAAAATTATTACGTGCAATATCTCATGAAGTAAGAACGCCCTTAGCAACAATAAGAACCCTCATAAGTTCTACTTTAAAAAAATATAAGATGGACGAATCAATGAAAAATCGTTTAATTCAAATAGATAATGAATGTAATGAACAAATTGATAGGTTTGGTTTAATCTTTAATGCAGCAGAATTAGTGAGTAATGAAGTTCCTTCATTAAATAACTTGGCAAAAATTAATTTAGTAGAAATTTTTAAAAAGCTTGCCCCTTTATGGAATAAACAACTAAATCGTCGTGGGATTTCTTTAAAGATTGATATCCCCAATCAACTTCCGCAAATTTTGAGTGATTCTGAAAAATTGGAATTAATGTTAAGTGGGTTAATTGATAAAAATACTAGAGGATTAAAAGAAGGTAGTACATTAATTTTAGAATTAAAACCAGCGGGTCAAAAACTTAAACTTCAATTGAAAGTACAAAAATTAGAAAGTAATCGAAAAGAAATTCTAAAAAAAGATAACGGTTCTGATATCGGTCCTGTTTTAAATTGGAACCCTCAAACAGGTAGTTTACAACTAAGTCAAAATGCTACTCAAAAGTTGTTAGCTAGTTTAGGAGGGCATGTCACACAGAGGCGTGATACAGGTTTGACAGTATTTTTTCCGATTTCTGACTCAAAATAAAATAAGAAGCAAGTTTTCCATATATTAAATAATGTAGAAAATTTCCTATCAATTTCTAATTTTGCAAAATATGGATGCTAATTTCTTATTAGAAATAACTCAAAATCAAGGATGACTGAAACTTTAGTTGGTCAATTTCCAAAGCATATAGGAAGTACTGGCGGTTTATTAAACTCAGCAGAAACCGAAGAAAAATATGCAATTGTTTGGAAAAGTTCAAAGGAACAAGCATTCGAATTGCCGACTGGTGGAGCGGCTGTTATGCATGAGGGTGATAATTTAATGTACTTTGCAAGAAAAGAACAATGCCTTGCATTGGGGACACAATTAAGAGCCTTCAAACCAAGAATTGAAGATTTTAAAATCTACCGAATTTTTCCAGGTGGCGACATTGAATTTTTACACCCAAAAGATGGTGTTTTCCCCGAAAAAGTAAATGAAGGCAGAGAAAAAGTTGGTCATAATCCGAGAAGAATAGGGGAGAATCCTAATCCAGCTGGTTTGAAATTTACAACTAAGAATACTTTTGATTAACTTCTTCAAAGTTGATTTAGAAGAAAAAAATAATTATAATCTGGGTTGACATTATTAATATGATCAGCTCACAGAAAGATAGTTTTTTAAAAGCTTACAAAGAGGGTAAAAATTTTATACCTATAATTGAAACTTGGCCAGCAGATTTAGAGACTCCATTGTCCACTTGGCTAAAATTATCCTCAAAAGATTCCCATGGTGTTTTTCTTGAATCCGTTGAAGGTGGGGAAAATTTGGGTAGGTGGAGTATTGTTGCTACTAAACCCCTTTGGGAAGCAGTTTGTTATGGAGAAGAAATAGTAAAAACTTGGAATAATGGCAAAACTGAAATACATAAAGGCGATCCTTTTTATACTTTAAGAAGTTGGACAAAGGAATACAAGTCAACCATGCTTGATGACTTACCATCAATTGGACAGTTATATGGCTCTTGGGGTTATGAATTAATAAATCGAATAGAACCAAGCGTTGAAATAAATGAAATACCAGAAAATAATATCCCTTATGGTTCCTGGATGTTTTTTGATCAGTTAGTTGTTTTTGATCAAATCAAAAGATGTATAACTTCAATAGTTTACGCTGATGCAACTTCCTTAAAAGAGTCTTCGATTGAAGAATTGTATCTAAATTCAATTTCTAAAATTCAGAAAACTAGAAATTTAATGAGAGTTCCTCTAAAAGAAAATGAGTTTTTAGATTGGAATGAAAATGAGAATTTGAATTTAGATCTAGAAAGTAATTGGAAGAAAAAAGATTTTGAGGATACAGTTCTCTCTGCTAAAGAGTACATAAGAAAGGGAGATATCTTCCAAATAGTTATAAGTCAGAGATTCCAAACTCAAGTCAATAATGACCCCTTTGATTTATATAGAAGTTTGCGGATGGTTAATCCATCTCCATACATGTCTTTTTTTGATTTTGGCTCATGGTATTTGATAGGTTCAAGTCCTGAAGTTATGGTTAAAGCTGAAAAGAATACAAAAAGTCAAATAGTTGCAAGCTTAAGACCAATAGCTGGTACAAGACCTAGAGGGCATGATCCTAAACAAGATTTGGAATTAGAAAAGGATTTATTAAAAGATCCAAAAGAGATAGCAGAGCATGTAATGTTAATAGATCTTGGAAGAAATGATCTTGGAAGAGTTTGTGAAATCGGTACTGTGGAGGTCAAAGATTTAATGGTTATTGAAAAATATTCGCATGTTATGCATATAGTGAGTGAAGTTCAGGGAATCTTGAGAAATAATACTGATGTATGGGATTTGCTTAAGGCATGTTTTCCCGCTGGAACAGTAACTGGGGCACCAAAAATAAGAGCAATGCAATTAATTAAAGAATTTGAAAAAGATGCTAGAGGAGCTTATGCGGGTGTTTATGGATCTATTGATATTAATGGTGCATTAAACACCGCTATTACAATAAGAACAATGATAGTTAAACCCTTAAAAGATGGAAAATATAGTGTATCGGTTCAGGCAGGTGCTGGAATAGTTGCAGATTCCAAACCTGAAAATGAATATAAAGAGACAATTAATAAAGCTAAGGGGATACTAAAAGCATTAGCCTGTTTGAAAAAATAAATGAGTAAAGATAATCTTTATAAAGGTTTTGAGGTGGAACTTTTTACAGGTTCTTTAGATTCTCATATTGGTGTTTCAGCTGATATTGAGAAAAAATTTTCTGATTTTGTAAAAGAGCCAGATAACAGAAATGTTGAATACATAACAACACCTGAAAAAGACTACAAGTTTCTCTACGAGAAATTAATAACTCCAAGAAAAAAGTTAAGGAAGTGGCTAAATACTAAAAATTTAACAATCATTCCTTCCTCCACTCTTTGTTTTAAACACGATATTCAATTTCAAAGATCTGATATTGACAACGTCTATCATCAATTTATTCAAGATAATTATGGAATATCTATTGCAACTTCAAGCGTCCATATAAACATAGGAATAGATGATTTAGATAAACTTTTCACAGCTATAAGACTTATAAGATCTGAGGCTGCTTTATATCTATCATTAAGTGCTAGTTCGCCTTTTTTAAATAATAAAATTACGAATAATCACTCTCAAAGATGGATCCAGTTTCCTAAAACACCAAGTAGGGTTCCTTTTTTTGTAAATCATAATTCTTATATCGACTGGATAGAGGAAAATATATCTAATAAAAATATGCAAAATATTAGGCATTTTTGGTCGTCAATCCGACCAAATGGTCCCAAAAGACCATTAATTCTTGATCGTTTGGAATTAAGAATTTGTGATTTTGTTCACGATATTAATCTTCTATTAGGGATTACAGCGATGATAGAACTAAGGATTTTGAATCTTTTTGAAAATATAAATACCTTAGATCCTATGAATGCTAGTATTTTTTCTATGGATGAGTTGTCAGAAATATGTGATCAAAATGAAATTAATGCTGCTAAAGATAGTCTGAATTCAGAGTTAATTCACTGGCAAGATGGCAAAAAAGTTATTTGTAGAGAATGGATTCAAAACTTATTATCAGATTTATCATCTACAGCAGAAGATTTTGGTATGAAACATCTTTTAGATCCTATCTATAAAGTGCTTGAAGAAGGCAATCAATCTATGAAATGGATAAATCAATATGAAAAAGGTCTTTCTATTGAGCAGATAATGAAAATTTCTATCGAAGATATGATTAGGAGTGAAGCCAAGAATGTTTGATTATTTAAATAAACATTTGATCTGAACATTTTCACTTGTGACATAATGATTATATGGAATCTTTTCGACAGATAAAAAATAATAACGTGGATCTGATAAGTAACAATGATCCACTTGATAAAAATCGTCTTCTAATTGAAGATCTATGGGAATCTGTGCTCAGAGAAGAATGCCCAGATGATCAAGCAGAGAGATTGATACAGCTTAAAGAATTAAGTTATTCAAAACAAATTGATGGCGATAGTTCAAAAACTTTTAAAAATGAAATAGTTGATATTGTAAATTCTATGGATTTAGCAGAATCCATAGCAGCAGCAAGGGCGTTTTCATTGTATTTTCAACTCGTGAATATTTTGGAACAAAGAGTTGAGGAAGATAGGTATATTCACAGCTTTACCAATAAGGATGTTCAAAAATCCCCCGACAATCTTGATCCTTTTGCCCCAGCATTGGCTAGGCAAAATGCTCCAGTAACTTTTAGAGAATTATTTTACAGGCTGAGGAAATTAAATGTACCACCAGGAAAGTTAGAGGAGTTATTGCAGGAAATGGATATTCGTTTAGTTTTTACTGCACATCCGACAGAGATAGTAAGACATACGATTAGACACAAGCAAACAAGAGTAGCAAATTTGTTAAAAAAAATACAGATTGAGCAATTTCTAACAAAAGAAGAAAAAAATTCTCTAAAAACCCAATTAAAAGAGGAAGTAAGACTTTGGTGGAGAACAGATGAATTGCATCAATTTAAACCTTCAGTTTTAGACGAGGTTGATTATGCCTTGCATTATTTTCAGCAAGTTTTATTTAATGCGATGCCTCAATTGAGAGTCAGAATCGCTGAAGCACTCAGAGAAAATTATCCAGATGTTCAGATGCCCTCTGAATCTTTTTGTAACTTCGGTTCTTGGGTAGGCTCTGATAGGGACGGTAATCCATCGGTGACTCCTGAGATAACATGGAGAACTGCTTGCTACCAAAGGCAGTTAATGTTGGAAAGATATATTGTTGCGACGTCTAATCTTAGAGATCAATTAAGTGTCTCGATGCAATGGAGTCAAGTCAGTTCCTCTCTATTAGAGTCACTCGAAACTGATAGGGTTAAGTTCCCCGAAATATATGAAGCTAGAGCTACAAGGTATAGATCAGAACCTTACAGATTGAAATTAAGTTATATTTTAGAGAAATTAAGACTAACGCAAGAAAGAAATAATTTATTAGCTGAAAGTGGGTGGAAATTTGCCTTAGAAGTAGGAATTGATAACAAAAATCTAGATAAAGTTGAAAACTTATATTACAAGTCAGTAAACGAATTTACTTATGATCTCGAACTAATTAAAAATAGCTTAATTAGTACAGATTTAACTTGTGAGTCTGTGGATACCTTACTTACTCAAGTTCATATTTTTGGATTTTCTTTAGCAAGTTTAGATATTCGACAAGAGAGTACAAGGCATAGTGACGCCATACATGAGCTCACAAATCACCTTGATTTATCTGTTCAATATGACCAAATGTCTGAGGAAGACAAAATTAAATGGCTAATAGAAGAATTAAATACAAAAAGGCCTTTAATTCCATCTGACGTGAACTGGACAAAAACTACAGAAGAAACCTTTTCAGTTTTTAAAATGGTTAAAAGACTACAGCAAGAATTTGGAAGTCGCATTTGCCATTCTTATGTAATTTCAATGAGTCATAGTGCTTCTGATTTGCTTGAAGTTCTCTTACTGGCAAAAGAAATGGGACTTCTAGATCAAAATTCACAAAAATCAAAATTATTAGTTGTTCCTCTTTTTGAAACTGTGGAAGATCTTAAAAGAGCACCAGAAGTAATGGAAAAGTTGTTTAAATTAGATTTCTATAAATCATTATTGCCAAAAGTAGGAGAATCTTTTAAACCTCTGCAAGAATTAATGCTTGGGTATTCTGATAGCAATAAAGATTCGGGGTTTGTTTCTAGTAATTGGGAAATTCATAGAGCCCAAATAGCTCTTCAAAATCTCTCAAGTAGAAATAATATATTGCTAAGACTTTTTCATGGAAGAGGTGGTTCTGTAGGGAGAGGAGGAGGACCAGCCTATCAGGCAATATTGGCTCAACCAAGTGGCACATTAAAAGGCCGAATAAAAATAACAGAACAAGGAGAAGTTTTAGCTTCTAAATATAGTCTTCCCGAACTGGCTTTGTATAATCTTGAGACTGTTACTACAGCAGTAATTCAAAATAGTTTGGTCAATAATAGACTTGACGCTACTCCAGAATGGAATCAATTAATGTCTAGGTTGGCAGAAACATCAAGATCTCATTACAGAAAATTAGTGCATGAGAATCCTGATTTGTTAAATTTTTTTCAAGAGGTAACTCCAATAGAAGAAATAAGTAAATTACAGATATCTAGTAGGCCTGCTAGAAGAAAAAAAGGTGCAAAAGATTTATCAAGTTTAAGAGCTATTCCATGGGTATTTGGTTGGACACAAAGTAGATTTCTTTTACCAAGTTGGTTTGGAGTAGGCACTGCATTGTCATCTGAATTAAATTCAGATCCACAACAAATTGAATTATTAAGAGTTCTGCATCAAAGATGGCCATTTTTTAGGATGCTTATATCTAAGGTCGAAATGACGTTATCTAAGGTAGATTTGGAAGTTGCTAGATATTATGTTGATACTCTTGGCAGTAAAGAAAATAAAGATTCTTTTGATGATATTTTTGAAGTAATTTCCAAAGAATATAATCTTACAAAATCTTTAATACTTGAAATTACTGGTAAAAATAAGCTCTTAGAATCTGATAGAGACTTGAAATCATCAGTAAGTTTGAGAAATAAGACAATTATTCCATTAGGGTTTTTGCAGGTTTCACTTCTAAGAAGACTAAGAGATCAAACAAGACAACCCCCAATAAGCGAATTCATTATAGATAAAGATGAATCTAGAAGAGCTTACAGCAGAAGTGAACTATTAAGGGGGGCGCTTTTAACCATTAATGGGATAGCAGCTGGCATGAGAAATACAGGTTGATAGTTGCAATACTTTTCTAGAAAAAAACTTGTTCTTCCAGAAGGTTATTTTGTTAACTCTTCTCAAATCCCATTAGCTAAAGAAGTTAATAAACTTTTAGCGAATTGTGGTAGTGACACATTTCCAAACAAACCTCTTTCTGAGGCTATTCAGAAAAGTAATTTCTTTTTTACCATACAGAATGAATTAAAAAATAAACTATATGGCTTTGTAAGGGTTACGTCCGACAGGGGATTAAATGCGAACTTGTGGAATTTAAGTGCATTGCCAGGTAATAATCAGCAACTTTATTATTCAATATTGCTTCAAGTAACTCTTGAGAAAATAAATAGAGAAATGCCTGGATGCAGTATTTCTGTACAGGCTCCAGTATCTTCGTTTACAAGTTTAGAGGAAAATGGATTCATACTAGATCCAAATGGAATAAGAGTAATGGGATATAAACTTTAAAAATCATTTTACGAGCATGGAGGGATTCGAACCCCCGACTCTCAGAACCGGAATCTGATGCTCTATCCAACTGAGCTACATGCCCTTTAATTTTTCAATTTCTTTAAAGAAAATCTAAATATTTTAAACTTAGCTAATTTAATTAATGAATGCACAAAAAAAATTTTTTTAAATAAATTAAAAATTAAAAATTTTCGGAACCATAAAAGTTTTGAAATTGATCTAAGAGAGCAAAGAGCAATTGTTCTTGGTTGCAATGGTATTGGCAAGTCGAATTTACTTGAATCAGTTGAATTTTTAAGTCAATTAAAATCTAATAGAGCAATAAGCGATAAAGATTTGATAGAGAAAGATAGTGATATGGCTGTAGTTATAGGACAGATAAATTTTAAAGACGATTTAAAGTTAAATTTATTCAGAAAAGGCCCTAAAAGAATTTATGTCAATGAATCAAGCTTGAAAAAACAAAGTGAAATAAAGAATTATATCCGAAGTGTATGTTTCTGTTCTAATGATATAAATATCGTTAGAAGTGAACCTAGTTATCGAAGAACATGGATTGATAAAGTCGTATCTCAGCTTGAACCAGTATATTTAGATCTGATAAGTAGATTTAATAGGCTTTTAAAACAAAGAAGTCATTTTTGGCGTTCGGAAAGTTTCTTAAAAACCCAATCCACAGATATTATTGAAAGCTTTGATATTCAAATGTCAATAATAAGTACAAGAATTTTTAGGCGCAGAAGAAGAGCTTTATTAAAAATAAAACCATACGTGGAATATTGGCATAATCATTTAAGTAAATCTCAAGAGCAAATAGACATAAATTATCTTTCGGGGATACAAAATATAAGTCCAGAAGAAGAAGAAGAAGAGGTTATTAGTCAAAAAATAGCAGAACAACTATTAAATCAGCGTTCAATAGAAGCATTGACTGGTAAGTGTAATTTTGGACCTCATCGTGATGATGTTGAGTTTCTAATCAATAATGTTTCAGTTAGAAAATATGGTTCCTCAGGACAGCAAAGGACTTTTATCTTGGCTTTAAAGATGGCTGAACTCGATTTATTAACTAAAACATTAAATGTTCCACCAATACTTATATTGGATGATGTCTTGGCAGAATTAGATTTAACCAGGCAAAATTTGTTATTAAATTCTGTTGGTCAAGATAGTCAATGTTTTATAAGTGCGACACATTTAGATAAATTTAATCAGTCTTTCTTAGGCTCGTCACAAATGATTCACTTATAATTTAAAAAAGGCATGATTTTTAGCTAATCTTAATTGCATATAAATTTCTTTAATGGAAATCTACAAAAAAAATCAAATTTTAAGTTCGATAAATGATGAGCAAAAATTAAGACATCAAGGTAAACACCTTTTGTTGGAACTTTATAGATGCGAACGAGAAAAATTAAATGACGAATCCTTTTTGCGCTGTATTTTAAATAGAGCTGCTAAATTGGCAAATGCAACCGTTTTGAATTTGATTAGTAATAAATTTGAGCCTCAGGGGGTTACTGCAATTGCATTACTAGCAGAATCTCATATTTCAATACATACTTGGCCTGAATCTAATTATTCGGCAGTCGATATTTTTACATGTGGTCAAAATATGATGCCTGAACTGGCTAGTCAATATTTAATTGAATCTTTGATGGCTAAAGAACATTCTTTGCGTGTCATTGAGCGAAATCCACCTTCAGCAGTCTCCAAACAGATCAGAACGGTTGTTTGACAATATTTACCTATTTAATTTTCCGCTTACTAGTCCCTCAAGATCTAAACTTGTACAATTAAATCCTAAACTAGAAAAATATTTAACTAACTCATTAAAATTATATTTGTTAAAAAAATGCTTTAATTCATCTTGAGGAATCTCTATCCTTGCAGTTAAGCCTTGACATCTAACTCTAACCTCCGATAAGCCACATTCTTTGAGATATTCTTCTGCTTTCTCAACCATTTTTAGCCTTTCACTAGTTATTTCATGGCCATAAGGAAATCTTGATGATAAGCATGGTTGAGCAGGTTTATCCCACCAAGGAAAACCCAATGCTCTTGATATATCCCTAATATCTTGTTTTGAGACTTTAAATTTTGCAAGAGGAGAGATAACTCCTGCTTGTTTTGAGGCTTGTATACCTGGTCTGTAATCTTTAAGATCATCCAGATTTACTCCATCTAAAACAATCTTGTAATTAAGTTTTTTAGAGAGGTAGGTTGTATGTTTGTGAAGCTCTTTTTTGCATGCAAAGCACCTATCCTTAGGATTTTTACTGTAACTTGATTGATCTAATTCTGATGTTTTAATTTCTAAATGCTTTACTCCAATCCATTTTGCTTGCCTTCTTGCTTCTTCACGAAGAGTATTGGCTAATGCAGGAGAAATACCAGTAATAGCTATTGCTTTGCTACCTAATTGCTCAAATGCTAACGATGCTACTAATGTACTGTCAACTCCGCCAGAATAAGCAATACAAACACTATCAAGATTCTTAATGTATCTTCTAATTGTATAAAGCTTTTCACTTTGTTCATCAGAGAGAATTTCTAGTTGATTGAACATGCTAATTACTTTAAAATTCAAATTACCTATGAATAGGTTGAATTTATTATTAAATCTTTAATAATATTTCTATCTTTATCTTAGATTAAATTTATTAATTTTGTTCAATTGACGAATACGAGTAGAAATAGAGGAATTGGAATTGTCACAGCAAGTGACAGTCAAGAGAGATCAAAAGGTCAATTACATATTTATGATGGAGAGGGTAAGGGGAAAAGCCAAGCCGCATTAGGAGTAGTTCTCAGGACAATAGGATTAGGAATATGCGAAAAAAGACAGTCAAGAGTTTTACTTCTCAGATTTTTAAAAGGCCCTGAGAGACCATATGACGAGGATTCAGCTATAGAGGCTTTACAAAGAGGCTTTCCACATTTAATTGACCATGTAAGGACAGGAAGATCTGAATTCTTTACTGCTGACCAAGTGACAAAGTTTGACGTTGGTGAGGCCGAAAGAGGTTGGAATATTGCTAAAGGGGCAATCGCTAGTTCTCTTTATTCTGTTGTTGTACTCGATGAATTGAATCCAGTTCTTGATTTAGGAATGCTTGATATCAATGAAGTAGTTGATTCTCTTCAAAATCGTCCAGATGGATTAGAAATCATTATTACTGGAAGGGCAGCCCCGCCCTCTTTGGTAAGAATATCTCAACTCCATTCAGAAATGAGACCACGTTTGATAGGAGACTTAGCAGAACTAAGCAGAAAAAGTAGTTCTAGGGGTGGAATTGAGATTTATACAGGTGAAGGAAAGGGTAAATCCACAAGCGCACTCGGTAAGGCTCTTCAAGCTATCGGTAAAGGAATATCTCAAGATAAAAGTCATAGAGTTTTAATATTACAGTGGTTAAAAGGAGGAAATGGATATACCGAAGATGCTGCCATAGAAGCTTTGAGAGAGAGTTACCCTCATTTAGTAGATCATTTGCGTTCGGGCAGAGATGCCATCGTATGGAGAGGTCAGCAACAACCAATTGATTATGTTGAGGCTGAGAGAGCATGGGAAATTGCTAAAGCTGCTATTTTGTCTGGCTTGTACAAAACAATCATCTTAGATGAATTGAATCCAACTGTTGATTTAGAGTTATTACCTGTGGAATCAATACATCAAACGCTCTTAAAAAAACCAGCAGATACAGAAGTTGTAATTACCGGGAGGTGTAAAAATGAACCTTCATACTTTGAACTAGCGGATGTTTACTCTGAAATGGTTTGTCATAAGCATTATGCAAATGTGGGAGTTGATTTGAAAAGAGGTGTAGATTACTAACTATTCTTAAAAATTTAATCACACAATATTTTTTTTACCTTTTCAATGCCACCTTCAATAGATCTTGACTGAATTTTGAATTTAGACAAGATTATTGAAGCTTTTTCAGAACGTTTTCCCGATTTACATATAGTGAAAACCTCTTTATTTAAACTCTCTTTTTGAATAAATTTCAAATCAGACTCTTGGTTCAAATGACTTAAGGGAATCGAAATAGATCCCTCTATTGCAGAAGTAGAAAATTCTTCATTTTCTCTAACATCAATTAAAAGAATTTTGTTGGGTTTTGCTTTGTATAAAATATTAAAATCATTTGCATTAATACTGTTAATTTCATTGTTTTTCTCACAATATTCATCACTATTATAAAAACTCTCAAACTGAGACAGATTTTTTATTCGTTTATTTAACTGATCACTTTTTAGATGTAATTTTTTCATATTCATATTCAATAGATCAAAAATTAAAATCTTCCCATCTAAAATTTCACCTTTTTTCAAAATGATTTTGATAATTTCATTAACCTGAAGAATTCCTATTAAACCTGTTGAAACACCCACAACCCCGTATTCTGCACAACTAGGGGCAGCATTTTTTGAAGGCGATTCTGGAAGTAAGTCTCTTAAATTGGGACTATTTCTAAATAAATTGAAAACACTCACTTGCCCTTCAAAGCCTTGTACGCTTCCAAAGACTAGGGGTTTATTTAATATCAGGCATGCATCATTTATTAAATATCTTGTGCCAAAGTTATCCGAGCAATCACAAATAACATCAAACTCCTCCATTAATTCAAGAGCATTTTTAGGATTAATTCTCTTTGAAAAGGTTAATATTTCACAATTAGGATTGAATTTTTTAATTCTTTCCCTGGCAGAATCAATTTTAAGATTACCAATAGTGTTTGTGTCATGAATTATCTGTCTCTGGAGATTAGACTTTTCAACTTGATCGTTATCAACTATTCCAATTTTCCCAATACCTGCTGCAGCTAAATAAATCAAAACGGAAGACCCAAGCCCACCTGCACCAATGCATAATACTGAGCTGTTTTTTAGATATAGTTGACCCTCATAACCTATTTCTTTGAGGGTGAAATGTTTTTGATATCTTTCTTCTTCATCAGAGTTTAAGAAATTAAATTTGATATCTTTGGACATTTCGCTCCCTTAATTTTGTGAGATAAACTATGAAAATATAATAATTAAAATTAAAATTTTAGCCTTTTAAATTTTTCTTATTACCATGATTTATTAATGTATTTGTTAGAACTAGACGATAATGTGAAGATTTTATAAATCAACTTTAAGTTTAAAAATCTTTAGAAACCCTACATACCAACGCCTCTAAATAAATACAAAATGTTTCGGTTCGGAATTTTGCACAACAAAAAGGTAGTCAACAGACGTTTTTTCCGATACTCTCTGGTTCATATATTAAGTTTATTGAATTCATGAGTGATAACACTCCAGAGTCCAACCAAGACTCCGGCTCCGATACAAGCTCAGAAACCAAAAGTTTTTCAGAGAAGTACTCTGATGTTATGGGAAAAGTCAACGAAACCCTCGGTAATGTTGATTGGACTCAAATGGGCAAGTATGGCAAGGCGGCAGGCATAATTGCTGTTGTCGTAATAGCTCAGATAATAATTAAAGTTGTCATTGACACGATAAACTTTTTCCCAATACTCCCTGGTTTACTAGAACTACTAGGAGTTATTGTTGTCGGTCAATGGAGTTGGCAAAATCTTCGTACCAGTGAAAATCGTGAAGCTGTTTTAGATAAGGTACAAAATCTTAAGAAGACATATTTAGGTTAGTTAAGATTACATATTTAGTATTGCTTTTACGTAATCTTTAACTTGCTTTAAGTACCCTCCCCCAAACATATTGGCATGGTTCAATATGTGATAAAAATTATAAATAATAATTCTTTTTTCAAATCCTTTTTTTATAGGAATAACTTTATGATATTCTTCATAAAATTCTTTCCTAAAACCTCCAAATAATTTCGTCATGGCTATATCTACTTCATTATCTGCCCACCAAGATGCCGGGTCAAAAATAACCCCCTTTCCACTTTTGTCCATTCCTGCATTACCTGACCATAAATCACCATGAACTAGAGCATTTATTGGTTTATGATTCAGTAATTCTGATTTAATTTTATTTTTCACTTTATTTATAGTTTCTTTATCTAAAGTCGTTGATTTAAGAATTAATAGTTGAGGTATTATCCTTAAGTTTAAAAAACAATCTATCCAATTATCTACAAAGCCTTTCTTTTGATCTGTTGTTCCGATAAAACCCTCAACTGGAAACCCAAACATTTTAGGATTCGACTCAGCTGATTTTAAATGCAATTCACCTAAACCTTTTCCAAGCTTTTTTTGGTCAAGGTTATGCATATCTATCCATTCAATTAATAGAATCTCTATATTTTTAATATTTTTATATGCAATAACTTCAGGAATTACTAAGTTTTCTTCATTAATATATTTCCTCAAATTTTGGAGACAATATTTTTCAAATTTAAGAAATTTTTTGTTTCTAAAGTTTCTTTTGAGAAATAGCTTTTTGTTTGAGAATTCTATTCCCCAGGCACTATGAATATCACCTCCATTAACTTGTTCAATACTTTTCGGATAGGTTTCACCTAATTCTTCACAAATTTCGTTAATTTCAATAGGGGATAATTTTTGCATTTTAATGAGACAGTCTGAAGTTATTGTTGTAGGCGCCGGTATAGCAGGACTAACTTCTGCAGCGATTTTATCAAAACAAGGCTTATCAGTGACTTTAATCGAATCTCATACTCAAGCAGGAGGATGTGCCGGTACTTTTAAGAGAAAGAATTATATTTTTGATGTTGGCGCAACTCAAGTTGCTGGCTTAGAGAAGGGAGGAATACATTCTAGAATTTTTGATTTTTTAGATATTCCATCCCCTGAAGCCACAATTTTAGACCCTGCTTGCATTGTTGATTTAAACGATGGTGGTAATCCAATTCCTATTTGGTATGAAAAAAATAAATGGATTGCTGAACGAGAAATGCAGTTTCCTGGGAGTCAAAGATTTTGGAAACTTTGTACCCTAATACATGAAAGTAATTGGATATTTGCTAATAATAATCCTGTATTACCAATAAGTAATTTTTGGGATTTTTCTCAACTTCTTAAAGCACTAGTACCTTCAAACCTTGTCACAGGTATCTTACTTAAATCTACTATTTTTGATCTATTACGGATATGTGGATTATCCAAGAATGAGCGCTTGATTAAATTCTTAAATCTTCAACTAAAACTTTATTCTCAAGAGGATGTCTACAATACTGCAGCATTATATGGATCTACTGTTCTTCAGATGTGTCAACAGCCACATGGTTTGTGGCATCTTAAAAAATCTATGCAGTCTCTAAGTGAATCATTAGAAAGTTCATTGATTAAAACGGGAGTTAATTTAACTTTTGGACAAGAAGTTAATTCTATAACTTTTGACGACGTAAATATGTGTTGGCAAGTATCTGCTATTTCGAAAAAAAAATCATTTATTTATCAAGCAAAAGATGTGATTTATACTGCGCCTCCACAATCTTTGCTTAAGCATTTGAAAGATCCTTTAGAAGGAAAAAAAAATTATGAAAATCGACTTAATAATTTGCCTGATCCAAGTGGAGCTGTAGTTTTTTATTCAGCCTTAAAAAAGGAACATATTAAAAAAACATTCTCCAATCATTATCAATTTGTTTCGAAAGAATTTTGTTCGTTATTTGTATCAATTAGTGATGATGGTGATGGAAGAGCGCCAAAAGGTGAGGTTACTTTAATTGCCAGTATCTTTACCAAAACTAAAGATTGGTTTGATTTAGATAAACAAACTTACATAAAGAAGAAAAATGGTTTTATGAAAAAAATATCCCTTGAATTGGAAAGTAAATTTGATATTGATCCTGACAATTGGCTACATAGGGAATTAGCAACTCCATTGGGCTTTGAAAAATGGACAAAAAGGCCTAATGGAATAGTAGGCGGGCTTGGTCAAAATCCAGATATTTTTGGTTTATTTGGATTATCAAGTAGGACACCTTTTGAGGGTTTATGGTTATGTGGAGATTCGATTTATCCAGGAGAGGGGACTGCAGGTGTTAGTCAGTCTGCATTAATGGTTTCAAGGCAAATTTTAGCTTCCAAAGGTATAGAAAATTTTAGTTTATAAAATTTTGTCTGTTCTCTTTTGCTTCAGCAAGTTTTTTAGAAAGTAAATCCCAATTTTTTTCTTTAATAAGAGATTCCAGTATATTCAGCTTATTTTTAAAATTATTTATGGAATTTAAAACATTAATCTGATTATTAATAGCTAAATCTAGGCCTAGTTGTTCATTGCCTCCGCCAACTCTCGAAGTGTCAGCAAATCCTGTAGCAGCTAATTTTTGCGTTAGATCCAATAAAGATTGATTATTTTTCGTTTGCGCAGTTTCTATGAGAGCAGAAGCTAAAAATATAGGCAAATGAGAAATTAGAGATACTGCTTGATCATGCTCTTTTGGCGAAGCTTGGCAAATTTCACAACCCATTGATTTTATGAGCTCGGAAATAGTTCTGACTGAATTTAAATCACTATTTTGTGTTGGGGTAATAATCCATTTTGCATTTTTAAAAAGACCTTCAAAACCTGAATCAACTCCTTTTTTTTCTGTGCCTGCCATTGGATGAGATCCAATAAATAGAGGATGTGAATTTTCCCATGTATTCACAATTGGTTCTTTTACAGAACCTACATCAGTTAGTATTGTTTTCTGAGGTATTGATGCTACTAATTGTTGCGACGGACTGATCAAATCTTTGATAGGCAAAGCCAAAATTATTAGCTCACATTTTTTTAATAAGCTCAGATCACAGCTAACAAAATTTGCTAGTTTTTTATCCTTAGCTTTTTTTTCATTAAATTCATTATTTGCTATTCCATAAATTGTATGATTTTGACTTTGGAGTTTTAATCCTAAAGAACCACCAATTAATCCTAATCCTACTATTCCAATTTTCATAAATTAATTAATTCAAGACCCTCTTTTATTGATACCAATTTTTTGTATATTAGGTTCATAAATTTTGCATGTTTTTGAAATTAAATTAATTATAAATGCTTGAAATTTTAAGTCACCAATATTTGAAAAATTTTTTGAGAGATCAAAGTATTAATTGGGAGCACATATATTCTTTTGGGAGGATAGTTTCCAAATGTATTGAAAATGATTCTACCTATCTAATTAATTCAGAAATTTTCTCTGACTATGATTGGTTACCTCCAATTTTGATTTCTTTATTTTTAAAGGAAGAGGATTCAACTTTTATTTTATCTAAAGAAAAAATCCAATTTATAAACCAATTTCAGATTGATTCATTGAAAAATCTAGGTTTTAATTTTATTTTGAAAAATGATCAATTTATTTTTGCAAATCATCATGTTAACTTGATAACTATCCAAAATTTTCTTAATGATCGCAATTCTCTTAATCTTAGAAATCATCGAATAGTTTATTCAGGAATTGAGAATATAAAACAGGATTTAAAAAATCATTTTAGGATTTCTTTACTTAAAAAGGATTGGACAAAAAATTTTAAGGAATTTGAATTTATTAATCAAAAATTTATAAAAGTATATGATTCGTTGAAGAAAAAGTTCTTCCTGAGAAAGGTATCAGGAAATAGTTATATCAATTTAGATGAAAAAGAAATTAGTCTCTTGTCAAACTTTTTTCATGAAAATTCTTTTTTTTCTGATAAATTTTTAAGCGTCAACAAAGCATTATCTCAAGGTTGGGCATGCTGGGTTAAGTTAAACGATACAAATTTAGATTGGAATTTGTATTTACAGCCAATAGATGAACTTTTTCAAATTAAGGAATTTTTTTCAAATAATAAATTTGTTTTTTTATCAGCATTGAGAAAAGATAATTTTTTCCAAATGTATTTTAAAAAGCATAGTTTAGATATTGATTTGGTTATTAATTTTAAGAGTAATTTTGAAGAGAAAAAGATTTCTTTATATATACCCTCTAAACAGTTGCTTCCTAATAATCCTCTTTTTACCAATTCAATCTTGGACAAATGCAAAAAGTTAATACTTTTTAGAAAGGGTTTAACTTTAGTGTTGTCTGATGATATTGATTTAAAAACTAATCTTGCTACAGAATTAGCTTCTACTTACGGGAAGAGAGTATTGCTAGAGACAATTCCCTCAGGTAGAAATGAAATCCTTTGCTCTAGTTTTGACTGGTGGATTATGAATTCTTATTTAATTCAAATTCCAGAACAAATTATTATTCCTTTACTTCCGATTCCGAATATGTCAGAACCCATTAATACAATTACTGTCTCTTATAAAAAGAAGCTTTCCCAAGACTGGTTTAGAGACTTCTTTCTTCCTCAAGCTAGAATTAAACTTGAAAGATCTATTTCTCCTTTAAGAAGAAATTCAGGTAAGTTAATAATCCTAGATGGAAGAGCAAATAAAAGAAACTGGGGAAGATTACTTTTGCAAAACATTCAACCCTCAAAACAAATTAACTATATGCTACCTTTTGATTAGGTTATGATTTTGTAAATAACTAAAGAAATATGGGAGAAGCAAAAAGACGTAAAACACTTGGTTTACCTCCAAAAAAAAATAATACTAAAACTAAAATTGATGAGTCTCCAAGATTATTTGAATGGCTTCCCTTTACCATCAATCAAAGAGATAACCTGATTAAATTAAGTATTAAGGCCAGTTGGTTTGGAATCGGAGGGTTAGTAATCTTATGGATTGTAGTAAGATTTATAGGCCCTGCTGCTGGGTGGTGGACTTTAGCTGATTCTTGATAAATCTAAGCTACTGTTTTTATATCATTAACAGCGATTGTATTAGCAGGATTGCTATTTAATGCTTTCATTGAATTAGAACTGACTTCAGTTCCTTCTGTTAATTTCTCTTTAACCATAGATTCTACTTTATTCCTGATTTCTAAGTTTTGATCAAGCCAAATAATTGTATTATCTCTTCCTTGTCCAATATTTTCTCCTTCATAACTATACCAAGCGCCTCTCCTTATGATGATATTAGTCTCTTCTGCTAAATCTAATAAGCATCCTGTTGTACTAATACCTTTCCCAAAGAGAATATCAAATTCTGCAATTCTAAATGGTGGTGCAACTTTGTTTTTTGCTACTTTCACTTTTGCTCTTATGCCATATTCCTCAGTACCTCTTTTAAGAGTTTGAATTCTTCTGATATCAAGTCTTACTGAGGCGTAAAACTTTAATGCATTACCTCCTGTGGTTGTTTCTGGATTGCCGTATGTAACGCCAATTTTTAGGCGTAATTGATTCAGGAATATTACCGTACATCCAGATTTGCCAATATTTCCTGTTATTTTCCTCATTGCTTGGCTCATTAGCCTTGCTTGGCTTCCAATTACGTGATCTCCCATCTCTCCTTCTATCTCGGCTCTTGGGGTTAGTGCTGCGACCGAGTCAACAACTACAAGATCTACCGCACTCGATCTTATAAGTTGGTCAACTATTTCTAGAGCCATTTCACCGGTATCTGGCTGTGAAACTAACAAATTTTCAACATCAACACCTAAAGAGGCCGCATAAACTGGATCGAGTGCATGCTCAGCATCTACAAATGCAGCTACTCCTCCATTTTTTTGGACTTCTGCAATCGCGTGAAGCGTTAATGTAGTTTTTCCTGAACTTTCTGGCCCGTAAACTTCTACTACTCTTCCTTTTGGATAGCCTCCTCCTAATGCTAAATCTAAGGTGAGCGCTCCAGTAGATATTGTTTCTACTTTCATTCTTGAGGCGTCACCAAGTCTCATTATTGAACCTCGTCCAAAATTTCTTTCTATTTGACCTAAGACAAGACTTAATGCCTTGTCTTTTTCTTTTGATTCAGTTTTTTTCTTTTCTTCAAGGCTCATTGTTTGATTTATCGGTTAAAGTTCTTGTAATTATTCTAAATTTGGAATTTTTTATTTAAACCAAACTTCATAAATACAAACTATAGTACATCTGTACTCTAGCTGATTATCTTTAAATTGCAACTAATTCTCCAAGGTTTCCTAATTTTAATAATTTGATTTCATTACTTAACTTATTTTTATCTGATTCTTTCAAATATCCCCAATCAGCTAGGAAGCATGGAATGTGAGAAGTTTCTGAATTTTGTTTAATATCGATTAGAGTTTTTTTCCTATCTTCTATAAAGCCTAAAATTTCATAAGTTTGTGTAAGTTTTTCAGCTATTTTGATTTTTGTTCCTGATTCATAACCAAAAATAAATTCTGGAAAAATATTTAATTGTTTAAGAATTTTTTCTGCAAATATTTTACCTTTAGTTGTTATAACTCCTGTTTTTATTCCTCTTTTGCTTAATTCTTTCATAAAATTTATAATTTCAAAAAAAGGTTTATGTAAATTTACCCACGATTTAAAATCTTTATCAATTTGGTACCTGCGAGACTTATCTAACATTTTTTGTATATCTTCTGCTATCCAAGAATTTTCATTTAATATCTTCTGGCAATTTTGATGATAATTATTAATGAAATCATCTTTATTATCACTTTTTAATGGATTTTCTGTTTTTATAATTTCGTGAACAATTAGAATCATTTCCCAACCATATTTAACCCAAGGCCTAATTTCTTTGAAAGAATTTGGTACTCCTTGATAAAGTTTTTGATCAATAGTGATGTTGGGTGAATATAAATATCTTTCACAGGCCAGCAAGGAGCTATGCCAATATTCTTGCATTCCATCAACTATTACTCCATCAAAATCAAATAGAAAAATTTTTTGAGAAGACACCAATTGAATATTAGAACTGGGCCGCTAGGATTCGAACCTAGGAATGTCGAGACCAAAACCCGATGCCTTACCACTTGGCGACGGCCCATTGAATTATTATTTTAATACATGAAAAGATTTTTTTCTATCCAAAAAATACAAATTTTTTATAAACATGGCGCTAGTTTTGAAAAATAAAAATATTATTTGAATGAGCTCGATTTCCATGGCTCTAGAAATTTCTGAGCTTTTTTGAGCGCCAAACCCATTATTTCAGGATACTCATAGAGTTTTTTGTTATTTTTGTGAGCGTATTCAATAAGTGGCTGCATAATTTTTCTTGCAGCACTTCCAAATGCTATTCCATCTGGGAGATTGTTTGAATTCAACAATTCATGAGTTTTTTCATTTGTTCCTCCTGCTAATTGAATTAATCCTGGTGGAAGATCTGAACCGATTTTTTCAAACAACTTAACAGCATCTCTACTTGTTGTAGGAGCAAGATCTCCAGACATTGGCCTTCCATCTAATTGCCAAATAAGGGGAATATCTAGCTCATTCAGAATTTCATATCTTTCCCAAAGAGCTTTCAAAAGATCTTCAGGCTCTTGGGCTTTTTTGAAAGATTGATTTAATCCACAACTAATAGATATCTTGTCTAATTTCGTTTCAGAACTTTTAAGGATACTTACAACTTTTGTAAAAGAATCTAGGCGATTGATTTCTGTATGAATTTCTACTGCATTAGGCCTTATTTTTTGAAGTGTTGATGTTAAATCATTTTTTGACAAATTATATTCATATTCACTAATTAGATTTAGAGGACAACTATTTAAACATCTTCCACATCCATAACATTTACTCTCTTTAATTCCGAAATTATCAATTGCAAAGGTGGGGCATACTTTTTCGCATGGTCTTGGACAACTAGGGGGACATTTTAAAGGATCAAATTTTGCTTTTCGAAAGTGAATGTCATTACCATCACTAATACTTATCATTAATCCAGGGGAGTTTTTAAAGACTTTTTTTGCCCAATCGATTCCTTTTTTTGCTGCATAAACTATAGATTCTTCTGCTGCAACATCTATGTAGTCGACACCAGCAGCAGTATAAATTGCACATAAATCTTCTATGGCAACAATATCTTCATTACTGGCACCACAAATTAACTTAATCCATTTATCTTTTTTATTCTTGGTTTTAATCAAACAATTTAAGGTTCAAATTCATCCAAAATATAATTACTTAATGGTTTCCATTCAAGTTTTCTTGAACCCCCCATTTCAACAACTATTGTTAGTTTATTATCGTTAGTGCAAATCTCTATTAAGCTCTCTAATTCAGATTGAGATAATACTTGACCTTCTAATAACCAAAGTAATTTATTTTTATCATTTTCATTAAATAACTCAGAAGCTTGTGGGATTACTTGTTGAACTTCCCCAAGCGCTCCGTTTCTTCCTACACTTTGATGGCCAAGGTGAGGTGGCCTAACGCCATGCAATTTGAGCAAGAAAACTTCTGGATCTCCAAGCCCTCTTGCTGAAGTTATAAAAGTTTTAAAGCCTTTGGCCCTCATTCTCCTCAAAAGACGAGTTTCATAACCACCTTCAAGAGGAGCAAATATTGCAAGACATTTGTTAGTTTTTAAATCGTTATGAAACTTTTTCCCTGAGAGAAGTAATGGCATAAAAATTTCCTTTATTTCTATTTTATTTTATTTTATGGTACTTGATGATGTACAATTGTAATTCAGTGAATTTTTAAGCTCGCAAGCTAGCCGAGCCTCTGAAAATTTCACATTTTTTAGCGTTTCGTTAAAAAACTCAGGTGGGTTTATCCCGAGAGAAACTATCTATCGTTTCAGATAAGTCTCAACCTTACTAATTGTTTTTTTATTAACTTCACCTTAATAACTGAAAGGTTTAGATAATTGAAAAATTATTACGAGCTAGTTTAATTTAGTCTTATGTCTATCGGAATTTTAGGAAAGAAATTGGGCATGTCCCAACTTTTCGATGATAAAGGTAATTCGGTACCAGTTACTCTTATCGAGGCTGGTCCCTGCCGTGTCACTCAATTGAAAACAACTGCTTTGGATGGTTATACAGCCGTTCAGATAGGTTATGGCTTGTCCAAAGAGAAGCATTTAAGCAAACCTGAAAAGGGACACTTATTGAAATCAGGTGAAGAACTTTTAAAACATTTGAAAGAATATAGGGTTAAAGAAACATCATCTTATGAAATAGGAAATCAAATAACTGTAAAAAACTTTGAGGTTGGTCAAAAAGTTGATATCAGTGGCAAATCTATGGGAAGAGGTTTTGCTGGTTATCAGAAAAGACATGGTTTTAGTAGAGGTCCTATGAGTCATGGTTCAAAAAACCATAGAGCACCTGGATCTACAGGAGCTGGAACAACTCCAGGTAGAATTTACCCTGGAAAAAGAATGGCAGGAAGATATGGAGGAAAACAGATAACTACTAAAGGTTTGTTAGTTTTAAAAATTGATGATCAGAAAAATTTGCTTGTAGTAAAGGGTTCTGTCCCAGGTAAGCCAGGCTCAATTGTAAACATTAAGCCAAACAATGTTGTAGGCAAAAAGGGAGGTGAAAAATCATGACAACACTTGAAACTATTAAATGGGATGGTAAAAAATCAGGCACAGTTGATCTTGATTTAGCAGTTGCTAAAGAAACATCTTCAGCGGACTTAATCCATAGAGCAGTCCTTAGGCAGCTAGCAAATAAAAGACAAGGAACAGCATCAACTTTGACAAGATCTGAAGTACGCGGGGGCGGTAGAAAGCCATATAAACAGAAAGGTACAGGAAGAGCTCGTCAGGGATCAATAAGGACACCCTTAAGACCTGGTGGGGGAATTATTTTTGGACCTAAGCCACGTTCTTATAATCTTGATATGAATCGTAAGGAACGTAGATTAGCTCTTAGAACAGCACTTATGTCCAGAGTACCTGACATGAAGGCTGTTGAAGATTTTGGATCTACTCTAAAGCAGCCTAAAACAAGTGAAATAATCAATGGCCTTGCTCGATTAGGCATACAAAAAACTGAAAAAGTTTTGGTTATTCTTGATAGTCCTTCCGATGTCATAAAAAAATCAATTAATAATATTGAAAAAGTAAAATTAATAGCTGCCGACCAATTAAATGTATTCGATATTCTTAATGCTAATAAATTGGTAATAGGTCAATCAGCTATAAATAAAATTCAGGAGGTTTATGCATCATGAGTAAATTATTCGATTCTCGTTTAGCTGATGTGATACGAAAACCAGTTATTACTGAGAAAGCTACAAACGCACTAGATCTTAATCAATATACTTTTGAGGTAGATCATAGAGCGGCAAAGCCTCAAATCAAGGCAGCCATAGAAGCCTTGTTCAGTGTTAAAGTCATAGGAGTTAACACTATGAATCCTCCTAGGAGAACAAGAAGAGTCGGTAAATTTTCCGGTAAACGTTCTCAGGTCAAGAAGGCAATTGTACGTCTTGCTGAAGGAGACAAAATCCAACTATTTCCAGAATCTTAAGGAGTTTTAATCATGGCAATTCGTAAATTTAAACCTTATACCCCTGGCACTAGGCAGAGAGTAGTCACTGACTTTAATGAAATAACAAGTTCAAAACCTGAGAGATCACTCATAGTCTCAAAACATAGAGTTAAAGGCAGGAATAATCGTGGAGTGATTACTTGTCGTCATCGTGGAGGTGGTCACAAAAGGCAATATAGATTAGTCGACTTTAGAAGAGATAAAAGAAACATTAACGCTAAGGTTGCAGCTATCCACTATGATCCTCATAGAAATGCAAGGCTTGCACTTTTATTTTACGAAGATGGAGAGAAAAGATACATTATCGCTCCAGCTGGAGTAAAAGTTGGTCAAAATGTCATATCGGGAGAAAGTGTTCCTATCGAAGATGGGAATGCAATGCCCCTATCTGTTATGCCATTGGGATCAAGTGTTCATTGTGTTGAGTTATATGCAGGTAGAGGCGCTCAGATGGTTAGATCCGCAGGAGCAAGTGCACAAGTTATGGCAAAAGAGGGAGATTATGTTGCTCTAAAACTCCCATCTACTGAGGTACGACTTGTTAGAAAAGAATGTTACGCAACCCTTGGAGAAGTTGGTAACTCAGAAATAAGAAATACTAGCTTAGGTAAAGCTGGAAGAAGAAGATGGCTTGGAAGAAGGCCCCAAGTAAGAGGAAGTGTAATGAACCCATGTGATCATCCACATGGAGGAGGAGAGGGAAAAGCGCCAATTGGTAGAGCAGGCCCTGTTACGCCATGGGGTAAACCAGCTCTCGGGTTAAAGACACGTAAAAAGAACAAACCAAGTAATAAATTAGTAGTTCGAAGACGTCGTCGTGTTTCTAAGAGGAGTAGAGGAGGAAGAGACTCTTGATTACTTCATTTATTATTTCAATTTCTTTTATATAACCATGGGACGTTCACTAAAAAAAGGACCTTTTATAGCAGATAGCCTGCTTAGGAAGGTAGAAAAACAAAATTCTGATAATGACAAGTCTGTTATCAAAACTTGGTCGAGATCTTCTACAATTTTACCTGTAATGATCGGCCACACAATCGCGGTGCATAATGGCAAGACTCATATTCCAGTATTTATTACTGAACAAATGATTGGCCACAAACTCGGAGAATTCGCTCCTACACGCACTTACCGAGGTCATATAAGAGATAAGAAAGGAGCAAAATCATGACAAAAACATCTGAAACAACAAAAACAGCAATTGCTCATGGTAATTATGTTCGCGGATCAGCCTCTAAAGTTAGAAGAGTTTTGGATCAGATAAGGGGTAGGTCTTATAGAGATGCTTTGATTATGTTGGAATTTATGCCTTACAGATCTACAGACCCCATTACTAAAGTCCTAAGATCTGCTGTTGCCAATGCAGAACATAACCTTGGAATGGATCCATCTACTTTAGTTATTTCATCTGCATGGGCTAATAGTGGTCCAGTTATGAAAAGGTATAGGCCCAGAGCTCAAGGTCGAGCTTTTTCAATTAAAAAACAGACTTGCCACATCAGTATTTCTGTTGAATCTGCTCCTATTCAAACTAATGCGGAGGTACAAAACTAATGGGACATAAAATACATCCTTCTGGACTAAGATTAGGAATTACACAAGAGCATCGCTCTAAGTGGTTTGCTACTTCTAAAACATATCCAATTCTTCTCCAAGAAGATTTTAAAATTCGTACCTTCATACAAAAAAAATATGCAGCGGCTGGAATCAGCGATGTTTTAATAGCTAGAAAAGCTGACCAACTAGAACTTGAATTAAAAACAGCAAGACCAGGAGTTATAGTTGGCAGACAAGGAAGTGGGATTGAAGAATTAAGATCTGGCATTCAAAAAACTATAGGGGATAGAACAAGGCAAGTTAGAATAAATGTTGTTGAAGTTGAACGCGTAGATGCCGATGCTTTTTTACTTGCTGAATATATTGCTCAACAACTTGAAAAAAGAGTCGCCTTTAGAAGAACTATCAGAATGGCTCTACAAAGGGCTCAAAGGGCTGGAGTACTAGGACTTAAAATTCAAGTAGGGGGAAGGTTGAATGGTGCTGAAATAGCCAGAACTGAATGGACTAGAGAAGGTAGAGTTCCATTACATACATTGAGAGCTGAAATTGACTACGCAACACGTGAAGCTAATACAACTTACGGTGTTCTAGGGATTAAAGTTTGGGTTTTCAAAGGTGAAGTGCTCCCTAAAGAAGAACAAACTATCCCTGTGGGTGCGAGCCCTAAGAGGAAAGCTAGCAGAAGACCTCAGCAATTTGAGGATCGTTCAAATGATAATTCATAGGAGGTATAAAAATGCTTAGTCCAAAACGTACAAAATTCCGTAAACAACATAGAGGCAGAATGAGGGGAGTAGCCTCAAAAGGCAATACCATTGCATTCGGTCAATTTGCTCTCCAAGCTCAAGACTGTGGCTGGGTAACTGCACGCCAGATTGAAGCAAGTAGACGAGCTATGACAAGATATATCAAACGTGGTGGTCAAATCTGGATAAGAATTTTTCCTGATAAACCTGTAACCATGAGACCTGCCGAAACTAGAATGGGTTCTGGTAAAGGTAATCCAGAGTTTTGGGTCGCAGTTGTAAAACCAGGAAGAATACTTTTTGAAATGGGTGGTGAAGATATCACTGAGAATATTGCGAAGGAAGCTATGCGTCTGGCTCAATACAAACTTCCTGTAAAAACAAAATTTATCTCCATTGATAAAAATCTAGAAGTTGCCTCCAAAGAAAAGAAAAATATTACAAAAAAATCACAAGAGGAGGTTAAACAATGAAAAACTCAGAGTCTCTTAAAGAATTTAAAAAATTAAATTCTGATCAAATTACTGAAAAGATTGACCAATTACGAAAAGATCTTTTTGATTTGAGATTCAAGCAAGCTACGAGACAGCTTAATGAAACTCATAAATTTAAAATCATCAAGAAACAAGTTGCGCAATTACTAACTCTCAGTAAAAGTCAATCTGCTTCTAAAACTACTTCTGATTAATTATTAGTTATGGCACTTAAAGAAAGAATTGGTACTGTTGTCAGCGACAAAATGGATAAAACAGTTGTTGTTGCTGTTATTAATAGATATCCACATCCCACTTATAAAAAAATTGTAAGTAGAACCACGAGATATAAGGCTCATGATCCTGAAAATACATGTGTTTTAGGTGATCGAGTTAAAATCAGAGAAACTAGACCGCTTAGCGCTCATAAAAGATGGGCGATAGAAGAAATTCTCAATAAGACAAGCCAAGCTAAGGAGGTTAAAAAATGATTCAACAAGAAACCTATTTAACAGTTGCTGATAATAGCGGAGCGAAGAGACTCCAATGTATTAGGGTTTTAGGTTCTAATAGAAGATATGCACATGTTGGGGATGTAATTGTAGCAACTGTTAAAGATGCACTTCCGAATATGGGAGTTAAGAAATCTGAGGTTGTGAAAGCCGTTATCGTTAGAACAAAAGCAACATTAAGAAGAAATACAGGTAATTCAATTAGATTTGATGACAATGCTGCCGTTTTGATTAATGAGGATAAGAATCCAAAAGGTACTAGAGTTTTTGGTCCTGTAGCCAGAGAACTGCGGGATAAAAACTATACTAAAATTGTTTCTCTTGCTCCGGAGGTGATTTAAATGTTGGACTCATTAAAACAAAAGAAGAATTTCCAAAGAATAAAAATGAGAATCAAAACTGGAGATTTAGTTAAGGTAATTAATGGAAAAGAAAAGGGCAAAACTGGAGAGGTTTTAAAAACTATCCCTCTTGAAAATAGAGTTGTAGTGAAAGGAATTAATCTTCGGACCAAACATGTAAAACCAACTCAGGAAGGTGAAACTGGAAGAATTCTTACAGAGGAGGCATCTTTACATGCATCAAATGTAATGTTCTTCTCAAAAGAAAAAAATCTTATAAGTAAGATTGAATACTTTATTGATAAAGAGGGAGTTAAGAAAAGAAGACTGAAGAAAACTGGTGAAGTAATTGATTAATTTTTCATCAGAAACCAGATTTAAACTTTTTCTAATTTATCAATTCTGACAAAGACCAGAATTAACAAAAAAATTATGACTCTAAAAAATCGCTACAAAGAATCAATTAGACCAAAACTTCTAAAGGAACTTGGTCTTAAAAATATTCATCAAGTACCTAAAGTTGTCAAAGTCAACGTTAATAGAGGTCTTGGAGAGGCTGCTTCGAATTCAAAAGCTTTAGAGGCTTCTTTAAATGAAATGGCAACAATTACAGGACAAAAGGCACTAGTAACTAGGGCCAAGAAAGCTATTGCGGGTTTTAAAATTCGTGAAGGAATGCCAATTGGTTGTACTGTAACTTTAAGAGGTGATAGAATGTACTCTTTTTTAGAGAGGTTTATAAATCTTGCTTTACCGAGAATAAGAGACTTTAGAGGAGTTAATCCAAAAAGTTTTGATGGGAGAGGGAATTACACCGTTGGAGTGAAAGAGCAATTAATTTTTCCTGAAATCTCTTTTGATAAAATAGATTCAATAAGAGGTATGGATATAACTATTGTCACTAGTGCGAGATCTGATCAAGAGGGTAAAGCTCTCTTGCAAGAGTTAGGAATGCCTTTTAGTAAGAATTAAATTAAAAACCATGTCAAATCACGATCCTATTTCAGATATGCTTACTCGAATTAGAAATGCGAGTCAAAAAAAGCATACAACCACAACAATCCCAAGTTCAAAAATGTCCCTAAGTATTGCAAAAGTGCTTCAAAAAGAGGGATTCATTTCTGACATTAACGAAGAAGGTGAAGGCTATAAGTCACAAATCATACTTGGTCTGAAATATAGTGGCAAGAATAAATTCCCTACTATACGATCCATGCAAAGAGTTAGTAAACCTGGTTTGAGAATTTACAAAAATACTAGAGCTTTACCAAAAGTTCTTGGAGGCCTCGGAGTTGCTATCATATCTACTTCTAAAGGTGTCATGAGTGACCGTGATGCTAGGAAGCAAGGTATAGGTGGCGAAGTACTTTGCTATGTTTATTAAGGAGGATTAATCATGTCAAGAATTGGAAAAACACCAGTACCAATACCAGATAAAGTAACTGTTGATTTTGATGGATTAACAGTTACAGTTAAGGGCCCCAAAGGTGAGTTAAAACGTCAGATGCCAGAGGGAGTTAGTTTTGATAAAAAAGATAATACTGTTGTGGTAATTCCAACTACCACCAAAATATTCTCGAGACAAAGACATGGTTTATGCAGAGCCTTAATTGCAAATATGGTTGTAGGGGTTAGTCAAGGTTTTTCAAAAAAACTTGAAATTGTAGGCGTCGGATCCAGAGCACAAGTTAAAGGCAAAAATCTAGTTGTTAGTGCAGGATATAGTCATCCTGTAGAAATGATCCCCCCTGATGGTATAACATACAAAGTTGAGAGTAATACAAACGTTACTGTATCTGGAATTGATAAGGAAATTGTTGGTAATGAAGCAGCAAAAATCAGATCAATTAGACCTCCAGAACCATATAAAGGTAAAGGAATTAAATACCATGATGAGAGAATTCTCAGAAAAGCTGGTAAATCTGGCAAAAAATAATTCCAATTAAAACAATGACCAAACTTTCCCGGAAATTACAAACCCAAAAAAGACATAGAAGATTAAGGAGATTCTTAATTGGAGATTCAACACGTCCAAGATTGTCTGTTTTTCGCTCTAATAATCATATCTATGCCCAGGTTATAGATGATACCGCTCAAGCAACTATTTGCTCAGCTTCAACTGTTGATAAGGAATTAAGAGAAAAATCTGAGAAATTACCTTCTGATTGTAATTCCTCTTCCATTGTTGGAAAATTATTAGCAAAGAGAGCGATAAAAAAAGGTATTAAGCAAGTAATTTTTGACCGTGGAGGTAATTTATATCACGGCAGAGTAAAGGCACTTGCAGACGCTGCTCGTGAAGCTGGCCTAGAATTCTAACTCTTAATTTTTTACTATGACTGACACTCCATCAAAACAAGATATTCAATCCAAGAACAATAATGTTCCTGGAGCTATGCCCGTAGAACAAAAAAAGAATAATCGCAATGATCGAAAAAGAAATAAAAGAAGTGATTCAAAAAATCTAGAGAGAGATTCTGATTGGCAAGAAAGAGTTGTTCAAATTCGACGTGTTTCTAAGACTGTCAAGGGTGGGAAAAAAATGAGTTTTAGAGCAATTGTTGTAGTAGGTAATGAGAAAGGTCAAGTTGGAGTAGGAGTTGGTAAGGCAGGGGATGTCATTGGTGCGGTGAGAAAGGGAGTTTCTGATGGTAAAAAGAATCTTGTTAGGGTTCCCTTAACCCCTAATAATTCAATACCGACTTTATCTAAAGGTAGAGATGGTGCTGCTAATGTACTAATTAGACCAGCTGCCCCAGGTACAGGAGTAATTGCTGGTGGTTCAATAAGAACAGTTTTAGAATTAGCAGGTATAAAAAATGTATTAGCAAAAAGGTTGGGTAGTAAAACACCTTTGAATAATGCAAGAGCTGCTATGGTAGCTCTTTCTCAATTAAGAACACACAAATCTGCCTCAAGGGAGAGAGGTATCTCACTTGAACAGCTCTATTCTTAAAAATTATGACTTCAACATTAAATACACTTAAATCAAACTCTGGATCGAGAAAGAAAAAATTAAGAAAAGGTAGAGGTATTTCGGCCGGACAGGGTGCATCATGTGGTTTTGGAATGAGAGGACAAAAGTCCCGTTCTGGAAGACCTACACGTCCAGGTTTTGAAGGTGGCCAAATGCCACTATATAGAAGAGTTCCAAAATTAAAGCACTTTGAAATAATTAATCAAAAGAAATTTTCCATAATTAATTTAGAAAAATTAAACGATTTTAAAGATAACGAAACAGTTAACTTAGACTCACTAGTTAAAAAAGGATTAATCTTCAAGCCAAAATTTCCATTAAAAATTCTTGGTAACGGAAAACTTAATGTAAAGTTAAAAGTCCAAGCTCATGCATTTACAAAAGTTGCAAAACAAAAAATTGAGGACGCAGGTGGATCCTGCGAGCTTATAAATAATAAATAAATTTATTAAAAATTTAGGTAAACTTCAAAATGTTTGTCAACAAAAGTAGAAATCCTAGCGCTTCTGAAATACTTTCCCAATTATTTCTAAATAAAGAGCTAAGGGGTAGAGTTTTAACTACTTTAGGTCTTCTACTTTTAGTAAGACTTGGTATATATATCCCTATGCCTGGTATTGATAGGGTTGCTTTTAAAAGTTTTATAGATCAAGGAGGGCAATTAATAGGTTTTTTAGATATTTTTACCGGAGGAGGAATTTCAACTTTAGGAATATTCGCATTAGGCATTCTTCCCTTTATCAACGCATCAATTATTATTCAGCTTCTGACAGCTTCATTGCCTGTGCTTGAAGATTTGCAAAAAAATGAAGGGGAAGCGGGAAGAAGAAAAATTGCTCAAATAACAAGATATGTTTCATTAGGATGGGGTTTTTTGCAAAGTATAATTTTTTCCTTAATTCTCAGACAATATGCTATTCAGGGGATAAGTGAGACTACATTTGTCTTACAAACCTCAATTGCCTTGGTTACTGGCTCAATGTTAGTAATGTGGTTTAGTGAAATTATTACGGAGAAAGGGATAGGTCAAGGAGCTTCACTTGTAATTTTTTTGAATATTGTTTCGACTTTACCTAAAGCTCTAAGCTCAACGATTGAAAAAGCTCAAACTGGCGATAGAGGAGATGTTTTAGGTATAGCAGTTTTACTTGGAGTATTTTTACTAACAATTGTTGGGATCATTTTTGTACAAGAGGGAGCAAGACGTATTCCAATTGTTAGTGCAAAAAGGCAGATAGGAAATTCAACATTACTTCCTACAAGGCAAAGTTATTTACCTTTGAAATTAAATGCAGGAGGAGTCATGCCTATCATATTTGCATCTGCTTTAATCTTTTTACCTATAACTATTGCAAATGTTACCGGTAATCCAGTCTTAATAAAGTTAGCCGGTAGTTTAAATCCAGGATCTTCTAATCCATGGCCATATGCTCTTACATTCTTCTCACTGATTTTGGGATTCTCCTATTTTTATGCATCTCTTACTATTAATCCAGTTGATGTAGCTTCAAATTTAAAGAAAGGTGGAGTAGCCATACCAGGAGTTAGACCAGGAACTAATACAGCAAACTACCTATCAGGTATACAAAATAGGTTGACTTTATTGGGCGGATTATTTCTGGGTTCAGTAGCTATAATCCCAGCTGCAGTAGAAAGAGCTACAAATGTGCAGACCTTTCAAGGTTTAGGAGCAACTTCATTACTTATTCTTGTAGGTGTTGCTATAGATACTGCTAAGCAAATTCAAACTTATGTTATTTCACAAAGGTATGAGGGACTAATTAATAATTAATGAAGAAACATTTACTATTTTTAGGAGCTCCTGGAGCAGGAAAAGGGACCCAAGCAGAATTGCTAAGTAAAACTAATTCTTACTTACACCTTTCTACTGGAGAATTATTAAGAAAAGAAATCGAAATGAAAACTACCCTTGGTATTCAGGTAAAGGATATTATGAATCGAGGGGAACTTGTTAGTGATGAACTGGTACTAAAGATTGTAAGGCAAAATTTAGTTAAGGATAATAAAGGTTGGATCTTAGATGGTTACCCAAGAAATTTATCCCAAGCAGATTCATTGAATGAAGTCTTGAAGGAAATAAATCAACCTTTGGAATTAGTTTTTTATTTAGATATACCAGAAGAAGTACTAATTAAGCGTTTGCTTTTAAGAGGAAGAAAAGATGATACGGAAGAGACAATTAAAACAAGAGTTGACATTTATAAAAAAACTACAGAACCATTAATTCAATATTTTAAGGATCTCTCATTGTTAGAATATATTGATGCTGATAGAGATTTAAAAACCATTTCCTCTGATATCAAACAAAAAATGGCTTGATGATGATGTAGAATATAGTATTAACGTTTTATTTGTTAAACCCCTATGAAGGTCAGATCTTCAGTCAAAAAAATTAGTCCTGACGATCAGATCGTGAGGAGAAGAGGTAAAATCTATGTTATCAACAAGAAAAGACCTCGCAATAAACAGCGTCAGGGTTAAACTTCAACCCTAAAATTCAAACTTTTACTTATTCAAAACACGTGGCCAGGATTGCAGGAATTGACATCCCTCGCGAAAAGCGAGTTGAAATTGCACTAACATACGTCTATGGAATTGGTTTAACGAGATCAAAGCTAATTCTTGCTAATACGGGTGTAAACCCTGATACTCGTGTCAAAGACCTTTCAGATTCTGATGTTCAAAAGCTCAGAGGTGCTACAGAAGAATTCACTTTAGAGGGTGATTTGAGAAGAAAAGAGGGAATGGCTTTAAAACGTCTACAAGATATAGGGTGTGTAAGAGGAAGAAGACACAGAATGAGTCTTCCAGTAAGAGGTCAAAGAACCAGAACCAATGCAAGAACAAGAAGGGGTTCTAGGAAAACAGTTGCTGGAAGAAAAAAATAAATAACTAAATCTATTTACAAATTGAAGTATTAAATTAAAACATCATGGCAGCTACAGTAAAAAAAACAGGTTCCAAGAAATCTAAACGTAATGTACCCAATGGCGTGGTACATATTCAAAGCACATTTAATAATACGATCGTCTCAATTACTGACACCTCTGGCCATGTAATTTCTTGGTCTTCTGCAGGCGCAAGTGGATTTAAAGGTGCTCGGAAAGGTACGCCATTTGCGGCTCAAACAGCTGCTGAAGCTGCAGCTAGAAGAGCACTTGATCAAGGCATGAGACAAATAGAAGTACTAGTTAGAGGGCCTGGCGCAGGTAGGGAAACGGCCATAAGAGCTTTACAAGTGGCCGGATTAGAAATAACTCTAATAAGAGATGTAACTCCATTACCTCATAATGGATGCAGGAGACCTAAACGGAGACGCGTTTAGGTCTTAACCATTCTCAACCCCCCCCCCCAAAAAAAATTCTTAACCTCATTATTTTCCGTGTTGCAATACCAGATTGAAAGAATCGACCATCAAATAGCAGATGATCGCTCCCAAACAGGAACTTTTTTAATTGGCCCTCTAGAAAGGGGACAAGCTACAACCTTGGGTAATTCCCTCAGAAGAGTCCTTATGGGAGGGCTTGAAGGGAGTGCAGTTACTGCAGTAAGAATAGCAGGAATTAATCATGAATATGCCACTATTCCTGGAGTTAGAGAAGACGTTTTAGATATTCTTCTTAATTGCAAGCAACTATCAATAAATAGTTCTAATCCAGAGCTCGAAATCGGGAGGTTAGTAGCGAGTGGTCCAATGGAGGTGAAGGCGAATGACATACAATTCTCCTCTCAAGTTGAAATTGTTGACGGCGAAAAACCGATCGCGACTATTCAGGAGGGTCATAACTTAGAGTTGGAAATCCACGTTGAAAGAGGTGTTGGATATAGACCCGTAGACCGTAAGAGTGAAGAGACAAATGCTATTGATTTACTTCAGATAGATGCTGTATTTATGCCAGTGAA
>JAOIPS010000008.1 GCA_028141225.1 Prochlorococcus sp. AH-736-L23
AAGCTATTAAATTAGCAATTGAAGATGCTTGTCTTAGCCTTGAAAAAGTCGATTACATAAATGCTCATGGAACAAGTACATCAGCTAATGACAAAAATGAAACTTCTGCAATTAAATCTATCTTTAGAGACAGATCTTACCTCATTCCTGTAAGCTCTACTAAGTCGATGACAGGTCATCTCCTAGGAGGTTCAGGAGGTATAGAAGCTGTAGCTTGTATACTTTCTTTGACACATAATTTTATCCCTCCTACAATTAACTACGTCAATCGGGATCCTGAATGTGATCTTGATTATGTACCAAACAATGCAAGAGAAGCTCAAGTAGGAGTTGCTCTTTCTAATTCTTTCGGCTTTGGTGGTCACAATGTTTGCCTTGCTTTCAGCAAAATGAATTAAAGACAACCAATCCTGTATTTCAAACTTAACTTATTTTAAAACAATGGTCGCTGCATCTGTTTCATTAGAATCACTTTGTGTAAATAGTATAAGAATGCTTGCTGTAGATGCAGTAAATAAATCTAATAGTGGACATCCCGGATTGCCAATGGGATGTGCTCCTATGGGTTATGCATTATGGCAAAACATACTTAATCACAACCCTAATAACCCAAAATGGTTTAACAGAGACCGTTTTGTATTATCTGCTGGTCATGGCTGTATGCTGTTGTATTCCTTGCTGCATTTGACAGGATATAAATCAGTTTCTATAGAAGATATTAAGGAATTTAGGCAATGGGGATCAAAAACTCCTGGACATCCAGAAACATTCGAAACTGAAGGTGTTGAAGTTACGGCTGGACCTCTTGGAGCTGGAATTTCAAATGCAGTTGGTTTAGCAATAGCTGAAACACACTTAGCAGCTAAATTTAATAAACCTGATTGCAATATCGTTGATCACTATACTTACGTAATAATGGGTGATGGCTGTAATCAAGAAGGTATTGCATCAGAAGCCTGCTCACTAGCTGGTCATCTTAAGCTTGGGAAATTAATTGCACTCTATGACGACAATCAAATTACGATTGATGGGAGAACCGACGTTTCTTTTACCGAGGATGTATTAAAAAGATACGAAGCTTATGGATGGCATGTACAACATGTTGAAGATGGCAATCATGATGTTAAAGGAATAACTGAAGCTATCGAAAAAGCAAAATTAATTACAGACAAGCCTTCAATTATAAAAATTTCTACAACCATAGGCTATGGTTCGCCCAATAAATCAGATACTGCTGGAATTCATGGAGCAGCTGTTGGAGAAGAAGAAGCTGCATTAACTAGAGATTTCCTAAATTGGGAATATCCTCCATTTGAAATACCAGATGAAGTATATGCGCATTTTAGAAAATCAATAAACAAAGGTGAAAATTTAGAGAAAGAATGGGATTCTAAATTTGAAGAATATCAAAAAAAATATCCTTCCGAAGGAGCCGAGTTAGACAGAATGTTAAAAGGCCAATTACCTGAGAATTGGGACTCAGATCTTCCCACATATACACCTGATGATAAAGGGTTAGCCACCAGAAAGCATTCACAAATATGTTTAGGTGCACTAGGACCTAACCTGCCTGAATTAATTGGTGGATCCGCAGATTTAACTCATTCTAATTACACAGATATCAAGGGTGAAACTGGATCATTCCAGCCTCATAGTCCCGAAAAAAGATATTTACATTTTGGTGTAAGAGAGCATGCTATGGCCGCTGTACTAAATGGTATTGCATATCACAATAGCGGTCTTATCCCTTACGGTGGAACCTTCCTTGTTTTCGCTGATTATATGAGAGGTTCAATGAGACTCTCAGCACTCAGCGAATTAGGAGTGATATATGTATTAACTCATGATTCAATTGGTGTAGGAGAAGACGGGCCAACACATCAACCTATTGAAACTATCCCCTCTCTTCGTGCCATGCCTAATATGCTAGTTTTCAGACCAGGTGATGGAAATGAGACAAGTGGAGCTTATAAGCTAGCTATTCAAAATCGAAAAAGACCTTCTGCCCTTTGTTTAAGTAGGCAAGGTATGCCAAATCAAGAAAATACTTCAATCGACAAAGTTGCTCTAGGAGGATATATAGTTTCCGATTGCGAAGGAACACCAGATCTGATATTTATTGGTACTGGAAGCGAACTGAATCTTTGCATTGAAGCAAGTAAGCAAATTTCAAACTTAGGTAAAAAAGTTAGAGTTGTTTCTATGCCTTGTGTAGAACTTTTTGAAGAGCAAGAAGAATCTTACAAAAAAAGTGTTTTACCTAGTAGTGTGAAAAAGAGAGTTGTAGTAGAAGCTGCCCATTCATTTGGTTGGCATAAGTATACAGGTTTTGAAGGAATTTGTATTACCATGGATAGGTTTGGTGCATCAGCACCAGGTGGAGAATGTATGAAGAATTTTGGATTTACAGTCGAAAACGTAGTTAGTAAAACGAAGGAAATTCTATAACTAGTGACTGATAACTACGCTGAAGTATTGCATTCTTCAAGTTTATCTTTTAACTGATCAAGAGATTCATCTGAAATCTTTGAATTCATTGGACAATGTTTTGGACCACACATTGAACAGAACTCTGCCTTTTTAAATATTTCTTCAGGTAGTGTTTCATCATGGTACTGCTTTGCCCTTTCTGGATCTAATGAAAGTTCGAATTGCTTATTCCAATCAAAGTTATACCTTGCATGACTAAGTTCATCATCTCGATCACGGGCACCAGCTCTATGCCTTGCTATGTCAGCAGCGTGAGCAGCTATTTTATAAGCAATTAATCCTTCGCGTACATCTTCTGCATTTGGGAGACCAAGATGTTCTTTTGGGGTTACATAACATAACATAGAAGTTCCATACCACCCTGCCATCGCGGCCCCAATAGCACTTGATATATGGTCATAACCAGGAGAAACATCTGTGACTAATGGACCAAGTACATAGAAAGGAGCTTCTGAACATTCTTCCATTTGCTTTCTCACATTAAACTCAATTTGGTCCATAGGCACATGACCAGGACCCTCAACCATTACTTGAACATTATGTTCCCATGCTCTTCTAGTAAGCTCGCCCAAGGTCTTCAATTCAGCTAGCTGAGCATCATCAGAAGCATCATGCAAACATCCAGGCCTTAGTGAATCGCCTAGAGAAAAAGTACAATCATATTTCTTAAAAATCTCACAAATATCATCAAACCTGGTATAAAGAGGATTTTGCTTAAAATGATGTAACATCCATTGAGCTAAAATACCTCCCCCTCTACTGACAATTCCAGTAATTCTTCCTTTGACTTTTGGCAAATGCTCTATTAAAAGACCTGCATGAATAGTTTGATAATCTACGCCCTGCTGACAATGTTTTTCAATAATATGAAGAAAATCATCTTCTGTTAGTCTATCTATTGAACCATGTACACTTTCTAAAGCTTGATAAACAGGAACAGTACCTATAGGAACAGGAGATTCTTGAATAATTGCTTGCCGCACTTCATCTAAATTTACTCCTCCCGTAGAAAGATCCATAACCGTATCAGCACCATACTTAACAGCTAGTTTCAGCTTTTCTACTTCTTCATTGATATCACTTGCATTAGGCGAAGCACCAATATTGGCATTAACTTTGCATCTAGAAGCAATACCTATAGACATTGGTTCAAGATTAATATGATTAATATTAGCTGGAATAATTAATCTTCCTCTCGCTACTTCCTCCATTATTAAAGAAGAAGGTAGATTCTCTTTTTTAGCAACAAAATCCATTTCTTCAGTAATATAACCGTTTCTCGCAAAGTTCATCTGAGTTACATTGTCTTTCCCAAGACGGGGCTTAATCCAAGAACTTCTCATAATTTCGTAATTTTTTAAAATGTTATTACTAAAGTTTGATCATATTTCCACTTCCCTGCATCAAAATTAATGATTCAGTTTCAAAGGGTATGATCTCAGCTAAGTTAAATTTTTTAGCACCCCTAGTATTAATCTTATTAATAGCTCTTTTCTAAAAAATAGTCATCTTTTATTGCATGAAAATAAATAAAATAATTTTATTTAACTTTTTGATAAGACTTTATCTTTTTTAAAATATTTTTTCTATCCAATTGTCTACTAATACCCCTATCCAAAATAATTGCAAACCCCATTAATCCAATAGGTAAATAAAAAATCTTCCTAGAATTGTCCCTAAATATCAATCCCATTGTAGATATTAGGATCATTAAAGGAGCCACAAAAGATAAGATAAATCTTTTATTAACTTTCATTTAGCAACAGTATTAATTTTTTCAATGTTTAATTTTACTATGGATTCTGTTATTACTTTAATTCCGATAGCAATAGCTCTTTCATCCGGATTAAATTTAGAACTATGAAGAGGAGCACACCCATTTGAACTAGAAACACCAAGCCGAAACATGGCTCCTGGAATATCACTTAAGAATTCAGCGAAATCCTCAGCTCCTAATGATGGTTTTTGTAATTCAATAACATTTTCTTGACCTAAAACCTTAATTCCCGAATCTCTGAGGACTCTATTAATTTCAGAATTATTATTAACTGCCGGAGTGATTTCTCTAAATATTACTTCTGCTTCAGCTCCGCAACTATTAGCTAAAGAAGTAATATTTTCATTGAGCCAATTACCAATATTAGTAAATAATTTATGATTAGTACATCTAACAGTACCAATTAAATTAACCTTTTCTGCAAGAACATTGAATGCATTGCCGCCATTTATTTTACCAAAAGTTAATACCACAGGATCTAAAGGATCTAACTTCCTTGTTATCGATTCTTGAATTCCCGAGATCACTTTAGAAGCCACCCAAATAGCATCAACTCCTTCATGAGGCCGAGCACCATGGGCTGATTTTCCTTTAATCTCAACCTTAATTTCTCCAGCAGCTGCGGTTAAACTTCCCTCTTTAATCCCAATAGTCCCTACGGATAAATCAGGGTAGACATGAACTCCCAAAATATGTGTTAACCCGTTAGTTGCACCATCCTTAATCATCCATCTAGCTCCACTTGCAATTTCTTCAGCGGGCTGAAAAATTATCCGAGTCCCAAAGTTCAATTTTAAATCCTTAATAATTTTTGCCACACCCAATCCAATCGAGATGTGCAAATCGTGGCCACAGGCATGCATAACACCATCTACTTTTGAAGAAAAACTTAATTTAGTTTCCTCAAATATTGGCAAAGCATCCATATCCACTCTTAAACCTATAATACCTTTATCTAAGGGGCCAAAATCAGCAATAACTCCAGTCCTACCTATAGATTCTCTAACATTCCAACCAATATTTTTTAGAAAACCACTGATCAAGATCGCTGTTTGATTTTCAAGTCCACTTAATTCTGGATGTGCATGGATATGTCTTCTTAAGTTAATTAATTCATCATTAAACGAATCAATTTTTTTATGAAACTGATCTGTATTCATTACTTATTTTAAATCGATAAAGTTCATCAAATCTTTAATTGGTTGTGGAGGCCATCTTCTTATTTTTTTTAACCATTCTTCATCACTATATCTAGGATCTAATTCAGTTACCGCTATCCAATTACTCTCTGCTTTTCCAGATTCGCCCTTATACCAATTCAAAGCTGTTAAAGCTGCCCTAGCATCTGCAAAGGTTGGATAACGTCTAATTAATTTTTTTAATTCTTTTTCAGATTCATCAATATTCCCCAACTGGAAATCTGCTAACGCCAAACTTGACCTAGCCATGGCAAATCCAGGATTAAATAAAGCAGCTTTTGAAAATAAATCTCTTGCTGTATCCCAATGTGATGTAGATCCTTCTACATTTGCCAAATTATATAATGCAGAAAAATTTTTACTGTCTTGCGAAATAACGAACATATAATCTTTTTTCGCTTGTGACCATAAACCCAATGCTTCCTCTGCTATCCCCCTGTTGATGTAAGGATCTATTTCACTGGGATTCAAACTTATTGCCTTATTTTGGTCATCTATTGATCCCTTTACATCTCCTATAACAAGTCTTACATTTCCTCTATTACTAAAACCTGCAGCATCATCAGGATAAGAATCGAGATACTGATTCCATTCTTGCAAAGCGAGATTGAATTTTCCGCCTGAACTTAGATCGTATGCATTTTTAAACAAATCCTCTCTCAAAGATATTGAATAGCATGGTGGAATCCAAAAAATATTGAGAAAAATAAAAATTAATAAAAAATAAGCCTTAACTTTTTTAAAAGTTATCATTTTTTGAACTAATGTATTTTTTTCCTAGAGCAGTAAGCAATCTTCCTCGAGGAGTTCTCGTAAGGAAACCAATTTTTATGAGATAAGGCTCTACTACAAATTCTAACATTGAAGAATCATCACCCAAACCAGCTGCAATTGAATCAAGGCCAGTTGGAATATTATTGTTTTGGTTAAGAAAAGACAAATAGTGTCTATCTAAAGAATCCAAACCTTTTTCGTCTATTTGAAAAGAATTTAAAGCTTTTTTTATTAAATTTACGGAGATCTTATTAGTATTCATAACAACTTGAGCATAATCTCTAACTCGTCTTAGTAATCTTAAAGCAATTCTTGGAGTCCCTCTAGATATCTTTGCTAAATCATAAGATGCTTCATCGTCTAAATTGAGGTTTATTAATCGGGAGAAATTAACAATAATTTGTTTTAATTCATCATATGTATAAAATTCAATTTTTTGAGATATACCAAATCTATCTCTTAGAGGTGCATTTATTGAGGCTAATTTAGTTGTAGCGCCAATCAGAGTAAACCTAGGAAGATTAATTGTTCTGCAACGGGCACCTCTATTAGCTCCCATAGTTAAGTCAAGTCTAAAATCTTCCATTGCGGAATATAACAACTCTTCAGTTAACCTATTTAAACGATGTATCTCATCGATAAATAAAACTTCACCTTCTTTTAATCCAAGAAGTAAACCTACAATATCCCTTGGTCTTTCAATTGCTGTTGCAGTCGCTATCCTGCATTTTGTATTCAATTCATGTGCTATTAAAAAAGCAAGAGTAGTCTTACCTAGACCAGGCTGTCCATATAAAAGAGTATGCTCCAAAGGTTCTTTTCTTAAAATTGAAGCATCTATAGATATTCTTAAAGAGGATTTAAGTTGTTCTTGGCCAATAAATTCTTTAAAAGTAAGAGGTCGAGCTAAGTTCAGATTATTATTTTTCTTTTCTTCTGGAATGATTTTTGAATCAACTAGTCTAAGCTCTTTTTTACGAGGAGAAAAGTCATTATCACCTATATTGGAAGAAATAATTGCCATAATGAAAGGTTAATTGCAATTGTTCTGAGAAGAAAGATTTTTTAAACCTAAAATGACAAAAAATTCAAACAAAGTTAAAAAAAATACTAATAAAGCAAATAATTTTAAACTTCTAGCTGAAAATAGATATGCAAAATTTCAATATGAAATATCTGAAACAATCGAAGCAGGGATTGAGCTTTTAGGGACTGAAGTAAAGTCTATTAGAAATGGGAAAGCAAATTTAAGAGACGGATACTGTTCATTCAGAGATGGGGAGATCTTATTATTAAATGTTCACATTTCACCACATAAAAATGTGGGGTCTTTCTTTAATCATGATCCATTAAGAAATAGAAAGTTGCTATTACATAAAAAAGAAATAATAAAAATGAAATCTAATACTGAAAAAAAAGGAATGACTATTGTTCCATTATCTCTTTATTTAAAAGGCTCATGGATTAAACTAACTATTGGAGTCGGCAAAGGGAAAAAATTACATGATAAACGACAAGATGAAAAACAAAAAAGTATAAAAAAAGAAATCAACTCTGCACTGAAAAGATAAAAATATTGTACAGAATTATTGAAACTATCAATCTAAAATAACTGTACTTGGAGGTGGGGAAGGATCTGGATCTGCAATTAACATATGCTGTAATACAGTTTCAGGCCTCTCACTATCTCTCCAGCGAATTTTGTATGCAGGCATTTTTGTACCCCTACTTGTAGTTTGCTCAACTGGTTCAATAACCCATCCTCTTCTTGATCGGCCTTGAGGATTTCTTTTTACTACTGCATCCGCGTGTTTGAAACGGAAACCAACACGTTCACCACTCATTTAAAAATTTCGTATTGGATTAATTAACCTATTTTACTTCATTCAAGGGTAATTTTTCACCTTTTTTCGAAGTTATTTCTGGTTTTAACAATGGGAAAGGGATGACATCTCTAATTGATGCGCTATTAGTAATTAACATAATTAACCTATCAATGCCTATACCTAATCCTCCAGTAGGCGGCATGCCAATCTCCAAAGCATTCAAGAAATCTTCATCTATACAGTGAGCCTCAAGATCTCCTTCATCTCTCAGAGATTGCTGTAATTGCATTCTTTCTCTTTGATCTACTGGATCTATCAACTCACTAAACGCATTTGCCAACTCTCGACCTACAATGAATAATTCAAATCTCTGCACTATTTCTTTATTATCAAGATGAGGCCTAGCTAAAGGAGAAATTTCAACAGGATAATCTATAACAAAAGTGGGTTCTATAAGTTTTGATTCTACTTTTTGCTCGAAGACCTCATTTAAAAGTCTTCCAATAGTATTTACTTTATTAGAGAAATCAACATTTATATTTTTAACGGCTTGTTTTGCTGCTAGAAAGTCTCCATTGAAAGAATCAAAATCAATCCCTGTATATTTTTTAACAATATCTTTCATAGATATTCTTAACCAAGGTTTAGAAAAATCAATTTCTTTATTTTGATAATTTATAAGTAAAGACCCACATGAATCAGCTACGATATCTTTAATCAATTCTTCTGTTAAATTCATCATATCGACATAATCAGAAAAAGCTTGATAAATTTCAACTGAGGTGAATTCTGGATTATGCCTTGTACTGATCCCTTCATTACGAAAGATTCTTCCCAATTCATATACTTTCTCAAATCCTCCAACAACCATTCTTTTTAAATGTAATTCTGTAGCTATTCTTAGATAAAGGGGAATATCTAATGTATTGTGATGAGTTATAAATGGTCTTGCTTCAGCACCACCTGCTTCAGATTGCAGAATTGGAGTCTCTATCTCTAAAAAATTTCTATTGTCTAGCCATTTTCTTATAAAACTTATGCATTTTGCTCTTGTTTTGAATACATTTTTAGAGTAAGGATTCACTATCAAATCTAGATAACGTTGCCTATATCTTTTTTCAATATCAGTCAATCCATGCCATTTATCTGGTAAAGGTTGTAATGATTTGGATAACATTTCCCATTTTTCTACTTTAATTGAAAGCTCACCTTTATTAGTTTTTTTAATAGTTCCGTGGACACCTATCCAATCCCCAATATCTACAATTTCTTTAATATCTTCAAAAGAAAGTATTTTTTGTTTTTCTAAATTTAAATTAATAATTCTTTTATCTAAATAAAGCTGAATCTGACTTTCTTGATCGCTTATTGTGAAAAAGGCAATTTTACCCATTACCCTTTTTGCCATTACTCTACCAGCAATAGAAACACCGAAATCTTCTTCCTGACCATTTTCTAAATAATCAAATTCTTGAATAAGAAAACTGGTAGTATGTGATACCCTAAAATTTTGTGCATAAGAAACAAATCCTTTACTAATAAGTGAATTAGCTTTTTGTAAGCGTGCTTCTTTTATTTCAGACAAAGTTTATTTTAATTTATTTGTTTTATTTAATAAAATTATCAGACTATGGTTCAACTTGCCAAAGATGTTGCTGTTTCACCAACTCTCTGAGAAGCGTAACCAATTCCTCTAACTGTTAATATAAGTTCTGGATTTCTTGGATCTGGTTCCAATTTACCTCTTAATCTCGCAACATATACATCTACAACTCTCAAGTCTGCAGCTCTACGGGGAGGATATCCCCACAGCTGTTCTAAAATTTCTGCCCGAGGGACAACTTTACCAGGCTCGTCAAATAATAATTCTAGGAGACTAAATTCAGTATAAGTTAAACTAATTCTTTCTCCAGCTCTAGAAACTTGTCTTCGATTAGTATCAACAACTAAACTACCAAACTTCATAACTCCTTTGCCCGAGGGGACTTCTTTAGTTTCAGCAACCGATACAGTTGGGCCCATTCTTCTCAAAATAGTTGCTATTCTAGCCTCCAACTCTTTTGGGCTAAATGGTTTAGATAAATAATCATCAGCCCCCAAATCCAAACCTGCAACTCTCTCTGAAATAGCCTCTAAAGCAGTTAAGAATATTATTGGTACTACTGATTCAGCCCTAATTCTTCTACAAACTGCAAATCCATCCATTTTTGGAAGCATAACATCGAGAACTATTAAGTCTGGGGAATCTTTGTGAAAGGATTCAAGAGCTTCTTCACCGTTAGTAGCTGAATAAACTTGATATCCAGCTAGTTGAAGCCTTGTAACTAATACCTTCAAAACTGCTGGTTCATCATCAACAACTAAAATTCTTGCTTTTGACATAGTTAAATAAGATTTCTCGATATTTCAAAGCAAAGAACTATTGCATTGAATATTTATTCTAACAATTAAAAATATAACATTACGAACCCTCATAGTGATATTTCGTAGGTTTAAAAAATTTTCAATAATTTAAAAATATAAATTTTTTAAAACACTTTTTACTTCTTGACAAAAATTATTACTAAAATTTTTTTCTTGAAAATTTAAACATTCTTAAAAGTTGGGAGCAAATAAAGGGAGCAAAAAAACCTGTCAAAAAAACTTCAGCTAAGATATTTTTAACACCGGAAATAAACATTAAAGAATTACTCTCTGAAAAATTTCTAAACAAAATTTGTAAAAGATAAAGAGTGCCGCATAAAAAACTTCCAAAAGAACAAATCAAACCATACCTAAAATGTCCCACCAAAATATCACTTTGTAATTTAATTCGGCCAAACAAAAATCCACAAAGAATTAAGCCTGGTATTTGAGAAAAATTATTATCTAAAGTCAGAGAATCTAAAATTAGACCTAAAAACAAACCAAATAATAATCCATTGATTGATCCATTAATCATTGACCAAGGCAATAACCAAAATAACGGCCAATATGGTTGAACGCCTAAAAATCCAAGCCAATTAGGGTGCCACAAAAAAGCAATTGGAATAAAAACAAAGCTCATTATGGATAAATTTTTTATAAAAAATTTATTCATTAAATATTTACTTTCAAAATTTGCACCCAGTCAATTACTTGAGGTTTTGCCAAAAGTGAAATTTTTGCCGTTTTTTTTGATTGCAATGTCTCATCTATTGATTGGATAATCCCAATAGGGATATTTGGAGGTAATAAAGAACTCGCAGGAGAAGATGATACAAAATCTCCTACTTTAATATCAGCATCTTTTGAATAAAGTATTAGATTAGGATAATTATCTCCTGAACCAACCAGTAGTCCATTAATTTGACTTCTATCAACCCATACACCTAATTTACTTTCTGGAGAAGTTAATAATGTTACCGAAGAAGTAAATAAAGAAGTATTATTTACCCTTCCTAATAATCCACCAGGGCCAGTAACAGTACTACCAATTTCTACGCCATCTTTTGAACCTTTGTTTAGGATTATTTGTCTCCACCAACCTCCAGTTTTTCTCGAAATAACTGCTGCCAAAATACTATCATTATCGGAAGATTGTTGAAGAGATAAAATTTCCCGCAATCTAATATTGTCCTTTTTAAGAAGATTTAATTTTATTAAAGATTCTTGATCTATACTCTTAATAATAATTTCTTTTTGAAATTGACCAGGCCAAAAAGGTTTTGAGATAAAATAATAAAAATCTTTATAGAAAGCTCCTTTTGATATTCTTACAAAAACCAAAAATAAAAAAATTGCAAAAAATAACCAATTTTTCTTTTTATGCCACCAACGACTAGTAGAAATTCGTCGGGTACCTAACATAACATTAATCTCTTATGGCATTCCTAATAAATTCTGGAGTGTCAACAACTCTTTTGAGTTTTTTGAAATCATCCAACACCTCTCCACAACCATTCACTACGCAAAGCAGTGGGTTTTCTGCTATGTGAGTAAAAATTCCTGTTTCATCGCTCAATAAATCATTAATGCCTCTGACTAAAGCTCCACCACCTGCAAGCATAATCCCCCTATCAACTATGTCTGCAGCAAGTTCAGGGGGGGTTCGCTCTAAAGTTCTTTTTACAGCTTCGACTATTTTACTCAGTGTTTCAGCCATAGCTTCTCTGATTTCTCCTGATGTCAAAGTGACTGACCTAGGTAGACCAGATAAAAGATGTAAACCTCTAACCTCTAAAGTAGTTTTATCAAAATCATCATCCGGAAATGCAGATCCAATTTTAATCTTGATATCTTCTGCAGTTCTCTCTCCAACAACTAAATTGTGAACTTTTTTAAGATATAGCGCAATTGACTCATTTATTTCATCGCCTGCTATTCGAACAGATTCACTCAATACAGTTCCTCCTAAACTCAATACTGCAACCTCAGTAGTACCTCCACCAATATCAACAATCATTGTTCCAATTGGCTCAGTTACTGGTAATGATGCTCCTATTGCTGCTGCAACAGGTTCATCAATCAAATGAACTTCTCGAGCTCCCGCTAATCCAGCTTCTCTTACTGCTCTTCGCTCAACACTAGTAACTCCACTTGGAATACCAATCACTATTCTTGGGGCTACTATCCCCTTGCCTTCATTACATTTTTGGATAAATGTTTTTATCATTTGTTCTGCAGCATCAAAATCTGCGATAACCCCATCTCTCAGCGGCCTTACGGCTCTTATATTGCCAGGAGTCCTTCCAAGCATTAACTTTGCTTCTTTACCAACAGCTAATGGAATCCCTTCTTCTAAATCCATAGCTACCACTGAAGGCTCTTGCAAAACAACGCCTTTTCCTGATACATGTATAAGAGTATTGGCCGTTCCCAAATCTATGCCAATATCTCTAGAAAATTTAAATCTGTTAAAAATCACAATAAGAATTTCTTTTTATAAATAATATATCTATTTTTTGCTAAGCTCTTGGATTTCTGTCGTTTAGTTATGAATAGCACGTAAAACTTTGAGCATAACCTGTAAATATGAGTAATATAAAAAAAAAAAAATTATGGAAATTAACACTATTAATCTTGTTGGCAGAGCAGGACGAGAACCAGATGTCAGATATTTTGAATCAGGTAGTATCGTAGCGAATTTCACAATTGCAGTTAACAGAAGAAGCAGAGATGAAGAACCAGATTGGTTTAACTTAGAAATATGGGGCAAGCAAGCGCAAATTGCCGCAGATTATGTAAAAAAAGGATCATTAATAGGAATTACAGGAAGCTTTAAAATTGATAGTTGGAAAGATAAAAATACTGGTGAAGATAGGTATAAACCAGTTGTTAGGGTAGATAGATTAAACTTACTAGGCTCACGAAAAGAGTCTGATAATAACCAATATTCCAACAGCAATAATTCAAGTGAAATTCCTTTCTAAGCTCTATTATTTTTTAAAAATCTAATAAGTATTTTTATAAAAAAATAAGAGAAAATTAAAATTAAAATTGGCTTTACAACATATTTGATTTGATCTAAGTAAGTTTCAATGATTAGATAGTTTTCACCAAATAAATATCCTGAGTAACTGAGAAGTGCTACCCATAACAAGCTACCAAATGTAGTCCAAAGCAAAAATTTTCTTAATGGCATTAGTTCTATGCCAGCGGGAACTGAAATTAAAGTTCTTATGCCTGGTACTAATCGGCCCCAAAAAACTAAAGAAACCCCATATTTATCAAACCACCTTTTACTTTTATTTAGGTCATTAGAAGAAATACCCAAATATTTTCCCTTTTTATCTAGAAAATTTGAAAGTCTTTTTTCATTTACTAATCTACCTAAATAATACCAAGGCAATGATCCTAAAATAGTTCCTAGTAATCCCCAAAAAACTAAGATATAGAAGTTTAATTTTTGTTGATAAACAAAAAAACCACCCAACGGCATAATTATTTCCGACGGAATTGGAGGAATTATATTTTCTAAAAACATCGCCAGACAAATAGTAAGGTATGCAATTGTTGAATTTTTTTCAACAGCCAAACTGATGTAATCAGGAATTGAAGTAAGAAAATTTATAAAAATTAAACTCAATCTTAGTATCTATAGAGTTCTGGTTTATAAGGTCCATCAACAGAGACATTAATATAATCAGCCTGTTCTTTAGTTAATTTTGTTAATTTTGCACCAATTTTATCTAAATGTAATCTAGCTACCATTTCATCTAGGTGTTTTGGTAAAACATAAACCTCTTTCGCATATTGCTCTGACTTATTAAAAAGTTCGATTTGTGCTAATACTTGATTAGTAAATGAATTACTCATAACAAAGCTTGGATGGCCAGTGGCACAGCCTAAATTGACTAATCTACCTTCAGCTAAAAGAATAATTTTATTTCCACTAGGAAGAGTTATATGATCAACTTGCGGCTTAATATTTTCCCATTGATAATTTTTTAATGAAGCCACATCAATTTCATTATCGAAATGTCCAATATTACAAACAATTGCCTCATCTTTCATCTTTAGAAGATTCTCATGTGTTATTACCTGATAGTTACCAGTAGCAGTGACAAAGATATCTATATCTTTTACAACATCATCCAACGTAACAACGCTAAAACCTTCCATTGCTGCTTGAAGAGCACAAATTGGATCAACTTCAGCAACTTTTACGATTGCTCCAAGTCCACGCAATGACTGGGCTGAACCCTTACCTACATCTCCAAAACCAATAACTAAAGCGACCTTTCCAGCAATCATCACATCAGTTGCACGCTTAATGCTATCAACTAAAGATTCTCTGCAGCCATATAAATTATCAAATTTGCTCTTAGTTACTGAATCATTAACGTTGATAGCAGGGAAAGGTAATGCATTTTGCTTTTGCAGTTGATAAAGTCTTGCGACTCCTGTTGTAGTTTCTTCAGTGACACCAATAATTTTACTCTTAATTCTAGAATAGAAGTCACTATCAAATTTCAACTTAGACTTAATAGAATTGAATAAAGCAATTTCTTCTTCGTTACCAGGATTATCTAAAACAGATAAATCTTTTTCTGCTTTACTACCGAGTATCAATAAACCAGTTGCATCTCCTCCATCGTCAAGAATCATATTTGGAGAGTCTGAACCCCAATCAAGGATATAGTGGGTATATTGCCAATATTCATCAAGATTCTCACCTTTTTTTGCGTATACAGAAATTCCTTTATCTGCGATAGCTGCTGCCGCATGATCTTGAGTTGAAAAAATGTTGCAAGAAGCCCATTTTACTTCCGCACCAAGATCAACAAGAGTTTCTATTAAGACTGCTGTCTGAATAGTCATATGAAGACTTCCAGCTATTTTTGCACCTTTTAGTGGTTTTTCAGAATGATATTTATCTCTAAGTGCCATTAATCCAGGCATTTCTGTTTCGGCTATTTTAATTTCTTTACGACCAAAATCTGATAAAGAGATATCAGCAACTACGTAATTAGGTGTAGAGGTTTTAACTGAATTTGCAATAACCATATTTAGTAAATACTTTTTATATTAAACTATAAATGATTTTTCCTATATTTTGTGTTTGTTAAGAATTTAAAAGAGACTTTAAATTTAGGAAAAAAACTCTCACACAAATTAACCTCCCAATCAATTGTTCTATTACAGGGTCCAATTGGGGCTGGAAAAACTTCATTTGTTCAAGGGATTGCTGAAGGCTTATCAATCTCTGAGGACATTACAAGTCCTACATTTGCTTTATCGCATCACTATAACTCCGGAAGAATTCCGCTAATTCACCTTGATTTATACAGGTTAGAAAATATTTCTTCAGCAACAGAAGTTTTTTTTTCAGAAGAAGAAGAGGCAATACAAAGACAAGCCATTTTAGTGATTGAATGGCCAGAATTAATAGAACAAGTTATTGATAATTTCTGGAAAATAAAAATTAGTTACGCAAAAAGTTATGGAAGACACTACGAAATTAGAGATCCCAAAAATTTATTAACCTTCTCATAATATGGCTGTTGCTCGATAGCTCCTTCACCAAGACAAGTTAATAATCCACAAACACCTGCGAACTTAATATAATCTTTTATCTCTAGTTCATTTGAAGGATAGCCAGAAGAAATCAATTTTGAAATTAAACCAGCTAGAAAAGCATCGCCTGCGCCAGTTGTATCAACAATTTTTTGCGAAGAAGGAGTTTCGGTAATTCCTTGTAATCCATTGATATACCATGTAACGGGATTTTTCCCGTCAGTTATTATTACATCTGGTCTATTAGACAATTGTTGAGATACAAGCAAGGGATTCTCATCCTCAAAAAACAAAGTTGCTTCTTCCTTGGCAAGTTTTAAAACATTTGCATGATTTAAAAAATTTTTGATTAAATTAACTCTCGCAGCTTTAGTAATTTCTGATGAAAAACTTGAATGATCCCAAAAGACCTCTCTCCAATTCAAATCAATAACTATTTTAACTGCAAATTTTTTAGCGTGTTCAAGAATAAAAAAAATAGTCTCTGCTGATATTGGAGATGATAACAAGATCGTTCCTGTAACCAAATATTTTGTTTCTTTAAGGGATTCCTCCAAATTAGAAATTTCTTTTTGGATTAATTTCTTACTAAGAACTTCATCTGCAAAGCATGAATGAGAACTTTCCTCAAAGCCTGAAAAAAATCGATCTCCAAATTGATCTCTACCTACATTAACCACGCGAGTAGATGAATCATTATCTAATTGCAAAAAATCCAAATTAACCTCCAATTCATTAAATTGCTTAATGAATTTTTTTCCATAATCGTCACTACCCAAACTTCCTATAAATATTGAATCTATTTTTAATTTTCTTAATGCACACGCAACATTAGCCGGCGCACCACCCAAAAAATCTGTAAATTCTTGATTTGACTTATTTCTGATTCTGTCTATTAAAGCCTCTCCAATACATATGACCTTTTTTTTTTTCATAAAATAAACGCTTTTTCTTAACTAAGAATAATTTATTAAAAACGAATAATTTTTTTTTGAATTAAAGTTTAATCAAAACATATTCAAAGTGTCTTTAAATAAATCTGAAACTTGGAAGTGGAAAAATTGGGAAATTTCTTGGTCTCTATCAAAAGAATCTACTTCTGAAAGAAATATAAAAATTTTATTGGTTCATGGATTTGGGGCATCAAAAAACCACTGGAGATATAATCAAGATTTTCTTGGGAAATTTTCTAACTGCTACGCAATTGACCTATTAGGATTTGGAGAAAGCAGTCAGCCTAGTTCTTTATTAGATTACGAACCCGATAGAGAAAACTCAATTAAATATTCATTTGAATTATGGGGTAATCAAATATCAACATTTTGTGCAGAGGTCATTAAATCTCCCGTTTACTTAGTAGGAAATTCAATTGGTGGAGTTATTGCATTGAAAGCTGCTCAAATCCTCAAAGATAATTGCAAAGGTGTTATTTTAATTGATTGCGCACAAAGAACTATGGATGATAAACGTTTAAAAAAAAGTGATATTTTAATGAATCTACTGAGACCCGTCCTTAAAACCATAGTCAGACAAAGATTAATTAGCAATACACTTTTTACAAGAGCTGCAAATCCAAAAATTATTAAGAAAATACTTGAACAAGCTTACCCTACAGGAAAAAATATTGATAAAGAATTGATTGAAATACTTTATCAACCCTCTCAAAGGGAAAACTCAAAAGAAGCATTTCGTGGTTTTATTAACTTATTTGATGACTATCTCGCTACTGACCTTTTCGATAAGCTTGATGCTCCAATTCAATTGATTTGGGGAGAAAAAGATCCTTGGGAATCTTTAAATGAAGCAAGAGAGTGGAAAAAACAATTCAAGAATATTAAAAGATTAGATATTATAAGCGGGGCTGGTCATTGTCCTCATGATGAAGAACCTGAAAAAACAAATAAGTTAATGAATGAATTTATTCAAGAGACAAAATAAGCTTCTACATTATCACTAAGTCTTCTCAAGCCTCTTAATCCATCTCGTTCAAGATTTCTTACTCTATCTCTACTTATCCCTAGTACCCTTCCTATACCTGTAAGAGACATTGGCTCATCACCATCCATTCCGTATCTCATTCTTAAAACTCTACATTGCAGATCAGGCAATTGATGTAAAAGAGAATGCAGATCACCTCTCATACAATCCATCTCTATTTGTTCGTCTGGCAAATCCTCGCCCCCTGCCAGTAAATCTAATAGAACAGTATCTTCGCCATCACCAACTTTGGTTTCAAGACTAACTGGCTGCCCTGCTTTGCACATCAAATCTTTAACATCATCTTCAGGGAGCTCTACGTATTTTGCAAGTTCAGTTACAGTTGGAGTTCTAGACATTTCTTGACTTAGCTCTCTTTGACCTTTTTTTAACTTATTCAACATTTCAGTTATATGAATTGGTAGCCTTATCGCTCGACTTTTTTCAGCTATTGCTCTTGTAATACCTTGTCTAATCCACCAGTATGCATATGTTGAAAACTTATATCCTCTTGCTGGATCAAATTTTTCAACTCCTCTGACAAGTCCTATAGTTCCCTCTTGAATCAAATCTAAAAGTTCCATATTTCTTTTTGTATATTTTTTTGCAACGCTTACTACTAATCTTAAATTTGCTGCAACCATCCTTTCTTTAGCTCTCTGTCCAGCTCTTAATCTTTTTTTAATTATGGAAGTAGATAAGTTTAATTTGGCTGATAATTCATCAATACTAGGCTTATCTCCTGTTAACTCAATAATTTCTAATTCTGCTCTTTCAACTTCCATGTACTCTTGAACTTGGCGACCTAGGGTAATTTCTTGTTCATGAGATAGTAATGGAACTCTTCCTATATCCCTCAAGTATGATCGAACAAGATCTACATCACTACTAGCTTTTATAGTTGCGATTGTCGCTAGTTTATTTTCACTTATTGTTTCAGAAGACATGAAGTATTAATGATGTTTTGTAAACAATACCATTAAGAAATGTAAAGTTAAACAAAAAAATCCACAATTTAACAAAAATGAGAATAAATACCTACTGAGATTAGACTAATGAAGAACTTAATAGCCATTTTGCTGTACTGAGATAAATAAATACACCGGCAATATCAGTTACGGTTGTAATGAAAGGGGAGGACATTAAGGCTGGGTCCAATTTCATTCTGGCAAACAACAAAGGGAGAATCGCTCCTGTTGTAGCAGCTAAAGTTGTTATAGATATCAAACTTATTCCAACCGCAGAGGCAATTAAAGGTCCTTCTCCTTGCCACCAAGCAAAGGGAAATACTACGAGCATCATCAAAACGCCTAGCAGAGCGCCTGTTATTGCCTCCTTAAATACTGCCTTAATTGCACCAAGAGACTTCAGTTTTTGAGTACTTAAACCGCGAATGACAACCGTTGAGCTTTGAGCACCAACATTCCCCCCAGTACCTATAAGTAGAGGAATAAATGCAGCCAATAAAACTATTTCTTTCAATATTTGATCATTCATAGCTATAACTTTTGTCGTTAAACCATTTGCTAAAACCAAAATTAACAACCATAAAATTCTTCTTCGAGCAATCGTAAACAAACTACTTTGAAAATAATCATCTTCATCTCCAGGTTGTACAGCCCCCGCTGCATAAATATCTCTTGTTGCTTCTTGTTCTATAACATCAATTAAATCATCGACGGTTACTATACCAACAAGTCTTTTTTCCTTATCAACGACTGGGAGAGCTAAAAAATCATATCTTTGTATTGCTCTAGCAACCTCTTCTTGATTCGTATTGGTAGTTATATTCACTACATCTCTTGTCATAACGTCTCCAATTGGCTTGGAGGGATCAGCAGTTACAAGGTCTCTTAAAGAGAGAATACCAGTTAAATGTCTTTCTTTATCTGTAACATATAAACTATAGATAGTTTCAGTAAATGGGGCTCTTTTTCTAACTAAAGAAAGAGCCTCAGCTGCTGTTTGCATCTCTTTAAGATCTATAAATTCAGTTGTCATTAATCTTCCGGCAGTTTCAGGCTCATATCCAAGTAATTCTGCTGTTACTTTCCTTTCACCAGGACTAAGAGCAGATAAAAATTTTCGTACAACTTTTGCAGGTAATTCATCAAAGAGTTGAACCCTATCATCAGGAGACATTTTTTCAACGATTTCTAAAACTTCTCCTGAACGAAGTCTTTCTAATAAAGTTTGCTGAACTACTGGATCTAAGTATTCATAAACCTCAATTGCTTCATTTTTCTTTAATAATCGAAATGCTAATGCCTGCAATATTAGTGGAAGGCTTCCAATAGCATCTGCAATATCAACAGGTTGGGAAGGCTCTAAAAGTAACTTCGCCTCATCATAATTTCCCGCGATAAGCAAATCCTCAAGTTGAATAGTAATATTTTCTCTTGAACTTAAATCTGAAGATAACGATGTAACTGTTTCAAGATTATTTTCATTCATAAATATAATCCCTTATCAAAGTAACAAAACTATTATAAGAAATTTAAGTAATTTTTCTACTTATCCAGAACCCGAAAAGCATTGTGAAAAAATTTACGATAATGATTAAATTAAAAAAAATTATAAATTTTATCCAATCTCCTTGATTCAAAATTGTATACAAAAAATATATAAATCCGCTAAAGGATGTAAAGCAAGAAAAAAACCCACTTAATAAAATTTTTTCAGTTGAATAACTTAATTTTCTACCAATAAAAAAACCCACTAAAAATGATCCAATTATTGAAATAAAAAAATTATTATTTATAGTTAACCTTAAAAAAGTAGCTAGGTAAGCAGCTAAAAGAATATAAATTAAATTATTTTTTTTCAATTAAAAAAACTGAATAAGAAAATAACCCAAATAAAAGAACAGGAATGAAAAAATTATTACCATATTATAGTGTAAAAATAATTTAAGGAATTTTCTCTTTTTAAATAAATCAAATAATTTATACACAAAGGAAGAAAATGTACTAAAACATCCTAAAAAACCACCATAAAATAAAACTAATATTTCGTTATTAGTAAAATTTAAAGCTACCAAAATTCCTAACAAAAAAGATGATAAAAAATTTACTATTGAAATACTTTCAATATCAAAACCTATACTTTTTTTAAAATTATTTTGTATTAATATTCTCAGTATTAATCCAAAAGTACTGCCGAGTAATATTATAGTTATTGAACTAAAATTCAAAATTTACATTTTTATCCAACCTTTTAAAATCTTATTGGGATGATCTAAAAATTTATTAGAAGCTAATTCAACCCTAACCCAATTTTCATTTTTACTGACTTTCCAATTACGTAATACTGATAAAGTTGTACCTATATTAAGAACTAATAATTCCTTAGCATAAATTTCAGGACAAGAATATAGAGAAGTATTAGAACTCAATATAATTTCATTTATATTATTAGGGAATTTATTTTGCTTTAAACTTTTTTGGATTCCACCAGCAGGTAATGTTATTGGAGCAATTAATGCAAAAGTAATTAAACAAAAATTCTTGAGAACATTTTTAATCATATGTCTAAAGTTGCCATATCTAAATTGCTACTATGGGTTTCAATAAATTCTCTTCTTGGTGCAACTTTATCTCCCATTAATATATTGAATATTCTGTCAGCTTCAAGTGCATCTTCGATTTCAACCCTTTTCATCATCCGCGTTTGAGGATTCATTGTTGTATCCCATAATTGTTTAGGCATCATCTCACCTAATCCCTTAAATCTTTGGATATTATAATTTGCATTTTCTCCAAAACCTTGAATTGTATCCTTTAATTGATTCTCGTTATAACAGTAATTATGATTCTTACCTCTTTCAACTTTATAAAGAGGTGGACAAGCAATGTATATAAAACCTTTCTCAACAAGTTCTCTTTGGTATCTGTAAAAAAATGTCAGTAATAAAGTTCTTATATGAGCACCGTCAACATCAGCATCCGTCATAATTACAACTCTATGATATCTCAAAGAGCTCTCATCAAACTCCTCACCTTTTATTCCTAATCCTAGAGCTGTTATTAACGACTGTATTTCTGTGTTTTTATAAATTTTAGTATCGTCAGTTTTTTCAATATTAAGAATTTTACCCCTGAGAGGCAAAATAGCCTGAAAATTTCTATCTCGACCCTGTTTTGCGGAGCCACCAGCTGAATCTCCTTCAACTATATAAATTTCTGATTCTGAGGGATCTCTTGAACTACAGTCTGCTAATTTGCCCGGTAATGTAGAACTTTCTAAAACACTTTTTCTTCTTACTAATTCTCTAGCCCTTCTCGCAGCTTCTGCTGCATTAAATGATTGAATTGCTTTTTCAAGAATCAAGTCCAAAATTCCAGGATTGAATTCCATATATTTTGTGAGAGCCTCCCCAATGAGAGAATCCACAATTCCCCGTACTTCGGTATTTCCTAATTTTGTTTTTGTTTGCCCTTCAAATTCTGGATCTGGAACTTTCACTGATAGAACAACAGTCAAACCCTCTCTAATATTTTCGCCAGCTAGATTTTTTTCAATATCTTTTCTTTTGCCTCTCTTTTTTGCAAGATTATTGAAAGTTCTTGTCAGAACTGTTTTTAACCCTTCAATATGAGTTCCTCCATCAATAGTTCTAATATTATTTGCAAATCCTAAAATATTATCTGAATATACATCTGAACACCATTGCAAAGCTGCTTCTACATATACATTTTCTTTCTGTGAGTCAACATAAATTATTTCAGGATGAATAGAATCTTTTTCAGCATTCATGTATTCAACATATTCTTTAATACCTCCTTGATACAAGTAAATTTCTTCTTTAAAAGAACCATCTGATAATCGATTTCTTTCATCTCTAAAAACAATTTTTACTCCACCATTAAGGTAAGCTAACTCCCTTAATCTAGATGAAAGAAGAGCATATTCAAATTCAATTCCTCCAGAAAAAATCGTTTTGTCGGGTTTAAAGCAAATAGTTGTTCCTTTCTTAGATGGTTTGCCTGTCTGCTTTTTAGTTTCCAATTCACCCTTTGATACACCTTTTTCAAATCTTTGATTAAATTCGCTTCCATCTCTATAAACAGTCACATTAACCCATTCGCTTAGAGCATTAACTACAGATATTCCTACTCCATGCAAACCCCCTGAAACTTTATAACCACCACTTCCAAATTTACCTCCTGCATGAAGAACAGTTAGTACAGTTTCTAAGGCACTTTTCCCTGTTCTTGGATGAATGTCTGTTGGAATACCCCGTCCATTATCAGAAATCAAAGCAGAACCATCTGCTCGAAGAACTATTTCTATATGATCACAATGTCCTGCAAGTGCTTCATCAACCGAGTTATCAACTACCTCATATACTAAATGGTGTAATCCCCTAGGCCCTGTTGAACCTATATACATCCCAGGGCGTTTACGAACTGGTTCTAACCCCTCTAAAACCTGTATCTGTTCCGCACCATAATCATTTGAGATTTTATTAGATCTTTTGTCCTCACTCATTTAATATAAGAAAATATTAGACTTTTAAAATGTCAATTTTAAAAGGTATTTCATTAAACTTACCACCGCAATAAGATAAAGGCTCGAAGTCAATGAAAAATTTAATCACTTTAATTATATAACTAATATTTTTTTCTTCAGAAATTCATATGTCTTCGTATCTACCTCATGTAATAATTTTAATTGGGCCAACTGCAAGTGGCAAAACAGAATTAGCTATTGAAATTGCAGAATATTTTAAAACTCATATACACAATATTGATTCGAGGCAAATTTATAAGTTTATGGATATTGGAACAGCCAAGCCATCTAAAAACCAACAAAAAAAAATAAAGCATTTTTTAATAGATATTGAAGAACCAATCAACCCAATAAATGTAAAACAATTTCAAGAAATTGCTCAAAAATCTATTAAAGGAGAAATTAAACAAGATAACCTACCTTTTCTTGTTGGAGGAAGTGGGTTATATATGAACTCGATAACAAAAGGATTTTTTGTACCAGATGTCCCTCCTCAAAATAATTTCAGAAGACAATTAGAAGAACTTGGTCAGGAAAAATGTTGGGACCTATTAAAAAATTGTGATCCATTATCAACAAAAAAAATCAATTTTGCTGACCACATTAGGACAATTAGAGCTTTAGAAGTCTTCTACGTAACAGGTAAACCTTTGTCAACTCTGAAAGTTCAAAAACCGCCTAACTGGAAAATCCTAGAACTTGGATTAGATAGAGATAATTTAAAAGAAAGAATTTTTCTAAGAACAAAAAATATGTTTACATCTGGAATTATTGAGGAGACTAACCAACTTATCTCTAAATACGGAATTGATTTACCAATCTTAAAAACCATTGGCTATAGAGAAGCTAGGGATGTTTTAAATAACCGTTCAACAATTGACAAAGCGATTGAGTTGACTGCAACAAAAACAATCCAATTTGCCAAAAGACAAAAAACTTGGTTTCGTAATAAAAATAATCCTCTTTGGCTTAATAACAAAAACCTGCTAAAAGATGCAATAATTAAGATAGAGTCTTTTTTAAGCTAACTTTACAAAAATAGATTTTTTTCATCATCCAATCAATTTATTAAATTAACTGAATGCCCCCACGCCCACGCTTTGACCGACGAGCTCCAGTTAGAGAGCTACCAAATATAAATGAAAGAATAAAATACCCTCTATTGAGAGTCGTTGATTCAGATGGAAAACAATTAGGTGTCATAGATAGATTAAAAGCATTAGACATAGCATCTCAAAGAGAACTTGATTTAGTTTTGGTGAGCGAAAAAGCTAATCCTCCTGTTTGCAGAATAATGGACTACGGTAAATATAAATTTGAACAAGAAAAAAAAGCTAAAGAAGCAAGGAAAAAATCTCATCAAACAGAAGTTAAAGAAGTCAAAATGAGGTATAAAATTGACAAGCATGATTATGATGTTCGAATTGGTCAAGCTACTAAATTTCTAAAATCAGGAGATAAGGTAAAATGCACTGTAATTTTTAGAGGAAGAGAAATTCAACACTCAAATTTAGCTGAGACACTTCTTTTAAAAATGGCTAATGATTTAGAAGAGCAGTCAGAAGTTCAACAAAAACCAAAAAGAGAAGGGAGAAACATGATTATGTTTTTAAGCCCTCGCAAAACTCCTCTTATCAAAAAAGATGATGGGTTATAAATTGCTATCAAAATATGACGAATGTTAAAGTGTCACTATATCAAAAATTAAATTAGTCAGGATTTTTCTAAAGTGAGATTCCATATTCAACAAGAAAGTGATATACCGGCATCTACTCAACTAATTAATCAAATTTGTTTCGCAATTGCAGCAAGACATTATCCTCCCGGACACAGACTTCCAAGTACGAGGCAACTTGCAATGCAGACTGGGCTCCATCGAAATACTATAAGCAAAGTTTACAGACAGCTAGAAATAGATGGAGTTGTTGAAGCAATAGCTGGATCAGGTATCTATGTGAGAGATAACCTTACTAAAAGAGAATTTACAAAATCACTTTACTCTAAAGATAAAATAGGTAAGTCACCTGATCAAGAAGCAAAGAAGGTTATTGACAACTTAATAAGTCTTGGATTCACTTTACAAGAGACGAGAGAGATATTGACCAATGAAATTGATTGGCGTATTAAGTGCGGATCAAGAATCATAGTCAGTACTCCTAGAGAAGATATTGGGGCTTCTATGTTAATAGCAGAAGACCTTTCTAAAACAGTTAAAGTACCAGTAGAAGTTGTTCCTATGGAAGAATTAGAAAAAGTTTTGAGTAATTCAAATAATGGTACGATTGTCACAAGCAGATATTTTTTACAGCCTCTAGAAAAAGTTGCTAAGCAATACAGAGTCCGCGCAATTGCAGTTGACTTGAGCGACTTTCAAAAAGAATTAAAAATTATCAAGGAATTAAATGCTGGAAGTTGTGTAGGTATTGTTAGCATAAGTCCTGGTTTATTGAGAGCAGCAGAAGTCATTATACATAGCATGCGTGGTAGTGAATTAATGCTTATGACGGCAATCTCAGACAATAACAGTAGATTACTCTCACTTTTAAAGGCTTCAAACCATATAGTGTGTGATGGACCGAGTTTATCAGTTGTAGAAAACACATTATTAAAAAATCGTTCTCAGTTAATGAGATTACCTCAAATAATATGTGCTAAAAATTATTTAAGTATCGAAACAATTAATCAATTAAAAAAAGAAATAGGAGTTATTAATTAAACCATGGTATTGAAAACTTTTAAATCAGATATAGAAATTATCAGAGAGAGAGATCCTGCTGCTAGAGGAATAGTAGAAATATTTCTTTGCTACCCGGGCTTTCAATCAATAGTTATACATAGGTTTACGCATAAATTATGGCAATTAAAGATTCCTTTGATTCCCCGCTTTCTCAGTCATATTAATAGGTTAGCAACAGGTATTGAAATCCATCCTGGAGCAAAAATTGGTAAAAGGGTTTTCATAGACCATGGTATGGGCGTTGTAATTGGTGAAACTGCTGTGATAGGAAATAACTGTTTGCTTTATCAGGGAGTGACATTAGGAGGTACTGGCAAAAGCCATGGGAAAAGACACCCCACCCTAATGGAAAATGTTGTAGTCGGAGCTGGCGCAAAAGTTCTTGGATCCATCACGATAGGATCTAATACCCGTATTGGTGCTGGCTCAGTAGTTGTTCGAAATGTAGAGGAGAACAGTACTGTGGTCGGAGTTCCTGGTAGAGTAGTGCATCAAAGTGGGGTCAAAGTCAATCCATTAGCTCACTCTGCCTTACCAGATGCAGAAGCTAATGTAATAAAAAATTTAATGGATAGGATAGACTCTCTTGAGAATGAAATTCTTAAATTACAGAAAACTCTACAATGTTTAGTCAACTCAGAATCAATTGATATTTCTAAAGTCGGTGAATCTCAAAATCTTAAAGATAAAGAAATTTTTGAATTTCTTGGAGATGATTAAATATTGATTTAATTTTTAATTAACGTCATTTTTAGGTTGAAACATAAACATTGAATAAATAACATTTCGTCTCATATTAGTCATCATTTCGAGAAACATGTCATATCCTTCGTTTTTATATTCGATTAATGGATCTTTTTGACCATAACCTCTCAATCCGACAGATTCCCTCAAGGAATCCATGGATTGCAGATGTTCTCGCCATAAATTATCGATTTGCTGCAAAATGAAAAATCTTTCAGCTTCCCTCATTAATCCTGGACGAATCTTTTCTATTTGCGATTCCTTTAAATCATAAGCTATTCGCAACTGCTCTTGAAGATAGTTTTTTAATTCTTCTATTGAAAGTGAATTAATATCATTAGATTTAAGATCATCTAGTAAATATATAAATTCTTTGACTTTAGAAATTAATTGATCAATATTCCATTCTTCAGGAGGAAGATCAGGATTAATATAAGCATCTACAATTTCAATCATTGTCCTTTCTCCATATCCTATTACTTGTCTTTTTAAATCAATTCCTTTCAATACTCTTAGTCTTTCGCCATAAACTGCTTTTCTTTGATTGTTCATTACCTCGTCGTATTCAAAAACTTGTTTTCTAATATCGTAATAGTAGGTTTCAACTTTCTTTTGAGCACTTTCTAGAGATCTAGTAAGCATTCCTGACTCAATAGGCATATCTTCATCAACCCTAAAAGCATTCATTAAATTTGCCACTCTATCACCTCCAAAAATTCTTAATAAATTATCATCTAAAGATAAAAAGAATCTTGTACTTCCAAGATCACCTTGTCTTCCTGCTCTTCCTCTAAGTTGATTATCCACTCTTCTTGATTCATGTCTCTCAGTACCAATGACATGTAAACCGCCAACTTCTCTTACTTTTTCTTCTTCATGAATCAAAACTTTTTCATATTCTTTTTTTACATCAGACAAAGATTCTCTCAAAAGATTTATCAAGTTATCATCAGTTGGTGCTTTTTCTGCAGCTGTAGCTATCCTGTCATCAAGTTCTAAGACAGAAAGTTGTCTATCTCCCCAATTTTTAACAAGTTCATCAGATAAAAGATTGAGTTTCTTTTCAATCGCTTCATCTAGTTTGCAAGGGAAAAGATTTGTTGAAGAATTTGCAATGTTCTTTTTCAAATTTGAGCCAGTTTTTGTGGAAAAACCTCCATTGGATTTTGAATTTCTTTGTTTAGGGATTGGTGGCTTATGCTCATTATCAGGCTTGACTAGCAAAGGAATTAAAATTTCTTTTAATTTAAGCCTTGCCATATAATCGCTATTACCGCCAAGAATTATATCTGTTCCCCTTCCAGCCATATTAGTCGCAATAGTAACAGCACCTGCTCTTCCTGCCTGAGCAACAATTTCTGCCTCACGTTCAACGTTCTCAGGCTTAGCATTTAACAAATTATGTGGGATTTTTTCTTCAGATAAAAGTGAACTTAATAATTCACTTTTTTCAACACTTGTTGTACCAACCAAAACAGGTCTACCCTCTCTATGAATTTGTGCAGTTTCTTTAGCAACTGCTTTCCATTTGCCAATCTCTGTCTTAAATACTTGATCAGGCCAATCTTGTCTCTTTCTTATTTGATTTGTCGGTATAACTGTTGATTCTAATTTATAAGTTTTTTCAAATTCAACCTCCTCAGTTTTTGCAGTCCCCGTCATTCCAGCTAAACCAGGATATAAAAGGAAAAAATTCTGATAAGTTATGGAAGCTAATGTTTGAGTCTCAGGCTGAATTTTAAGACTCTCTTTCGCTTCTATTGCCTGATGTTGTCCGTCACTCCAACGTCTTCCTGGCATTACCCTACCAGTAAATTCATCGACTATGACAGCCTCATCGTTCTTGATAATATAATTCACATCTTTGATAAATAATTCTTTGGCTTTTAAAGCGTTAGTAATATAATGCGCCCAAGGATCTTGAGGATTATATAAATCATTAACTCCCAAATACTCTTCACATTTTGCAAAACCCTGATCAGTTAATATACAACTTCTCTGTTTTTCATCAACTTCATAATCGCCTTCGGGATCAATACCATCTTTACTTAATTCTTTTGCTTTAACTAATGCCTGAGATAATTCTGCAGCTTTTTGATATTTTTCTTGTGGTCTTTCAACTTGACCAGAAATGATTAGAGGCGTTCTTGCTTCATCAATTAATATTGAATCAACCTCATCAATTACGCAGTAATTAAATTTTCTTTGAACTACCTCACTTATATCGGTAGCCATATTATCTCTTAAATAATCAAATCCTAATTCTGAATTAGTAGCATAAGTTATATCACAATCATAATTTTTCTTTCTCTCCAATGGATTCATATCTTGCTGAATCAAACCAACGGATAAACCTAAAAAACGATGAACTTGTCCCATCCACTCTGCATCCCTTCTAGCTAAATAATCATTTACAGTAACAACATGAACACCTTTTCCCGTTAGAGCATTTAAATAACAAGGTAATGTTGCGACAAGGGTTTTTCCCTCTCCAGTCTTCATCTCAGCAATTTGACACTCATTTAAAACCATCCCGCCTATTAACTGAACATCAAAGTGTCTCATATCAAGAACACGTTTACTTGCTTCTCTTACTATTGCAAAGGCTTTAGGAAGAAATACTTCTAGGAGTTCTTTTTGTTTTTTAAAATCTAATTCTGATGAAATACTTGATTTAAGATTTTGAGTTTCTTTTCTAAGCTCATCATCAGTCAATTGAGAAATTTCTTCTTCTAAAAAATTTATCTCTTCCACTATTGGTTGATAGCGCTTTAACTTTCGTGTATTCGGATCTCCCAACAAAAGCTTTAGCATAAGTCAAAGTCCTTAAAAAATTCATCTTATTACAAACATTATAAATTAGTGCGTTACAACAGAATGAAGAAAACTATTATCTCTTTATTTTATAGAAACGATCGATTAAGGTATTTAGATTAAAGTCACAAAAATAACCTGGCTGACATCCACTTTTCAAAAATCTTTTCAATAAATGAAAGAAATATCTCTAATCAAACATGCCAAAGGAGCTTTAGGATTAAGGATTTTTGGATTAGGTCCTAATCTTAAACCAACAAACGGATTAATTAAGCTACAAAAATTACTAGATAGTAATGCTTTCTGGGCAAAAAATAGATCAATTAATGATCTAAAAAAATGTCTTGCTAAAAGTGATGTCGTAATAAGTCTTTGGGTTGGTAAGGAAATAGTTGGTTTTGGTAGAGCTTTAACCGATGGTATTTATCGCGGAGTGCTTTGGGATATTGTTATAGATCAAAATCACCAAGGCAAAGGTTTTGGCACATTAATTGTAAAAAATCTTTTATCTTCTAAAAAAATTAAAAATACAAAAAAATTATATTTAATGACAACAAATAAAAAATTGTTTTATTCTCAATTTAATTTTAAAGAAGTTACTTCTCAAAATTTATTGATTCGTGAAATATAAAGCACTCAGTTTCTAAAGAAAACAAAATCAAGATACAAATTTACTATAAAGCCATCTTATAAAAGGTCCTAAAATAGGAACTGGTCCAAAAGTTGGGCCACAAAAATCAAAGTAATCTCTGTGCTCTTTTATTAATCCATTTTCACCAAATAATAAACGAGTAGTTCCAGGATAAATAAATTCTTTACCCATAATTTTTAAACCCATTGTCCATTCGACAAATCCACAATCCCCAGTTATGGAAATTGCATGAGTTTCTAAAAAAACATCATCACATCTTTTAACTAGCTTTTCTTGAGCTTTAATATAAGAATCTAAGCCCTCTGTTTCCTGAGTTGGGTCTATAAAAATAACATCCTCATTATAAAATTCAGCCCATTTTTGTTTTGTTGGTGCATCTGTACCATAAGGTTTAGTAAATAATCCCTTTAAATCCTCAATAGAAATTACCCTTGTCATTTCTAAATTTTTAGTTTATCTTAAACGGTACAAACATTAAAAGCGGATGAAGAGATTCGAACTCTCGACATTCTCCTTGGCAAGGAGATGCTCTACCACTGAGCTACATCCGCATAACTTTATTATCTTATCTCAAAGACGGGCTTAGTAAGAAAAATAATTATTTTTTTTTTAACTAATTTAAATTTTTAATTAAGGATCCCATCTCAATTGCTTGTAAAGCATAATTCCAACCAAGATTATTTTTAATCCCTGCTCTTTCTAAAGCCTGCTGCATAGTATCAGTAGTTAAAACTCCAAAGATAATTGGAACATTATTTTCATTTGAAACTTGCGAAATACCTTTGCTCGCCTCAGATATAACTACATCATAGTGGGAAGTTTCACCACGGATCACAGCCCCGAGAGCAATTACAACGTCATAACTCTTTTTTTTCATGAGTGTTTTGGCTGCGATTGGTAATTCGAATGAACCAGGAACCCAAACTATATCTACTTGATTGCTTAATACAGAAGTATCTAAACCATGTCTTTTTAAACAATCAAGACAACCAGATAGAATTTTATTTGTAATTAAATCATTAAATCTTGCTATTACAATCCCAACTTTTAAAGTAGAGGCATTAGTAAAAGAACCCTCAAAAATAGCCATTAAATTTTCTTAGATATATTAATAGACTCTCACGAAAAGGTATTAAGTTCAAACTAATGAAGAAACTATCCCTGTAATAAAAACTAAAACAACCCAAACAGCAGCAATAGAATAAATTTTTCTCCTACTTTCTCGCTGTCCTTCCTCAGTAGATGGTTGAGTTACATATAAAACGGGTACTCCAACTACCGCAATTAAAGAAGCAAATAATAGAGCATTTACGAAGAAAAAGTTAACAGCCTGCATAATTCAGTCTTAAGTTTCAAATATTATAAATACTATAATCTCATGAAAATGATAATTTTTAGAGAAAATTTACATACTTTAGCCACTTTAAATGCAAAAAAAAAATTTCTACCTAATATCTATTTAGGAATTAAAAAAGTATGCAAGAAGATACGATAATTCAAAAGAATTTATTTGCGATTGATAATGATAATAATGAGCAAAAAGAAATAACAAAAATTCCAGAAGATTTATCTTTGGAAGATTTAAAAAAAGAATCGCAAAAAAGACCCAGACAAAGAAAAAATTCAACTAATTTAATAAATCAATTCAAGACTGATTTACTTTCAAATAACAAAAATGTTTGCATCAATGAAGAATCTTATAGCTATAAAACTGTTTCAAAACTGAAATTAACTCCTGTAATGAAGCATTATGTAACTCTAAAAGAAGAAAATAAAGATAGGTTATTACTTTATAGATTAGGAGATTTTTTTGAATGTTTTTTTGAGGACGCTGTATTAATATCTAACCTTTTAGAAATAACGCTTACCAGTAAAGATGCTGGCAAAGAGATTGGTAAAATCCCTATGGCAGGGGTTCCCCATCATGCAATAGAGAGATACTGTGCTGATTTAATTAAAAAAAATTATTCTGTGGTTATATGCGATCAATTAGAAAAAAGTTCTGGAAATTATGGGACTCCAATTAAAAGAGGAATAACAAGAATAATTACTCCTGGAACTGTAATTGAAGAGGGGATGTTGATAGCAAAGAAAAATAATTGGATTACTGCTATTTACTTATCAGAAGAAAACTCAGATGAATCTTATGAATGGGGTATATCAAAAGCTGATGTAAGCACAGGAGAATTAATAACTTTAGAAGGGCAATCTCTGTCAAAACTATTTGATGAAATTATTAAATTAGATTCTTCAGAAATTATTGTAGGAAGCAATGCAGTAAGAAATTTATTAATTAAAGGAAATAGTCAAATTACATATTCTGTTTCTCAAGAGACTAATTTTGGAATTAATGAAGCAATTTATCTAATAAAAAATTATTTCCAAATTGCAAACCTAGAGGGAATAGGACTTAAAAATTTAAACAATGCAACTAGATCACTTGGAGGTTTATTAAATTACTTAGAAAAAATTAATCCTTCAAATTTAGATAAAGATTCTTCTTTAAAAATCTCATTAGACTTTCCACAAATCCAATATGGTCAAAACAAATTAATTATTGATTATCAAACTCAAAAAAACTTAGAAATCAAAAATACACAACGAGAAAACAATTATGTAGGTTCGCTACTTTGGAGTATTGATAGAACTTATACTTGCATGGGTGCAAGGTGTTTAAGAAGGTGGATAGATTCACCACTATTAAATGTTAATGAAATTTATAAAAGACAAAATATAATTACAAACTTTCTTGAATCTAAAAAATTACGTACAGATACTCAAAATTTACTTAGAGCAATGGGGGATTTAGAAAGACTGGCAGGTAGAGCTTGTGCAGGTCATGCAAGTCCCAGAGACTTAATTGCAATAGCTGAAGGTTTAAAAAAATTGCCTAGACTAAAATCCATAATTGAATTATTTAAATATGATCTCCCAGATTGGACTGATCAATTAAAAAATATTGATGAAGGACTCTTAGAGTTAGCTGATACTATAAGTTTTAAACTAGTAGAAAATCCTCCTCTAAATATTAGTGAAGGAGGCATGATCCACGATGGTGTTGACAATATATTAGATGGTTTACGCAATTTAATGGATGATTACTCTGAGTGGCTAAATAAAGAGGAATTAAAGGAAAGGAAAATTAGCAAAATTTCAAACCTAAAAATTCAATTTCATAAAAATTTTGGATATTACATTTCTATAAATAAGTCAAAAGTTAATTTAGCTCCACAACATTGGATCAAAAAGCAAACACTTACTAATGAAGAAAGGTATATCACTTCAGAAATTAAAAATAAAGAAAATAAGATTTTCCAAATAAAAAGTAGAGCTTCATCAAAAGAATATGAAATTTTCTGCGAATTAAGAAATATAGTTGCTGAAAAAACAAAACAAATAAGATCAATCGCAAAATCCATAGCATCTCTTGATGCACTACTTGGTTTATCAATTACTGCAGTAGAAAACAATTTTATAAAACCTTCATTAATACCAATAAATGATTCAATGACAAAAAATAGTACAAAAATTATCGCTGGAAGAAATCCAATTGTAGAGCAATTGTTAAGTGATAAAAAGTTTGTAGCAAACGATATCTCTTTTGAGGATAATCAAAAATTAATTATATTAACGGGTCCCAATGCAAGCGGAAAAAGTTGCTTTATAAGACAACTTGGTTTAATACAAATTCTCACACAAATTGGTAGCTTTGTTCCTGCTAATAATGCTGAAATCAAGATTGCAGATAGGATTTTCACAAGAATTGGGGCAGTTGATGATCAATCATCTGGACAATCAACATTTATGGTAGAAATGTCTGAAACTGCATCAATTCTAAATCAGGCAACTTCTAGCTCACTAGTTTTACTTGATGAAATAGGCAGAGGGACATCTACTTTTGATGGACTTTCAATAGCTTGGTCAGTAAGTGAATATCTTGCAAAAAAAATTCAATGTAATACTATTTTTGCTACGCACTATCATGAGCTGAATTATTTAAAAAATTCAAATAAGAATATACAAAATTTTCAAGTTTTAGTAGAACAAAATAACGATCAGCTAATCTTTAGCCACAGGATTGTTAAAGGGGGCTCGAACAAAAGCTATGGCATAGAAGCAGCTAAATTAGCAGGAGTTCCAAAAGAAGTTATAGAAAAAGCAAAATCAGTTTTAAATTCTTTAGAAGAAAATAACAAATTAAATTATGATATTTAGTAGATTTTTGACATTTTTATAAAATAAATATTTTTAAATTGTTTCCCTCAATAAGGCGTTAACTGCAGCAGCTGCCATGGCAGCACCTCCTCTAGTTGAATTCAAAACAATTCTAGGAAGATCGGTGGAAATCAGTTTGTTTTTGCTATTCTCTACTCCAATAAATCCAACAGGCATTCCGATAATTAAACTAGGAAAATCTTTTGCATTTTCTAAAATATCAATTAAATAAGTTAACGCTGTAGGCGAACTGCCAATAACTACAATAGGAGATTTGCTTCCAGAATATAAAGCAGATAACTCCTTCCAACCTTCACTTAAGCCATACGCAGTTTTCGTTAAGTTTGCATGATTATTTTTTCCAAACCACATTTTGGCGGTGAATACTTTATTCCTAGTGGTATTTTCTGCCATAGATTTTATTGCTGCTGCTGCCATATCGGTGTCTGTTAAAATAGGAGCACCATTTTTAAGTGCCTGAAGACCCTTTTCACAAGCACCTTCACTAAAGTTTACAAGATTTTGAACTGTAAAATCTCCTGAAGTATGAACTAATCTCTCTAAAACTTTTTTTTCCAAATAATTTAGATCATTAGCTACTAAACGAGATCTTATGAATCTTATGCTTTCCAAAAAAATTGGATGATCTATTACCATTAAATTTAATTTATGTTAGAAGTAATCATAGTTAATATATGGTTTTTATTGAGCTATTATGCCAATACAAATATTATGGGGTAATGATCTAAATGCTCAAAATACATTTATTCAAAAATTAATTGATAAGGAAGTATCCAAAGAATGGAAAGAAATAAACGTAACTAATTTAAATGGAGATGATGATGAACAAGTCAATAAAGCTTTTGATGAAGTTCTTACACCTCCTTTTGGAGATGGATACAGAATAGTTACATTGAAAAATAATCCCATTTTTACTGCCAAAAATGAAGATCTAAGAACTAAATTTGAAAAAATTCATAACAATATACCTCAAAATACTTATTTCATTTTGCAAAATACAAAAAAACCAGACTCAAGACTAAAGAGTACGAAATTTTTACAAAAACTTATCAAAAATAATTTAGCTAAAGAAAAGTCATTTTCTTTACCAGAGATCTGGGACTATGAGGGACAAAGAAGATTTTTAGAAAATACAGCAAATGAAATGAATATCAAAATTGATAAAAATGCAGCTGAATTAATTATTGATTCAGTTGGTAATGACAGCTTTAAACTAATAAATGAATTAGCCAAAGCAAAAACATACCTCTCTGCAGTATCAAGTGATTCGAATTCACAACTTTTTCTTAAAAGTATTGATGTAAAAAAAATATTTAGTGATCATCAATCCAATATTTTCAAAATCATTGATCTTCTCTTACAAAAAAATATTAATGAAAGCCTCATTGAAATAAATTATTCTTTACAGAAAGGAGAACCTGCTTTAAGACTAAATGCAGGTTTAATTAGTCAAATAAGAATTCATACCATTATAAAACTAGCAGTTAATTCAGGTAACGATAATACAGAAAAGATTTGTAATCTTGCAGGCATTTCTAATCCAAAAAGAATTTTTTTTATTAGAAAAAAAGTCAAAAATGTATCTCAAGAATATTTAATTAATTTAATGAGTAACTTACTAGATATTGAATCATTACTAAAACAAGGTAATAATCCTATAAATGTTTTTACAGAGAAATTAATTAATTTAAATTAACCAAATTATAAGTTTAAAAATTTACATTATGATTTAAGTATGACTTTACTAGTAAAAAAATTTGGCGGTACTTCTGTAGGTGATATTAAAAAAATTAAAAATATTGCAAGTAGCATTTGTCAAAGTAAAGAAGCAGGGAATGAAATTGTCGTAGTTGTCTCTGCGATGGGGCAAACTACAGATGATTTAAATTGTTTAGCAGAATCAATTAGTAAAAATCCTAATCGAAGAGAATTGGATATGCTTCTCTCAACTGGAGAACAAGTAACAATAGCTCTTCTTTCAATGGCATTAAACGAATACGGAATACCTGCAATTTCAATGACTGGTAGCCAAGTTGGAATTATTACTGAATCAATTCATGGGAAAGCGAGAATTCTGGATATTAAAACAGAAAGGATCAAAAATTATTTAAATCAGGGTTTTGTAGTGGTCGTGGCTGGTTTTCAAGGAACAACATTAAGCCATACGGGTTCAATGGAAATTACAACTTTGGGTAGAGGTGGTTCAGATACTTCCGCGGTAGCTTTATCAACAGCTTTAGGAGCTGAGACTTGCGAAATTTATACAGACGTTCCAGGGGTTCTTACTACTGATCCAAGGATTGTTCCTAATGCAAAACTCTTAGATGAAATTAGCTGCGAGGAAATGCTTGAACTTGCAAGCGTCGGTGCTTCAGTTCTACATCCAAGAGCAGTAGAAATTGCTCGCAATTATGGAATTAAATTGTGTGTCAAATCAAGCCAAAGTGAATCCAGTGGGACTCTCTTAGAAAGTCAAATCCAACCTCTCCCGCTAAAAAGAGGAAGCTTAGAATTAACAAAAACAGTCAATAGTCTTGAAGTATTAGAAAACCAAGCAGTATTCAGTCTCTCAAATATTCCTGATAGGCCAGGTATTGCTGCGCAAATATTTGAAAAACTTTCAGAAGCAAGTATTAACGTAGATTTAATAATACAAGCGACAAATGATGGAAATAAAAACGATATTACATTTACTGTTGGTGAATTAGAAGTAAAAAAGACTGCAGAACAATGTGAACTTATAACTAGTCAATTAGGGGGAGAATTTAACTTAAAAACCAACATGACTAAATTAAGTATTCAAGGAGCAGGCATTATGGGCAGACCTAGTGTTTCAGCTGATTTATTTGATACTTTATCTCAAGCGAATATAAATGTTAGGTTAATAGCTACTAGTGAAATTAAAGTCAGCTGTGTAATTGAAATAAACAATATACCAAAAGCTATTAGATTTGTTGCTGAGAAATTTAAGTTATCCGATACACAAATATTTGTTAATCCAATCAATGAAAAACAAGATCAACCTGAAGTAAGAGGAATTGCATTAGATAAAAACCAAGTTCAGGTAAGCTTTCGAAAACTGCCTGATCGTCCAGGTGTAGCAGCATCAATATGTTTAGCATTAGCTGAAAATAATTTACTTATCGATACTATTGTTCAGTCTGAAAGAATTTCCTCTTTAAAAACTAAGGATATTAGTCTTACAATGAATAAACAAGATAGAGAAAAAGCTAACTTAGTTTTTGAGTCCTTAACAAAAAAATTACCCGGATCATACATTGAAGATGGCCCTGCCATAGCAAAAGTAAGTACTGTTGGAGCGGGAATGGCATTTAAGGTTGGGACGGCTGGAAAAATATTTAGAGCATTGGCTGACCAAAATATAAATATTGAAATGATTGCCACGAGTGAAATTAGGACTTCATGTATTGTCTTAGAAAAAGATTGTGACAAAGCAGTTAATGCGATTCACAATCATTTCGAATTAGAAAAATAAGTTATTTTTAATTATTTCTTGCCAATTTTTGTCTTAATTTTTTGATTCTATCCCTCAAATTTGCTGCCTCTTCAAAATTTAACTCTTTTGCAGCGTCTTTCATTTTAATTTCTAACTTTTCTATTAAGTCAGGCAATTCTTCAAGCAAACATTGATTATCACTGGAATTGAGAATTGCTTCAGTTTTGTTATTCACTATATTTATTAAATCTTTAGATAAAACACCAGCATCTAGTTTTCTGGAAAGTTCTAGAAAAGATAATATTGAATTTTCTATTTTTTTACCTGCAGGTTTTGGTGTAATACCATTGACTTGGTTATATTTTTTTTGAATAGTTCTTCTTCTTTCAGTTTCAGATATTGCTCTTTTCATTGAATCTGTGAAGTTATCTGCATAAAGCAAGGCAACACCTTCAACATGTCTGGCAGCTCTTCCTATTGTTTGAATCAATGACCTTTCTGCTCTGAGAAAACCTTCTTTATCAGCATCTAAAATGGCGACTAGGGATACTTCTGGAAGATCTAATCCCTCTCTTAATAAATTAACTCCTACCAAAACATCATATTCGCCCATTCTAAGGTCTTGAATAATTTCAATTCTTTCAATTGAATGGATTTCGGAATGCAAATATCTAACTCTTACTTTATTTTCAGATAAAAAATCAGTTAGATCTTCAGCCATTCTCTTAGTAAGTGTTGTCACAAGCACTCTTTGATTCTTTTCAGCTCGAATTCTTATCTCAGATAACAGATCTTCTATTTGGCCTTCACTAGGTCTTACATCAATTACTGGGTCTAATACCCCAGTTGGTCTTATAACTTGCTCAATAAATTCACCATCACATTGATCTAATTCCCATTGACCGGGGGTGGCACTTATAAATAATGTCTGTTTTGATTTTTCCCAAAACTCTTCACATTTTAAAGGTCTATTATCTGCAGCACTTGGCAATCTAAAACCATGATCTATTAAAACTTTTTTTCTAGACTGATCACCGTTGTACATCGCATGAAGTTGAGGACATGTTACATGACTCTCATCAACCACCAACAACCAATCGTTAGGAAAATAATCTATTAAGCATTCTGGCGGTGAACCTTCCTCCCTACCTGATAAATGACGAGCATAATTTTCAACTCCATTACAATAACCAACCTCTTTAAGCATTTCTAAATCATATTTTGTACGTTGTTCTAGACGTTGAGCCTCTAATAATTTTCCTTCGTATGTAAATTTATCGAGTTGAGTTTTTAATTCACTTCTAATTGCACTTATTGCACTCTCAAGTCTTTCTTTTGGAGTCACAAAATGCTTCGCTGGGTAAACGCTAACTTGTTCCAAACTTTCGAGTATTTCTCCTGTAGTAGGGTCAACATATCTAATAGCCTCAACCTCATCACCAAATAACTCAATTCTTATTAATCTATCTTCATAAGCTGGACCGATTTCTAAAACATCACCTTTAATTCTGAATCTACCTCTAGTAATTTCAATATCATTTCTAGTATATTGATTTTCAACGAGAGACCTCAAAGACGAACGTAGATTTATTGATTTTCCCACTTCAAATTTAACTGCAGCTTTTAAATACTCACTCGGTATACCAAGACCATAAATACAACTTATTGAGGCTACAACGATTACATCTTTTCTTTCAAATAATGAGCGCGTTGCAGAATGCCTAAGCATATCTATTTCTTCATTAATTGAAGCAGTTTTGGCTATGTAAGTATCACTTACAGGTACATATGCTTCAGGTTGATAATAATCGTAGTAAGAAATGAAGTACTCAACAGCATTTTTTGGAAAAAATTCCCTTAATTCATTACAAAGTTGTGCAGCCAACGTTTTATTATGGGCTAAAACAAGTGCTGGTCTTCCTGTTTGTTGAATTACATTGGCAATGGTAAATGTTTTACCAGTTCCAGTAGCTCCTAAAAGAGTCTGAAACTGTTTACCATTATTTACGCCTTTAACTAATTTTTTAATAGCTTCTGGTTGATCTCCATTTGGTTTGTAAGGAGCTTGAAGCTTATAGTTGTTCATCAAGCTAGTAGCTAAAGGATGTTACTATACTAAGAAATTTTTTCTCCAATTATTGAATTTTTCAAAGATTCTTTTAAGCCCCTAACAACCGCAATCATTGATATTAAATCATCTAATTTATTAACCACAGATCCAACACCAACTGCTGAGGCTCCAGAGGATATTGCTAATGGACAAGTTACTTGGCTTAATCCAGAGGCACTCATGATTGGTATATTCAGAGATTGTTTCTTAAATTCTTGATGAATAGCATAGGTGGCTGCAAGAGTTGGTACTGATTTTTCAAAAAAACCTTGAATTCCTGGAGAGTAAGGAGTAGAACTGGTCCCACCTTCTGTTTGAATAATATCAACGCCTTCTTCCACTAGCTTTACAGCAAGATCCACTTGTTTATCAATTGGCATAGTATGAGGAACAGTTACTGATAAAGGAAAATTTGGCAATAAATCCCTCGTCTCTTTTGTAATGTTTAAAACTTTTTTATCTGAAAAATGAATGCCTTTTTCATAAAAAGTATCGTAATTTCCTATCTCAATTAAGGATGCTCCTGCTTTTACACAATCTTGAAAAGATCGAGGCACTACTGAACTAACACAAACGGGTAGTGTTGAATTCTTAAGTGCTAAATCAACGAGTTCAGATTTACAAGCAATATCGACAAGATCTGCACCTCCTAATGAAGCAGCCTCAACAATTATTTTCACAGACTGAACATCGAAATTATTCAATCCTGAAATAACTTTGAGTAAGGATTTGCTTCTTAACTCTTCTTTGATTTTTTGTGGCAAAAGATTAATCAGACTCATTTACTTAATGAATTTATTACCCGATTGTGACATTGTTTTAGTAAAACAGTGCATTTTTTAAAAAATATTATCTGAGCAACACAAAATGACTGATAAAAAATTAAGTCAGAAAAATTGGTCATCATGGCATCATCAGCTTCATAAGGAGATTCTTACCAAAAAAATATTAATTCCCAAAGGATCCAATATTTTAATAAGTGTTTCGGGGGGTCAAGACTCAATGGCCTTATTAACCCTAATTAATGACCTAAAAAAACTACATAATTGGTCTATTAGTGTTTGGCATGGTGATCATCAGTGGCACGAAAAATCATCACTATATGCTCTTGAATTAAAAGATTATTGCGATGATAAAAATATTTCATTCTCTTTTGATCAAGCAAATAAAGAAAGTATTTCTTCAGAAGAAAAAGCACGAGAATGGAGATATAAAAAATTATGTGAAAGAGCCAAAACTTTATTAAATAAAAACCAGCAAAAACATAATATTTATTTGTTAACTGGTCATACAAGTAGTGATAATGCAGAAACATTTATCCTCAATTTATCTAGAGGAAGTAATTTTGCAGGTTTGAGTAATATTGAGAGTAAAAGATTAATAGAAAATCAAATTTATTTAATAAGACCAATATTAATTTTCAGTAGAGAAGATACAAAACAATTTTGCAATGATATGAAGATCCCAGTCTGGGAAGATCCTACAAATTCAGATCTTAAATTAAAAAGAAATTTAGTAAGAAAAAAAATTATTCCTACCTTAGAAGTCATCTATCCTGGTTGTTCTGAAAGGATAAATAATTTTTCCCAAAAAATGAGCAAATACAATAATGAACGTAATGATCTTGGTGAACTAGCATATTTATATTGTAAAGATGTTAAAGGTATCGATAGGAATCTCCTAAATGGTATGTGTATTGAAGCGAGGTGCACAATTTTAAATATATTTTTAAAAGAAATATCTGCAAAGCAATGTAGTTCTAAAAATCTGACAAAATTAGCAACTTCAATTTATGAAAAAAATAAAGGTCAAATTAATCTGCAAGAGTTTTTAAAAATTGTTTGGGATAAAAACTATATAAATTTTGAAAAAAGTTAAGATGTTACAGCAGATCTTCTTCTTCTTGTTCTCCCTTCAAATGAATCTTCCATAGAAGTCTCAGCTGTTGAATTCTGTGAAACTTTTGGACTTTTTTGGGTATTTTGTGGGTTATTTGAACTATTAGGATTATTATTGTTTGATTTCTTATGGAAATTGTTATTATTTCTATTTCTACTGGAGAAATTTTGCTCTTCTGTAATCTTTGGAATATAAGCACGAGTTCCACTTGGAGCAGGTTGAACTAAACACAAAATAAGTGGTTCAACTTGTAATTCTCTTCTCATTCTTCTTGATAAACCATTTTCAATTTCTCTTTGTACACCAATCCAATCTACCTCAAAATTATTCGGCCCAGTTTGTCTGGATAATTGTTTCCATCTATTTTCTAAGACCCAGCTTATTTCTCGTTCTGTCCACATAGACATTTTTCTTGGCTCTGCAGTAGTAACAACTCCTCTTAAATTAACTCTAGGAGGCGCAACCATCTTCCCATCTGTACTAATAGGAGCTAAAACAGTTACTACACCATCCCCAGCTAATTGCTGCCTTTCCTTTAATACTCGAGCGTCTACTATCCCATTTCGCGAGTTATCAAGCAGTTCAACACCAGCTTTTACAGGATCACCCTTTTGAATAGAATTAGGAGTTAACTCGACTACATCTCCATTTTCAATAATTAGGATATTGTCCTTTGGAACCCCCATAGTTTGTGCACTCTTCCCATGACAAACAAGCATTCTATGTTCTCCATGAACAGGAACAAAAAACTTAGGTTTTGCGAGTGCCAACATTAACTTTTGATCTTCTTGAAAACCATGACCAGAAACATGAATATTCTCACCCTTTCCATAAACAACCTTTGCTCCAAGTTTCATTAATCTATCTATTGTATTAACAACAGAAATAGTGTTACCAGGAATTGGGCTAGCTGAAAATATTACAGTATCAGTAGTCTTAAGACGAACATGCTGATGCTCACCACGAGAGATTCTGCTTAACGCTGCTAGGGGTTCTCCTTGACTACCCGTCATTAATAATAAGGTCTCCCTATCTGGCAAATCTCTAATTTGCTTGATAGGAACAAACAAATCATCTGGGCATTTCATATAACCAATATCTCTTGCCTTAGCAATAACATTTATCATCGATCTACCTAACAAACCGACCTTTCTTCCATGTTTCATAGCCAATTCTAAGATCATTGTCACTCTATGCACAGAACTAGCAAAAGTGGTAAGGATAACTCGTTCTTTTGCCTCTGCAATATGTTTTTCTAGAGAGGGATAGATAGTCTTCTCAGAAGGACAAAAACCTGGAACTTCGGCATTAGTAGAATCACTGAACATGCATAAAACACCCTTCTCTCCGTAATGCACCATTCTTTCAATATCAAATTGCTCTCCATCTACTGGCATATGATCAAACTTAAAATCTCCCGTGAAAATAATTGTGCCAACAGGTGTTGTAACTGCTAAAGAAAAGCTATCGCAAATAGAATGGGTATTTCGAATAAATTCAACAGAAAAATGCTGTCCAACTTTTACAACATCTCTTGGATTTACTGTCTGTATAGTTGTTCTATCAGATACCCCTGCTTCCTCCATTTTTCCTCTAAGCATTGACATTGCCAGTCTTGGGCCATAGATAATGGGAATATTAAAATGCTTTAGATGATGAGAAATACCTCCAATGTGATCTTCATGCCCGTGAGTGACAATCATTCCTTTTATTCTTCTTTGATTTTCTTTTAAAAAAGTTGTATCAGGCATAACAACGTTTACGCCATGCATACCATCAGATGGGAAAGCTAGGCCAGCATCAATAAGCATTAATTCATCACCATATTCAAAAACGCAAGTGTTTTTTCCTATTTCATGTAGTCCTCCAAGTGGTATTACTCGTAGAGCTGGCGTATTACTTTTAGATCTAGATGAATCATGAGTAGATCTATTTACAGTTGAATTTGTACTTGGTTGCATAATTTTGAAATTTATGAAGGCCTGCTTGTAATCAAATAAGGTTTATTTAAATTTAATTATCAAGTTAAATATAATCCCTATTATAGGGAATTCAGGATAAAAGATAGTTGCTTTTTCATGTCATTGGTTAAAGGGGACAAAGGACTTCTAGGATTACCTACATCCCATCCCGATAGCTCCAAAGCAGCCTTAATTGGGATTGGATTAGTAGTCATAAAGAGTGCTTTGAAAAGAGGCTGAAGTTTTTCATGAATAGCAAGAGCATTGGAAACCTTTCCACTTTGAAAAGAATGAATCATCTCTTTCAATTGCAATCCAACTAAATGACTTGCAACACTTACTACTCCTACGGCACCTACAGATAACATCGGAAGCAACAATGAATCGTCGCCACTATATACAGAGAGTTCGGAGCCACAAATAGCTCTTAGTTCTGTTACTTCATCTATTCTACCGCTTGCAGCTTTAATACTGAGAATATTTGAAAAATCCATAAGTTTCTTCACAGTATCAGGTAATAAATTACATCCAGTCCTGCCAGGAATGTTGTAGAGCATAAGAGGCAAATCCTTTGCAGATTTAGCAATAGAACTAAAATGTTTATAAAGACCTTCTTGGGGCGGTTTATTGTAATAAGGAACAACGACCAAAGCACCGTCGGCACCAGATTCGTAAGCTTTTTTTGTAGCTTCCACAGCTTCACTTGTACAATTGCTACCAGTGCCAACTATTACTTTACAGCTTGCATCCAAAGATCCTTTTACCGCAATAAATAAATCATGCTGTTCCGCCCATGAAAGAGTTGGAGATTCTCCAGTAGTACCGCACAACACAATTCCATCTGAACCGTTCTCAAAAAGATAATTTGAAAGTTTTATAGCTAGTTCATAATCTACATCCCCATTCTCAGTAAATGGAGTAACCATTGCAGTCAGTATTCTTCCAAATAGTGGATTATTACACTCAGTTTTGTCTGTGATCATTTTTTTGGAATTAATAACTCAGCTATTTGAACAGCATTCAGAGCTGCTCCTTTTCTTATTTGATCTCCACATAACCATAATTCTAATCCATTAGGCTGACTTATATCAGTTCTTAGCCTGCCAACAGCAACATTATCCCTTCCCATAACGTCATTTGGCATAGGAAATCTATTATTTTTGTAATCCTCAATAACTTCAATTCCAGGAGATTTTTTTAATTCTTCAAGAGCATCTTTAGGCTCAACTACATCAGCAAATTCAATATTGATCGATTCAGAATGTGCTCTCAGTACTGGGACTCGAACACATGTAGCAGAGAGCTTTAAATCAGAAATATTTAATATTTTCCTTGTCTCATTAACCATTTTCATCTCTTCTTCGCAGTAATTATTTGAAAGCATAGGGGAATTATGTAAAAACAAATTAAAAGCAAGGGAATATGGCAAAACTTTACTTTTTTGAGGATTTCCTTGAAGATATTGTTCAGTTAAAAGTTTTAGTTCCTCCATCGCCAGTTGGCCTGCACCACTGACAGATTGATATGTTGAGACAATAACTCTTTGAATTGTCGAAAGTTTATTTAATGGAGCTAAAACTAATGCCAATAAAATTGTAGTGCAGTTTGGATTAGCTATTACCCCATCATGATTGAGTGCCTCACTAGCATTAACTTCAGGAACTATGAGAGGTACATTCTTATCTAATCTGAAAGCACTTGAATTATCTATCAATAAAGCATTTTGTTCCATAATGGTAGACAACCATTTTTTTGAAATACTTCCACCAGCTGAAGCTAAAACTAAATCAAGATTCAGAAATTCTTCCTTAGTTGTTTTTTTTGTAATTAATTCTTCACCTTTCCAAATAATTTTTTTTCCTTCTGAACGCTCTGATGAAAGCAAGACCAATTCTGATATTGGGAAATCACGTTGTTCAAGAATTTTGAGTAATTCAGAACCTACAGCACCGGAAGATCCTAAAATAGCTGCTTTTAATGGCCTATTAGGCAAAAACGGAGATTGTCTCACACTTTAAAATGATTTTTATAAATAGATTGACTATTTTTTTTACTTTATCAAAAAAATAACTTTCAAGGAAATCACATCATGTGAAATAATTAAGATTCGGCTTTAGTAATAAATAAAAAAAATGGCTAAAGAAGCATTAATAGTCAAAACAACTCCTCTACCTCAAAGTAGAATCTCATTTGAATTAGAAATACCATCTGAGACATGCAAAACATGTGTAAATGAGACGATCAATTCTATTAGTCGTACGGCTAAAATCCCGGGATTTAGACTTGGTAAAATTCCTAAACAAGTCTTAATCCAAAGAATTGGAATCACACAATTACATGCTTCTGCTCTTGAAAAAATTATTGACAAATCATGGCAAGAAGCATTAAAAATAAAATCTATAGAGCCACTATGTGAACCAGAATTGGTAGATGGATTTGAATCTTTACTTTCAAATTTTAGTCCTGAAAAGTCACTTAAGGTTACTCTACAAACTGATGTTGCACCAGAATTAAAACTAAAAAAATCCAAAGGAATAAGCGTTGAAATCTCAAAAACAAAGTTTGATCCTAAGTCAGTAGATAAAGAGCTAGAAAAATCTAGAAGTCAGTTTGCAAATATTATTCCAGTGACCAATAGAGCAGCAAAATTAGGAGATATTGCTGTAGTTAGTTTCAAAGGAAAATATAAAGATTCTGGTAAAGAGATTGATGGTGGAACAAGTGAATCAATGGATCTTGAGTTAGAAAAGAACAAAATGATTCCCGGTTTCGTTGAGGGAATCGTAAAGATGAAAATTGGTGATACTAAAACACTTAACCTGAAATTTCCTGAAGATTATTCCCATGAGGATTCAAGAGGCAAAGAGGCAATCTTTGAAGTAAATCTTAAGGACCTTAAGGAAAAAGAATTGCCTGAACTTAATGACGATTTTGCAAAACAGTCTGGCAACAAAGAATCATTAAAAGAGTTAAAGAAAGATATTGAAAAGCAACTTAAAGACAATTTTGAAAAAACTCAAAAAGATATCAAAATTGAAGCTTTACTAGATGCCTTAACAAACGAATTGGTTGCTGAAATTCCAAAATCTATGATTGATATAGAAGTGAGGAATAATATTGAACAAACTGCTCAAAGATTTGCTCAACAAGGTCTTGATGTTAAATCTACTTTCACTCCGGAATTAGTTAAGTCATTAGCAGAATCCACCAGGCCTCAGGCTGAAAAAAATGTTCAAAGAAATTTAGCTTTAAAAGCATTAGCTGAAACAGAGAACATAAAAGTTGAGAAAGATGAAATTGATTTAAAAATGAAAGATTATGAAGATGCAATCTCTCAGTCTTCAAAACAAATAGATATTAAAAAATTAACAGAAGTAATAAGTAAAGATTTACTGAAAGAAAAATTAATAATTTGGCTTGAAGAAAATTCTGAAGTAAAAGAAAAAACTAAAAAAAATTTCAAAGCTACGAAAACATCCAAAACAACAAAAGCCACAAAAACTGAGACAAAAACTACAAAAACTACAAAAACTACAAAAACTACAAATAAAAAAGAAAAAAAATAATTTATGAAATTTCCTACTAATTAAACAAAAACCCCTTAAATTATCTATAAGACGAAAACTAATTTGTGAACTCAGAAAAAAAACATTTAATTCAAAGCTCAATAAGTTCTTACGAAAGTAATAATAAAACTACTGCTGCTGTTCCGACCGTTATAGAACAATCAGGTAGAGGAGAAAGAGCTTTTGATATTTATTCAAGACTATTGAGGGAGAGAATAATTTTTTTAGGTACTGGAATTAATGATCAAGTATCTGACTCACTTGTTGCACAATTATTATTTCTTGAAGCTGAAGATCCAGAAAAAGACATACAAATATATATTAATTCACCTGGTGGCTCAGTAACGGCAGGAATGGCCATATACGATACTATGCAACAAATATCCCCAGATGTAGTGACAATATGCTTTGGAGTCGCGGCAAGTATGGGAGCATTTCTACTTTCTGGAGGAGCAAAGGGGAAAAGATTGGCTTTACCTAATTCTAGGATTATGATTCATCAACCTCTTGGAGGTGCACAAGGTCAAGCAGTAGAGATTGAAATACAAGCTAAAGAAATACTTTTTCTCAAGAAAACATTAAATTCGCTTTTAGCAGAACATACTGGTCAACCTTTAGAAAAAATCAATGTAGATACAGAAAGAGATTACTTTTTATCTCCCTCAGAAGCAGTCGAATATGGATTAATTGATAAAGTTATCAAAAAGTGACAAGGGACACTGATTTTTTAAGAATATGATGACGAATCGATATTTATAAGCAATCCTAGTGAATAGGGAATATTTAACACCTTTCACTTTAAAAACTTATATTCGATGGCTAAATTCGACGCCCATCTTAAATGTTCATTTTGCGGGAAATCACAAGACCAAGTAAGAAAACTTATAGCTGGTCCTGGGGTTTATATCTGTGATGAGTGCATAGATCTTTGTAATGAAATTCTCGATGAAGAACTACTTGATAATCAAGCGAACACAAACAACTCTCTGCAGGTAAACAAGAAATTACCAACTGATGATCCAAAAAAATCTGTTCCTTTAGAATTAACCTCAATTCCTAAGCCATTAGAAATTAAAAGCTTTCTAGATAATCAAGTTGTTGGACAAGAGTCTGCAAAAAAAATATTATCAGTAGCCGTATACAATCACTACAAGAGATTAGCTTGGAAAGTTAAAGAAAATAGTAAAAATAACAATACAACAGATTCGCAAGCAACTAAATTACAAAAATCAAATATTTTACTCATCGGCCCTACTGGAAGTGGAAAAACATTATTAGCGCAAACTTTAGCAGAGTTTCTGGATGTTCCTTTTGCAGTAGCTGATGCAACGACTTTGACAGAGGCAGGATATGTTGGAGAGGATGTTGAAAACATACTTTTAAGACTTCTACAAAAATCAGAAATGAATGTAGAACTAGCTCAAAAAGGAATTATTTATATTGATGAAATAGATAAAATTGCGAGAAAAAGCGAGAATCCTTCAATTACTAGAGATGTCTCTGGTGAAGGCGTACAGCAAGCATTATTAAAAATGCTTGAAGGAACAATTGCTAATGTGCCACCACAAGGCGGAAGAAAACATCCTTATCATGACTGTATCCAAATTGATACGAGTCAAATATTATTTATTTGCGGAGGAGCTTTTATTGGTTTAGAGGATATCGTTCAAAAACGTTTGGGTAAACACTCTATAGGATTTACCACCAATTCAGATCAAAACAAAGTTGATACAAAAAAAATAGTAGACCCAAGAGATTCCCTGAAAAATTTAGAATTAGATGACTTAGTGAAATATGGCCTAATTCCAGAATTTATTGGAAGAATTCCGGTTTGTGCTGTATTAGATCGTCTTACTAAGGAAACTTTAGAATCTATTTTGACTCAACCTAGAGATGCATTAGTAAAGCAATTCAAAACTTTGCTCAGTATGGATAATGTGGAATTATCATTTGAGCCTGATTCTGTTGAAGCGATAGCGAATGAAGCATATAAAAGAAAAACAGGTGCAAGAGCATTAAGATCGATAATTGAAGAGCTAATGCTAGACATAATGTACACTTTGCCTTCTGAAGAAAATGTAAAAGAATTCACAATTACAAAAAAAATGGTAGATAATTTGTTCGCATCTAAAATTGTTAAACTACCTTCAGGTTCAAAAAGAATCATTAAAGAGTCTGCATAAAATTAGAGTTTAATTTTTTTTAATTGAATCCCGAATTTTTCTAATTAATGAGAAATAAATGCCAAATATACATAAGCCTTTTCATCAAAAATATAGACCAAACAATTTAGACGAACTGGTTGGGCAAAAATTTATATCCATTACACTCAAACAAGCACTATTAACAAAAAAAATTGCTCCTGCATATCTTTTTAATGGTCCAAGAGGCACTGGAAAAACATCAAGTGCAAGAATATTTGCAAAATCTCTAAATTGCCAGGCATTTGACCAACCTACGATAACTCCTTGTTGTAAATGTGATTTATGTAGACAAATTACAGATGGGAGCGCTCTAGATATTATCGAGATTGATGCAGCGTCAAATACAGGAGTAGAAAATATAAGAGAAATAATAGAAAGAGCGAGATTTGCACCTACTCAAGCAAGATGGAAAGTATATGTTATAGATGAATGTCATATGCTTTCAACGGCAGCTTCAAATGCTTTACTAAAAACTATTGAAGAACCGCCCTCAAGAGTTGTATTTATCCTTGCGACGACAAATCCTGAGAGAGTATTAAATACAATAAAAAGTAGATGCCAAAAGTTTGATTTTAGAAGAATCAGCCCTAGTGATATTTTTCACCATTTATCAGAAATCGCCGAAAAAGAATCCATTGAGTACGAAGTTCAGGCCTTAAAAATGATTGCAAAAAGATCTAATGGAGGTATGAGAGATGCACAAAGCCTCCTTGAACAATTGAATCTTTTACCAGAAGGGATAACAATTAATAATATCCAAAACCTCCTAGGAGAAGTATCAGAAAGTGAATTAAAAAATCTGATTAAATCATTAGTTGAGAATAATCCAGAGTCATTAATTATCACCTGCAACAAATTATATGATGCCGGAAACGAACCTCTTCAAATAATTATCGGATTATTGAATATAACAAGAGATCTACTATTACACACTACAAATAATAAATATTCAGATCTTTATTATACATCTGATGAATTTCAAGATGAATTGAATAAAATCTCAAAAACAATAAATAAATCAACAATAATTAATTGGCATAATAACCTGAGAAATATTGAATATCAAATCAAATCAAGTGATAATCCAAGGCTTTGGTTTGAAATACATTTAACTGGCCTTCTAGGTAATCAAGAGATAAATAGTGTTGAAAATAAGCAAGAAAGTAAAAATAATAGAACTGAAGAGAATTATGAAAATAGAAAAAACATTGCAGTTTTTAATAAAGAAAATATTTCTAATGAAATTCAAAAACCAAGTATCAAAAAAGAGATAACTCGCGATGAATTGATCGAAAAAAAAGACGAAAAATTTGAAGTTCTTGAAAAAGAAAGTATTGAAAATATTTCTGTTAATAATCTAAATAATCCTGGATCAAATAATTTAAAAGATAAATGGGAACTAATTCTTTCTAAAGTAGAGTTACCATCAACAAGAATGTTACTCTCACAACAAGCCGAACTTGAAAGTTTTGATTCGGAGAAAATAACAATTGCATTATCTCCAAACTGGGAAAATATGATTAAAAGTAGAAAAATTATAATCGAAAATACTGTAAAAAAAATATTTGGAGATCAAATAATACTTAATTTTTCAACTAAAAATTTAAATAAAAGTAACCCAACAAATACTCCAGAAACAACCCAAAATGAAGTTGATAATTCTCGGCTATTAAAAAAAATAGAATCAAAAACTAATTCATCAACAAAAATATCAAACGAGGAGGCTAATAATGATAGCTCAAAAAACTTAGCAAATTTTTTTAATGGAGAAATTGTAGATCTTGATGAATAAATTAAACTCCAGTATGAATAGTTTTTCGCCAAAGTATCTTTTTGGGAAAAATAGACATCTTTATTGTTACCCAAGGGATTACTAAAAACCAATGTGATAAATAAAAAACCGACAAAAATACCATCAAAAAATTGCTTTTTTGCAATACTGGTACTTCACTTTTACAAGAAGAACCGTACCAAAAAGCAATTCCAGATAACATAAAAGCTGTAAATGAAATAGGCCAGTAAATTGGTGAATCTAATAAAGCAATACTGAAAACTAAATCAAAAATAGAAATGATTGGCAGAGCATATTGCAAGATGAAGAAGTAAGTTAAATCAAATTTTTGCAAATAATCAATTTTTTTAGTAAATAATTGATCTCCATAATCAAAGAATCTTTGCAAACCCCCCTCTGCCCATCTTTGCCTTTGCGCTAATAAAGCATTTAAATTCTCAACTGCTTCCTCCATGACTGGAGGATCCCACAAAATTCCAATTCTAGATTTTGATAATAATAACCTTAAACTTAAATCAAGATCATCTGTCACTGTATCTTCATTAAAAGAACCACATGACAATAATGTGTCTTTCTTAATTAGTTGGCCATTTCCCCTTAATTCAGAAACTCCAGCAAATGATAATCTTCCATATTGAAAGATTGCATCCATAGCCATCTCCATTGACTGGCAGGAAGTTAAAAAATTCTTACTTACATTTGTCACTGATTTTCTTAGTTGAACTGCAGACCAATCACCCTCTTCTACAAAACTAAATAACCTTATCAAAGAATCTTGTTTTAATTCAGCATCAGCATCCAAAACTAATATCCATTCACCATGTGTAAACTTTAAGGCATAATTTAAAGCTCCTGACTTACCTCCTCCTGCGTTTGGAGAACGACTTACGACTTTTAGCTTTTTATATTGTCTAGATAGTCGCTCTAAAATTAAGGGAGTCTTATCAGAACTGCCATCATCAATTATGTAAATATGTAATTTATTTGTTGGATAATCTAAATTAAATAATCTTTCAACTAATCTTGCTATAACATTCTCTTCATCTCTAGCTGCGACTAAAATATCAAGTACAGGTAACTCTTTATTGCTAATTCTGCTGCTTACAGTATTTGAAACGCTGTTCCTCTTGAAATTTCTAGAGATAACTATCAAACCGTAAAAAACAATCAAAAAAGTAAGAGTTAATATAATGTAAAAGAAATTTTCAATATTGTAAGCATGAGGAATAAAAGCTACTAAAAAACAAGCACTAAGAAATATAAACGACTTTAATCTTCGATTTTTATAAAAACCCTTACTCATAAAAGTAAATTTTTAATTACTTAACTTTCATTGAGACAATATCTCAATTTTTTTCAATTTTGCATCTCGATAGTAATGATTCAATATTTGTTCATAAGAGAATCCTAATTTTGCCATTTCAATTGCTCCAGACTGAGATAAACCTACACCATGACCGAAGCCTCCTCCTCTCAAAAGCCATAAATCATCACTTATTTTATTAATAGTAAACAAATTACTAGGTATAAAATTTAATACCCGTCGAATATCATCTTTAACTAGAACAATAGATTTATTAACTTTATTCGTTTTTATTTCTAATTTTGTCACTCTGCCACTAAACCCACGTTCAATAGAATTTAAATCGTCAATATCATCATTAATATCTATAAGTTTGTTTTTAATTAACTTTTCTTTAATTTCAAGACTAGAAATTTTCTTGTTCCATCGAAAAAGAGAATGATTACTCCCATAAAATTGTTCTTTATCAAAATCTAAAAAATTATTTACATCAGATTCACTTATGATTGGAAATTTAAAATTTTTCTTTAATGATTTAGAACCATCGAAGAATAAATCAAAATAAGGATAATCTTGAATTTGCCAAGACTCTCCTGCAGTAGCAGATATGCCACCATTAGAACCATGGTAAAAAGCATTTATTGGTTGATTTCTATAAGTGAGAATTAAATTGGAAGTTGCTTCTACAGCTTTTTGCACTTTTTTATTTGTAATTTTAGGAGGCTTGTAAACTTGACATTGAGTGGTAATACATAAATGATATTTATCCATATTAAATCTATCAGAATTAAAAATTCCCCAAGTTCTTGCTATGACTGCTTGTGCCTTGAGTGCCTCTAAAGGAGAATTCGGTCCAATTTCGTATGGCAAAACACCTTCCAAATAATCATCAAACTCAATTTTTTGAACTAATGTCCAAGTTCCATATAAATCTTTTAATAAATAAAAATTTTTGCCAAAATTGACACCATTTATTGTTATGTCCTCTTGAGCATAAATATATATAGGTCCTTCGAGTTTCATAAGACTATATTCACTTCTGAGAACAGGAGTAATTTGAAAATTTTTTATTTTTCTAGAAATCTTATTTTTTAATTCAAACTCTGGCAGATCATCTTTAAATGGAATCCATACTTCCCAATTTTTAGGATAAGCAACAGTCGTCTCAAATCCCTTATCTTTAAGTTTTTCTGATTGTTTTTTGGCTGATTCATAGCTAGCAAAAGGACCAAAAACAATTCTTTCGATTGTTTTAGGATTTTTGATGGGTATGTCCACCCAAGTTATATTTATCTCTTTTGATTTATGTTTAATACCGTTGGAAGATATCAGATTTAAAAAACCTTTATCAGTGATAAAATTAATATTCTTTTTTTTTGAAAAACTGTCATTCTCCCCGCCTAAATATTGCTTTAAACCAATTAAAAATTTTCCTTTTTTAATTTCATTAGTGAGTTCAACCTTTTGCAATTCTTCTCCTTTTACATTTGAAGTAAATTTGGTGTTAGTTAATAACAGAGAAATGCATACTAAAAATAAGTTTAAAAAAGCAAATTTAAGTTTCATAAGTTAGAACTTTCTTAATCAATTAAAAACTTTAATTTGCACCAATGCATATAAAGGTTTAGATTATCTTAATTAAACATATTTGACTTAAATGTCTAAACTAAAAACTCGTAAATCAGCTGCCAAAAGATTTAAAGCTACAGCGACGGGTAAATTCATGAGAAGAAGAGCTTTCCATAATCATTTACTTGATCATAAAAGCTCAAAATTGAAAAGACATCTATCAACAAAAGCCGTAGTTGATGAAAGAGATGCTGATAATGTAAAATTAATGATTCCATACTCATAAATCTTTAACCAATTTTTATAAGACATTCATGGCACGCGTAAAAAGAGGCAACATAGCCAGAAAAAGAAGAAACAAAATCTTAAATCTTGCAAAAGGTTTTAGAGGCGGCAACAAAAATCTTTTCAGAACAGCAAATCAAAGAGTGATGAAAGCTCTTTGTAATGCTTACAGGGACAGAAGAAGAAGAAAAAGAGATTTTAGAAGACTTTGGATTTCTAGAATTAACGCATCCGCCAGGATAAATGGAACAAACTATAGCCAATTGATAAACGGCATGAAAAATTCAGAAATTATCATTAATAGAAAAATGCTTGCTCAATTAGCCTTAAACGATCCCAAGTGTTTTGAAAAAATT
>JAOIPS010000009.1 GCA_028141225.1 Prochlorococcus sp. AH-736-L23
GCTTTCTTAGAACCAGGCAATAATGCAATGTAGTGTTTTTCTTTATTTTTTAGTGATATTTCGCTATTAAGTTTGATATCTGCCATCAAATCGCCAATTACTTTACATTTATATTTATATCTTTTAGGTATTAACTCTTTTACTTTTACATTCATAGCAGCAATTTCATTAGTCCATTTAGGCCATCGTGAAACCCATTCAGCATATGTGATATTTAAATAACCTAATCTTTTAGCTAATAAAATGCTCCAAAATTGATCCCCACCAAGGAAAATAACTATCCCTTTTTTTGGCCAATCAGCAAAAGAATATGGCTTTATCAATAATTTCCAAAAACTTTTGGCTTTTGTAATTAATTCGAATTTATTCCATGAATTTGCAACTAAAAATTCTTTGCCAGTGGCATTTGGGCAAGGAACAAGGACTAACCTAAGAGTGAAATCTTGTTTATCTTTATCACATAGTGATTTATTTATTTTGTTTAGCTCATCCACTACAGGATTTACCCATGTAGTTAATTCACCAGGACCATTGGAAATTATAACTACTGCAACTGATTCTTTTTTCATTGCAGTTAAACCAGAATACATTAAATGCGGACGGCGAGACTTGAACTCGCAAGGCCGAAGCCACACGCTCCTTAGACGTGCGCGTCTACCAATTCCGCCACGTCCGCAAAGGGTTTTCAGCAGCCGGGGGATGCTTAAACCTTAAAAATATCATACATTATTGGCTGAGTTAAGCATGTAGTTCGAAAAGAGTTTTTTTGAATATGATGAATAATTTTTCTATTGCATAAAACAAATATTTATACATATATAACGTTTTAGGTTGTATTGTAAAAAATGTCCTCTGATCACTAAAAAATTTTGTTGAATACTTTGGCAAATAATTTTTTATTTTAAGTCATTTCATTTCTTCAATTTTATTTTCATAATGGTTGAAAAAGTTTTAATTGCTAATCGTGGAGAAATAGCTTTACGAATTGTCAGAAGTTGTAGAGAACTTGGTATTGCGACGGTTGCAGTTTTTAGCACTGTAGATAAAAAAGCATTGCATGTTCAGCTTGCTGATGAGGCGGTTTGCGTTGGAGATTCATTAAGTAATAAGAGTTATTTAAATATTCCAAATATACTTGCTGCTGCTACATCGAGAGGAGTTGATGCTATTCATCCTGGTTATGGATTTCTTGCGGAAAATGATAAATTTGCTGAGATGTGTAACGATCACGGCATAGTTTTTATTGGCCCATCTCCTAAAGCTATTAGATCTATGGGAGATAAATCTACAGCTAAAGAAACTATGGAAGCAGTTGGAGTTCCAACAGTACCTGGTAGTAAAGGCTTGTTATCAAATGTTGATGAGGCTTATAAATTGGCAGATGATATTGGCTATCCAGTAATTATTAAAGCGACTGCGGGAGGAGGCGGAAGAGGTATGAGGTTGGTTGAAAACTCTGATAATCTCGAAAAAATGTTTAAAGCAGCTCAAGGTGAAGCAGAAGCAGCATTTGGTAATGATGGTTTATATATGGAGAAATTTATAAAGAAGCCAAGACACGTAGAAATTCAAATTTTGGCCGACAGGTCGGGTAATGTTGTGCATTTAGGAGAGAGAGATTGTTCAGTTCAAAGAAGACATCAGAAGTTGCTAGAAGAGTCTCCTAGTCCTGCAATTAACACTGAGCTAAGAAAAAAAATGGGGAATGCAGCTATTGCTGCTGCAAAAAGTATAGGCTACGAAGGGGCGGGGACAGTTGAATTTTTAGTTGATGATGATGATAATTTTTATTTTATGGAGATGAATACTAGGATTCAAGTTGAACATCCTGTCACTGAAATGGTTACAGGAGTTGATTTAATAGCTGAACAAATTAAAATCGCAAGCGGGGAAAATTTAGAATTTAATCAGGATGATATCCATTTAAACGGTCATGCCATTGAATGTAGAATCAATGCTGAAGATCCTTCTCACAATTTCCGACCATCACCTGGAAAAATTACTGGGTGGCTTCCTCCTGGTGGCCCTGGTGTAAGGGTGGATAGTCATGTTTATACAGGCTATGAAATACCTCCTTTCTATGACTCATTAATTGGTAAATTAATAGTCTGGGGAAAAGATCGTAATACTGCAATTAAGCGTATGAACAGAGCTTTAAATGAATGTGCAGTAACTGGTATTCCTACAACAATTAATTTTCATCTAACCTTACTGAATAAATCTAAATTTAAGCAGGGTAAAATACACACTAAATATGTAGAAGAAGAATTATTGCCAAATTACTGAGAAATAATTAAATGATTTCTATGAAATATGTGTATGCAATGCAAGTTTTATAAGCCCTTGCTGGCCGACTAAAATTTCTCGTAAAAAGCTTATAACTCCGATCCAAATGACGGGTCCAACATCAACGCCTCCAATAGGAGGAATTAGTTTTCTTGTTAAATTGAGAATATAGCTTGATGGTATTGAAATTAATAACCATAAACCTTTACTTAAATCAATTTTTGGGTACCAAGTAAGAATTAATCTTACTAGAAAGACTATAGTTAGATATGAAAGAGAAATTCCTAAACTAATATCTAAAATTTGAAGAGAGTTTACAAGCAAGGAAATCACAATTATTTAATTCATCTTAATAAATAACCCATTGAAACGTATTTAATTCGTATTATAAATTGAGAATTTAATATTTAAAAAGTGTTTCAAATCTCAAATTTATTACTAGCCGCAGATTTTTCTGCTGAAGTTGCAAATAATTCTGCTGTTGGAATGATAGGTAGTTTTATTGCTGCTGCTTTACTTATCGTTATTCCAGCTACTGCATTTTTGATTTTTGTCAGCCAGAAAGATTCGCTGGATCGTACTTCTACTGGAAGACGCTAGTTTTTGTAGAAGTTTCAAGTAAACTATATGTAGGGGATATAAGAAACCCTTTAAAAAATAAATTTTTGGAGTAAGAATGTGGTCAATGCTAGTCTCAATTGGGCCAGTATTGTTGGTATAGTTCTCGCGGTATGTGGGGGAGGCCTTTATTTTTTGAGGTCTTTTAAGCCTGCTTTGGCAAGGGATTATGATGTTTTCTTCGCGGCAATTGGACTTCTTTGCGGAGGAATATTATTTTTTCAAGGCTGGAGGTTAGATCCTATCCTTCAGTTTGGTCAGTTTTTATTAGCAGGAACTACAGTTTTTTTCGCATATGAAAGTGTGCGATTGAGGGGAGTTGCTACGGATCAAGCTAGAAGGTCATCTTATTTTGATGATGATCCTATTTCTGATGTTCCCAGAAATTCTAGAGGCCGATTTAATGATGATTATGATAGGTTTGAAGAATCTGAAAGACTGTCCAGAAGATTTAAACCTCAAGAAGATGAATTTCAAGAAGAATATACGGAGGGGAGATCTCGTAGGAGGAATGTTTCAAGAGCTATCCCTTCTGCAGCAGCAAGTAGAAGTAGGCCATCTACAAGGGAAATAAGTCAGTTTGAAAATGATGAACCTATAAGAAGGAGAAGACAGACTTCTGAAGATAGAAATAGTAAACAACCAGAAACAAATAACTTTGGTGAGAGAAGAAATTTATCTCGTGATGAAGTTAAAACAGGGTCAAGACCTAGAATGAATCGTACAGTCTCTAGACGAGATAATATCTCTGCTCCTGGTGATTCTTCTCCATTAAGAAAGAAACCTAATAGATCCCCTATTAGGCAGCAAACTTCAACAGCTCAAGTAGAAGATGCTTCATTTAAAGATGCTAATCAAGCTAAAAAATCACGTGAAACTCGTAGAGTAAGCTCCTCAGCTAGATCAAGTTCAAAAAATCAAAATAGTAGATATAACGTCGGAATAAACAAGAAGAAACCAAGAGATAACAGTTCTAGATTTGATGATTAGTTATAAGATTCCTGACCATTTTAAAAACGATTGTTTACTAAATAATTCAATCAATATTATTGCAAGGAAGCCAATCATTGCAAATCTTCCATTAGTAATTTCAGAATAATTACTCCATCCAAATTTATATTCATCTTTAATTTCTATAGATTTTTCATTTAATTTATTGTCTCCAATTTGTTCATTGATGTAATTTGGATCTTTCTGCTGTTCTATCAAACTCTCATTATCTAAATTAGTAACTTCTGAGTTAGTTTGTTCTTCTTTAGAGTTCATTTTTTTTGTTAATCCTTAAAATTATACTTATCAGAAGTCAATAATTTCCAGTCTCCTTGTCCATTTAATTCTAAAATATTCTCGTGAAAATCTTTTAAGCTAGGTCTATGTCCAACACTAATAAGAGAAAGTTCTCGTTTCTTTAGTAAACTATAAAGTTTTTTTTCAGTGTTAATATCTAAAGCACTTGTTGCTTCATCGAGTACTGCAAATCTTGGAGAATTTAGTAAGAGTCTTGCAAAAGCCAATCTTTGTTGCTCTCCTAGGGAAAGAATTCGTGGCCAATCTTGTTTGATATCAAGATTAGGATACCGATCCACTAAGGTTTTTAAATTTACTTCATGTAGCACAGAAGTAAGATGTTCATCACTAAATTTCTTAACTTCCGTGGGATAACATAATTGTTCCCTTAAAGAACCAAGTAACATATACGGTTTTTGAGGTATGAATAATAATTCTCCAATTTTTGGTTTTTTAATTACTCCCTGATTGGGTTCCCATAATCCACTAATCATTCTTAGTAAAGATGTTTTTCCGCACCCAGATGGACCTACAACCAAAAGTGATTGATTATTGTCGATGCTTAAATTTAAATTTTTAATTATTGTTTTATTTGATCCTGGTGGGCAAAGGTCAGCATTATTAATAAGAATTGAGGGGTAATCTGAAATAACGTTTTGATTGCTTGTTGGGTTGGTTTGACTAATGGATTCAACTTTGGATTGAAATCCTTCTAATCTGCCAATACCAGCAGTAAATTTTGCAAGTTCTTCGATTTGATTAACAATAAAAAATAACGAACCTTCAACCATTCCAAATGCAAAGCTTGCCTGAATAAAGCGTCCATAATCAATATCACCTTTAAAGTAAGGGATTGCCATTATTAAATATGGAAAGAAATTTCCAGCATAATTAATAGATCTTCTCATGACGTCTATTATTACTCTCCATATAATCAGTAAATTAAAGTTTCTCACCACCTCTCCTAAACGTCTTTCAGTTTCACTTCGCTCAGGATTCTCCCCAGAGTAAAATGCTATTGATTCAGCATTATCTCTAATATGTACTAAGCCGTATCGAAAATCTGCTTCATATCTAAGTTGATCAAAGTCAATCTTTACAAGATTCTTTCCAGCAATTAAAAGGATAGAAGTTGCAAATGCAGCGTAACCAAATAAAGAAAAAGTAAGCGTTGTACTAATACTCCATAAAATAAGAATATTTAGTGAAAATGTTAGTAGGGCATCAAAAATACCTAATGTGAAAGAAAGACTTTGCCCGGTAAAAGCTCGGGTATCATCAGTTATTCTTTGATCAGGATTATCTACATCGGTTTGTTCCTCATCATTGGGATTTAATTGGTAATAAGCTTTATTAGTCATATAATCTTTGACTAAACTTTTTGAAAGCCATTCTCTCCAAATTATTCCTAACTTATATGTAAAAAATATTTGGGAAACACGGATTGGTAGAGCTACAGCAAAACAACATGCGTAAATCCCCAATATTCGATAAAATCCATCTTCTTGTTTTTCTACTAAAGCATTTGTTAAATCTCTTGCAATGAATCCAATACCTGCGTTTATTCCGTTTACAGCTAAAAGCATTAACACAATTATCGCGAGGAATAACCAATGTAACCATCTACGGTTTTTTAATTGACGTCTTAAGCTAAAAAAGCTCCCTGATCCAATTAAAAATAAGGCAGAGAAAACCAATCCCCAGCTACCAGCCCATATTGAATTGACAGTACTTACTACACCTCCGAAATACTTTTCAAGAAAAATTGGTTGGAAGCTTTCAAAAAAACTGATTATTCCTGTAAGACCAACAAGTACTACTCCACCAACACAAAATAAAAGAGAAATCAAAAGCCATATGAATTGAAATCCATTACATTGATCTATTGGAAGAAAAAACGGCTGAGATAACTTCCTTAATTTTCGTAATTGGTACAGTATTTTTGATTTATTATTAACTGCTTTATTCATCACTCGTCAAGTTTTATAAGGTAAATTATAACTTTAAGTAGTCTATTGACCAAAGCCAATAAATGAAAGTGCCCATTCAGGCAAATTTAAGTAATTCAAAATTGTTATGTCAAATTCATGAACTTTTGGAAAAGATTTATCTAATACCCACCATAAAAGAAAAGGTAGATTAAATAAGATTTGTAATTGCCATTTATAAGTTAAAACTCTCCAAATTTTTTTTAACTTATTTTTGAGAGAATCGTCTAGATCTTCCCAATTTTTTGATATTAAATTGAATAAATTTTTGGATTCTTTATTTAAGGAATCTGGTGTATTCATTTTGTTTTTTTCTTATTTATAACCCATAAACATTTCTTTCGAGAGTTTAACCTGGGGGCCAATTCATTTTTCTTCCAGATAAAAAATGAATATGTAAATGAAAAACTGTTTGTCCCGATTCTGATCCAGTATTAATTACTGTTCTCCAATTAGTTAAATTTTTTGATTTAGCTATTTTGCTACCAATAAAAAGTAAATGCCCTAATAAACTTGCATCTTCTTCAATACAATCTAATAAACTAATGATTGGCTTTTTGGGAATCACTAAAAAATGTACTGGTGCTTGCGCTTGGATATCATTAAATGCAATACATAACTCATCTTCATAAAGCTTATCGCAGGGAATTTCTTCATTAATTATTTTTTGAAATATTGTAGTTTCAGTCATTAGATTAATTAATAGAAATTACGTCTTTTTCGTTAAACCCTTCTTTTATAAGTTCTTTGTTCAATTCATCTTTTGATGTAACTCTATCTACAAATAATATTCCGTTTAAGTGATCCATTTCGTGTTGAATACACCTCGCCAGAAGTCCATCTGCTTTCATTTTTCGTGGTCTCCCCATTTCATCTCTAAATTTTAATTTGATAGTTGATGGTCTAACTACATTCAAATAGACGCCAGGGATACTAAGGCAGCCTTCTTCGTATGAATTAAGGGTTGTTCCAAAGTCTGTAATTTCTGGATTGATTAATATTAGAGGCTCTGCTGCTGAATCTTCAAAATTTACATCTATTACAAGAAGCTCTTTGTTGATACCAATTTGAGGTGCGGCTAGTCCAATTCCTTTTGCTGCATACATGCTTTGAAGCATTTCTCTAGCAAGTTTTCTGATCGATTCATCAACCTTGGTTATTCTTTTGGAATTTTGTCTTAATACATCATCACCAAGTTTATAAATGTCCAGAGATGGCTTAGCTTTTTGCTCTTTTGCAATTTTTTCCGAGCTTCCATTTGTTCTTGACTTTTTTGCAAGTTGTGAAAAATGGTTTGCCACGTTAAAAAAGTTTTTAATTAAGAGTTTAGCTATAAAAATACTAGCACTTTAATTTACGTTCTTTATAAATTTTTAAATGAGTAATGATGATAAGCTAAAAGTTAAGCAAACTGAATCTAAAAAAAACGCTTTTAAGGAATTAACTATTATTGGAGATACCATTTTTTGGATTGATGTTGTTGGTGAAGGTCAAAATGAAAATGCCATTTTTGCAAGACCATTTAATGACAAAGAAGCGTTTCCTCAGAAATTAACAAGTAAAAAATATTATATTAAAAATAATTTTCATGGATATGGTGGTAAATCTTATAAATGTATAAATTCAAAAAATATTTTTTATTTATTATGGATAGATCAGATTACAAAGGCAGTATGGTTTCAAATTTTTAAAGAGCCATCTTCAAACTATAGCAGTCAAAATAAATATCTTGATTCAGTTCAAGAACCTAGACAACTATCTAAATCAATTGATGGAAATTTCGATTCTTCATTTGTCATTTCTGAAAAAAATTTACTGTATGGTATTTGCGAAATAAATAATAGAGATTACTTATTTTCTTTAAACTTAAAAAAAACTAAACAAGATATTTATCTAATAAAAAAATTTAAAAACTTTGCTGGCGAATTATCTTCTAATACTTCTGCTAACTTACTTTCTTGGATAGAATGGGATTCTCCCTACATGCCATGGGAGAGAAATGATCTGTTTTTTGCTCAAATAGATTCAGCGGGAGAGATAAAAAAAATAAAAAAATTCTCAAATAAGCAAATAAATACCAAGAAAAACGTTTCTTTTTTTCAACCCTATTGGATAAGTCAAACAATTTTAGTATGTTCTGAAGATAGTTCTGGATGGTGGAACTTATTGTTTTTAGATGTTAGTGAAATTGAGAATATTTTTATTAATAAAAGAGTAGAGAGAAATCTGATTGAATATGGCGTACCACAATGGGTCTCCGGAATAACATTTTTTTCAGGAACTATAAAAAATTTATTTTGCTTAGCAAAAAAAGAAAATAATTTAGTACTAGAACAATATAAAGATCTTCAACTCGTGAAAGAATTTTTAACTCCTTTTACCTCAATAAGTGATTTCGGTGTTTTTCGGAAAAAAGTTCTCTTAAAAGGTTGCGGATCTGATTTTTTGGAAATTGTACTTGAAATTGATTTCTCAGAAAAACTTTCATCAAATTTTTCTGAGCAGATACATATTGACCATATAAAAGAATGTTCCAAACCTGAAACATTTTGGTTTAAAGGTTTTGAAGATCAATCTACTCATTCTTTTCTTTATAGGCCGCTGGTTGCAAATTTAAGAAAGCCACCGCTACTTGTTAGAGCTCATAGTGGACCAACTTCATTTTTTGATGGATCATATAATTCGGAAGTTCAATATTGGACGACAAAGGGATTTTTTGTTGCTGAAGTTAATTATGGAGGTTCATCAGGATTTGGCAAAGCATATAGAGAGAGATTGAATTATAAGTGGGGGATTGTCGATTCTTATGATTGCAAATCACTAGCTCTTGAATTAATTAAATCAAATCTTGTTGATAGCGAGAAAGTAGTAATTTTTGGTAATAGTGCTGGTGGATTAACAGCTTTAAATTGTTTATTGTATGGGTCTATTTTTAAAGCAGCAATTTGTCGATATCCTGTTATTGATTTGAAGGATATGTATTACAACACACATAGGTTTGAAAAAGATTATTTAAATTCTTTAGTGGGAAATTATACAAAAAATTATGATGCTTTTATAAATAGATCGCCTCTAAATCATATTAATACAATAAAAAAACCTATCTTAATCTTTCATGGAAAAAAAGATAAAGTTATTTCTTATGAACAAACTTTAAAAATTCAAGAAATTTTGATGCGTAATAATAAATATTCAGAAGTTATGTTTTTTGAAAATGAAGGGCATGGGTTTAAAAATATTGAAAATAAAAAAGTAGTAATGCAAAAATCTCAGGAATTTTTAAAGAATGCTTTGAATATTTAAGAATTAATTTTTAGAAAATTAATAGTATCTTTTAATTTTTCTATAAAAATGTCAATTTCCTCCTTGTTGGTTGTGAAATTCATGCTAATTCTAGCCGTAGATTTAATCCCAATGTATCTATGAAGAGGTTGACAGCAATGATGCCCACTCCTGATGCAAATTCCTTTTGAATCAAGAATTTCAGCAATATCGTTGGAATGTATATTTTTTACATAAAAGGTGGCAAGTGATGCTCTTTCCGGATCTATTTCGGGTGATGGACCTATAATTTCAACATTTTCTATTTCATTTAATTTTTCAAATAAATATTTAGTAATAGTTTTTTCATATTCATGAATTTCATTTAAACCAATGGTGTTTATATACTTAATTGCTTCTGCAAGACCTATTGCTTCTGCAATGGCTGGAGTTCCAGCTTCAAATTTATGAGGAAGCTCTGCCCAAGTACTTGTCTCTTCAAAAACATCTTGAATCATTTCGCCACCTCCAAAGAGAGGAGGAATTTTTTCTAGGATTTCTTTTCTTGACCAGAGGAAACCAATACCTGTAGGACCGCAAAGTTTATGTCCTGATCCTGCTAAAAAATCTATATTAAGATCAATTACATCTAGTTTTTGATGCGCCAAACTTTGACATGCATCTATTAACACTAAAGAACCTTTTTGTTTAGCTAATTTAGTAATCTCTTTGATTGGATTACAGCAACCTAGCGTATTACTAATATGTACCAGGCTAACAAGCTTAGTTCTAGATGTTAGTTTTGATTTGAAATCGTCTATATCTAATTTTCCATTTTTATCTATACCTATAAATTTTAATTTGCATTTATTTTTCGCTGCAACCATTTGCCATGGAACAATATTGCTATGATGTTCCATTATTGACAAGAGAATTTCATCGTTTTCTCTTAATGAACATTCGCCCCATGATCTAGCTGCTAGATTGATTGCCTCTGTAGCATTTCTTGTGAAAATAATTTCTTTTGTTGAATTCGCTTTTATATATTTGCTAATTAAATATCTTGCATTTTCAAATTCTTTTGTCGCTTTAGCACTTAATTGATGTGCGCCTCTATGTACATTTGCATTAAAGTTTCTATAGTATTCATTAATTTTATCTAAGACTTGTATTGGTTTTTGAGTAGTTGCAGCATGGTCTAAATAAATAATTTGCTCACTACTTTTTAAGTTCTTATTTAAAAGAGGAAAATCTTTCTTAGTTATTTCAGGAAAATTTTGAATCGTTTCCATTAATTTTCATTTAAAAGTATATCAAGCAAATCCCATCTATCTTTTGAAACGGGAATAAATGAAATTATTTCTTGAAAGTAAGAACTTAATTGTAGTTTACTTGCTTCTGTTAACGTGATCCCTCTTGTTCGCATATAAAAAAGTTCTTCTTCATTGAGTTGTGAAATTGTAGCTCCATGTTTGCATTTGACATCATCCGCAATTATTTCTAATTGAGGTTTGGTATCTATTTGTGTAAGATTTGATAAAAGTAAATTTCTGCTTAATTGAGAGGCATTAGTTTTTTGGGCAATTTTCGGAACTATTATTGAACCTTCAAATATTGCATGTGATTTATCGTCAGCAAGTGATTTATTGATTTGATCTAGAAATCCATTTGGCCCATTAAAGTCTATTTTTGTATAAGTAGAAATTTGTTCATCTTTTTTGGATATTTGCATACCTTTGATATTGGTTTTAGCATTTCCTTCAGATTGTTTAATACGAATTTCAAATCTTGCATAACTAAATTTATAATGTAAAGATCCTAAATTATATTCGCTATTTTTTTGTTGAATTACATTGAGAGAATTTAATAGATTTGATTTATTTTCACCGTAAGAAACAACACCATGGTTTAAAGAGCTATTTTCTTCTAAAAAAAAGAAAGTTGATTGAGATAATGAAGAATTGTCTTTACCAAGATTTACTTGTAATAAATCAATATCACAATCCTTTTCTAAGCATATGACTAGGGTTTTTGCGTTTAAAGTATTGCTTGATGCGTGACTAAAGATTTCAATAGGAGGGATTTCTGATCCACTTATTTTTAATCCCAAGGTATTCTTTGCACAGTTTAAAGACAGATTTAGTAAGTCACTCCAATTTTCGTTTTGATCAAAACAAGATATCTGTTCCTTGATATATTTAACTAATTGATCCTCACTTAGTTGCTTTATTGCAAAATTTTCCTTTATTAAATTAATTTGGCAATTCTCACCAATTACTAACCTAATAGTACTTTGAGAAGTTTTCGGAAAAGGTGTATCAAATTTTGGATCTTTTTCATTAACCGAGTAGTCTAAAAAGTCTGAAAGTTTTGATTTATTTGATAGTCTCCATTGTTCACTTTTAAGATTAGGGAGGGGAGTTGATTGTAGTTTATCTAAGCAGATTTTTTGTATTTCTGTTTGATTATCAATCGATTTATTGGTTTTTATTTTTTCAATAATTTTCATTTATTTAGTTCTCTTTTATAAAGTTATCAGTCCATTCATATCCTTTTTTCTCAAGCTCTAGAGCAAGATCACTCTCACCAGTTTTTATAATTTGTCCGTCTGACATGACATGGACATAATGTGGTTCAATTTCATCTAATAATCTTTGATAGTGGGTAATTAGTATAATTCCAGTTTGTGCATTAGATATTTTTTTAATTCCTGATGCCACTATTCTTAAAGCATCAATATCTAGACCAGAATCGGTCTCATCTAATATTGCTATCTTAGGCTCCAGCAAAGCCATTTGCAGAATTTCATTTCTTTTTTTTTCACCTCCAGAAAATCCTTGATTTACACTCCTTGATAGGAACGCATGATCCATTTTGACAATTTCTAACTTTTCTTTAACTAATTCTTCAAAATCAAAAGTATCTAATTCTTCTTTGTTGAGGAATTTTCTTCGAGCATTAGTTGAAACTCTAAGAAACTCAAGATTACTTACACCTGGAATCTCAATTGGATATTGAAAACCTAGAAAAATGCCTGATTGAGCTCTCTCTTCAGGTTCTAAAGAGTTGATGTTTTCACCTAAAAATTTTATGTCGCCATTTGTAATATTGTACGAGGGATGTCCTGCAATTATTTTTGAAAGAGTGCTTTTGCCACATCCATTTCTTCCCATAATGGCATGGATTTCTCCAGGATAGACGGTAAGTGAAACCCCTTTTAAAATTGGAAGATTATCAGTAGATGCATAAAGATTTTCAACTTCTAATATTGGATCTGATTCTTTCATTTTACTTTGCATTTCAGTTTAGAAATTGATTCATTAACCTACTGATCCCTCTAGCTTAAGTGCCAGTAACTTATCTGCTTCAGCAGCAAATTCCATAGGTAATTGATTAAATACATCTCTGCAAAAACCGCTGACCATCATAGATACTGCCTCTTCAAATTCTATACCTCTGCTTTGGAGATAAAAAAGTTGATCTTCTGAGATTCTACAGGTGCTTGCTTCATGCTCAATTTCAGAATTAGGTTGTTGAGATTTGATATAAGGGAATGTGTTTGCAGAAGCTTGATCCCCAATTAACATTGAATCACATTGACTGTAATTTCTTGATCCTTTAGCCTTTGTTCCCATTTTGACGAGACCTCTATAGCTATTTATTGAGTTGCCTGCACTAATACCTTTGCTCACAATAGTTGATTTGGTCTTAGGACCAATATGGATCATTTTTGTGCCAGTATCTGCTTGCTGAAGATTATTGGTTAGTGCCACTGAATAAAATTCTCCTACAGATTCTTCCCCTAAAAGAAGACAGCTAGGATATTTCCATGTAATTGCAGACCCTGTTTCAACTTGAGACCAGCTAATTTTACTTCTTTTACCTAAACATTTTCCTCTCTTGGTGACAAAATTAAAAATTCCGCCAATACCTTCTTCATCACCAGCATACCAATTTTGCACCGTTGAATATTTTATTGAGGCATCGTCTAATGCTATAAGCTCTACAACTGCTGCATGTAGAGTATTTGTATCAAACATTGGAGCTGTACAACCTTCTAGATAACTTACAGAACTTGATTCTTCCGCAATGATTAGTGTTCTTTCGAATTGTCCTGAATCTCCACTATTAATTCTGAAGTAGGAAGATAGATCCATAGGGCAAGTAACACCTTTTGGGATATAAACAAAAGAACCATCACTAAAAACAGCAGAATTTAGTGCTGCAAAATAATTATCACTAGCTGGAACTACTGTACCTAAATATTTTTCAATCAAATCTGAGTGATTTTTTACTGCTTCACTAATTGAGCAAAATATCACCCCATGTTCAGCAAGTTCTTCTCTGAAAGTTGTCGCTATAGAAACACTATCAAAGACAGCATCTACTGCTACATTTGTGAGTTTTTTTTGCTCTGTTAGGGGGATTCCCAATTTGTCAAAAGTCTCAAGAAGTTTTGGATCAACTTCATCTAAACTAGAAATTTTCTCTTTTTGCTTAGGAGCAGAGTAATAAATTATATCTTGATAATCAATTTGTTTATATCCTAATCCTGCCCAATCAGGCTCTTTCATTTTTTGCCATTTTTTAAAGGCTTTTAATCTAAAATCAAGAAGGTATTTTGGCTCTTCTTTTTTCTGTGAAATTAATTTTATGATATCTTCATTAAGTCCCTTTGCTATTTTTTCAGTTTCAATATCAGTAACGAAACCATATTTGTAAGGCTCTTTTACTACATCTTTAACTAAATTTTCGTTGACCATGTTATCAAAAATAACCTATTACAATAAGCTTTATATACTTTAACGAAAGATAACCACAATATTGAGTTTTTTTCCTTTATTAAAACTAAAAATTAATGTCTAATCATCTTGATCCCTTTTCTAACCCATTAAACATAGAAATTATTCAAGAAATTGATAATCTTGATCTTCCTATAATGCAGAAACATCATTTAAGAATACTCGCCCATTGCCTCCAGATTTTAAAAATTATTAATGTAGATAATAGTTTTGAATATCAAAACAAAAATCCCCTCAGAGAGTGGTGTGATAACCAATCCAAAAAATTTGATGATAAAAATTTTAGTGATCTTTTTTATGAGCAGTTAGAGTCTACTTCGAAAAAATTAAGTACTTTTTCAAAAAAAATTGGTAAAAATATTGATGATTTAGAGATAGATGATTTATTACTTATAGTTAAACAACGCTGAAGCACCTTTTAATTGATCCCGAAGAAAAAATATATTTTTGTTGAGTCGTTAACAAATTCAGGTAATAAAATTTAAAAAAAAAGAAAATTAATTTACATTTAAAAAAGTCCTTAATATTAATTAATTGCTTTGATACCAATTGTTTTGAAGATAAATATTAATTTTGATAATTTTTTAGTAGTCAGAGGATCCTGACGACAGGGCAAAAAGACACACAATTCCCCAAAAAAAAGAACATACTGATCCCAAATAAAAACGGAGAATTTAAAGTGGCTGATGGGATCATGAATAAAGGTCAATTACTCTCACTTACCCTCAGACAATTACGTCAAGAAGCAAGTAAATTATCAGTTCCGCTATACAGTCGCAAAACGAAAGCTGTTTTAGTCGATTTAATACTTAAATATCAAGAAAAATCTGCAAAAAAAATAAATACCAATCTCCAGTCTAAGTCTGAATTAGCTATTGAGTCCAATGCTTTCGACACTAGTGAAGATGTTAAAACAAATGTTGTATTCCTACCACGAGATCCAGATTGGGCTTACGTTTTTTGGCAAATTTCTGATGCAGATCGAAAAAAAGCGCAATCTTTGGGAGCCAACAAATTATGCTTACGATTATTTGATGCATCTGGTTCTGAAGGAAGCAACTTGAATCAAGGAACACTGAGGGAGATCGCAGTTGATAGTTATAGTACTGAATGGTACTTGCCAATCCCACTTGCGGATAGAGACTATAAAGTCGAATTAGGTTATAAATATGGTTTTAACTGGATGTCATTGGCATTTTCTTCTGTAAGCCACGTACCTGGCTCTCATCCTTCTGAGCAAATTCTTGATAAATTTGTACCTTTTAATTTGGATTCTACTTTTGATTCAATCCCAGATATTTCAAATCCTGTAGTTTCAGAACAAAATGGTATGCATGAAAGGTTATACCAAGCAGCAACTAACATTCCTCTCAGAAGAAAAGTTGGTTCTGAAGAATTTATGGAAAATGTAAATTCAACAAATCTCAATGATAATCTTACGGATTCTGGGGCTGGTAAATGGTCATCAGGTTTAAATGATTCTGGAAGCGGAATTGTTAAAAATAGATCTTTTTGGTTAGTCGCCGATGCTGAATTAATTGTTTATGGAGCTACAGAGCCTTCTGCAAAACTTACAATTGGTGGAGAAGATGTACCTCTTGCTGCGGACGGAACTTTTAGAATTCAAGTTCCATTTAGAGATGGGACTCAAAAATATGATATTAAAGCTGTTGATGTATCTGGTGAGCAAGAAAAAAGTATATCGATGAAATTTGATAGAATTACACCACTTGACGATACTAATGAAAAAGATAATGCTGAGACTGAATGGTTTTAAAAAATTAAATTAATGCTGAAAAAAATTGTAGCTTTTACTCCATTGTTTGGAGCATTAACGTTTCCACTAATAGTTCCTATTACAATTTCTAAATTTGGTTTTCACTATGGAATTCTTAGTGCATTATTAATTTCTTCATTATGGTTTATCGCTATGTTAAGAACTGCCGAAATGCCTCATTAATTTAGTTAGATTTTTGGAAGTTTCCTAAAAATATGACTCAGATTAGTGTAATAAATATCAATTCTCCTTTTTTAGATCAAAAACCAGGTACTTCTGGTTTAAGAAAAAGTACTTTAAAGTTTCAGGAAGAACATTATCTAGAAGTTTTTATTGAAGCAATCTTACAATCTTTGGAAAATTTAAAAAGTTCAATATTAGTAGTTGGTGGTGATGGCAGATATGGCAATATTGAAGCAATAGAAAAAATTGTTCAAATATGCATTGCTCATAAAGTTCAAAAGGTTATTGTTCCAAGATCTGGTTTATTATCTACCCCTGCAACATCACATTTAATTAGAAAAGAAAACGCTATTGGTGGCATTATTCTTTCTGCAAGCCATAATCCTGGTGGGATTGATGGGGACTTTGGAGTGAAATTGAATATTTCTAATGGTGGCCCTGCTCCTGAGATAATTACTAATAAAATTTTCAAGGCTTCACAATTACTAACTAGTTATAAAATTTGTAAAATTCAATTACCTGATTTTAGTGAATATGGAACTTATTCTTACGGTGAAACTACCTTAGAAATTATTGATGGATTAAAAGATTATTCTAACTTAATGGAGAAAATTTTTGATTTTGATCAAATTAGTGATTTTTTAAAAAAAGACTTCTCGTTAATCTTTGATGCAATGAATGCGGTTACAGGCCCATATGCAAAAAATATTTTTGTTGAAAAAATGGGTCTTGCTCATGATTGTGTCATGAATGGTAACCCGTTGAAAGATTTTGGAGGTTTACATCCTGATCCTAATCTTACTTACGCATCCCATTTAGCTGATTTGTTATTAAATAAAAAATCTTATAGTTTTGGTGCTGCATGCGATGGAGATGGAGATAGGAATATGATTTTAGGAAGTGGATGTTTTGTAAATCCTAGTGATAGCCTTGCAGTTCTCACTGCTAATACAAAATGTGTACCTGGTTATAAAGGTGGAATTACAGGTGTGGCACGATCCATGCCAACTAGCTCAGCGGTTGATAATGTGGCTCGAGCATTAAATATACCTTGTTTCGAGACACCTACTGGTTGGAAGTTTTTTGGAAATCTTTTAGATTCAAATCTTATTACTTTATGTGGAGAAGAAAGTTTCGGAACAGGTAGTAATCATGTGAGGGAGAAAGATGGACTATGGGCCGTTTTGTATTGGTTACAAGTTTTAGCTGAGAAAAAATGTTCGGTAAGTAATTTGATGCAGAATCATTGGAAACAATTTGGTAGGAATTATTATTCAAGACATGATTATGAGGCAATTCCTTCAAATATTGCTAATCAAATTTTTTCTAATCTAACCTCTATGCTCGAAAATTTGAAAGGAAATAGTTTTGCTGGCCATTTAGTTAAAATTGCAGATAACTTTTCATATTTAGATCCAGTTGATAATTCCACAAGTGAAAATCAAGGTTTAAGATTGGTGCTTGATGATAATTCTCGAGTAATTGTGCGCCTCTCTGGAACTGGAACTAAGGGTGCAACATTAAGACTTTACTTTGAGAAATTTTTCAATCCTCAACAGAATCTTTCGTTAAATCCTCAGATCGCTTTGAAACCTCTAATAAGTGATTTAGATGCTTTATTAAACATTTCAAAACTTACTCAAATGGAAACTCCTACAGTAATTACATAGAATTGAAAGTAATGATTTTTTGATTTTATTTATATGCATTCAGAAAATTTATTTACTAATTATTCTCAAATAGAAAATAATGCACCTTTGGCAGATAAATTAAGGCCAAAGAATTTGGAAGATTTTTTTGGTCAACAACCAATCTTGAATGAGAATTCGCTTTTAAGAAGTGCAATATTAAACGATAAAATTAGTAATTTTATTTTTTCTGGTCCTCCCGGTGTTGGAAAAACTACCCTAATTGAAATTATTTCCTTTAATACTCGTTCGAAATTAATTAAGTTAAATGCAGTATTATCAAGTATTAAAGTATTAAGAAATGAAATCGCTAATGCAAAAGATAGATTAATAAATTCTAAGAGAAAAACAATTTTATTTATTGATGAGGTTCATAGATTTACATCAGTTCAGCAAGATGCTTTATTACCTTCAATAGAAAATGGAACTATAACTTTTATTGGTGCTACAACGGAAAACCCTTTCTTTGCTGTTAATAAAGCGCTTGTTAGTAGGTCTCGTGTTTTTACATTACTTCCTTTGGCAGAAAATGATTTGCAGAAAATAATACAAAAAGTCATAACTCACTATTCCAAGAAAAAAGATTCAAAAAAGGTTTATTTAACACAAGATGCTATGAGTCATTTAATTAAATTTTCTTGCGGCGATGCAAGAACATTAATCAATGCGCTAGAGATGGCCATAGAAACAATTGGTGAAAATGATGCTAAAGAAATCAACATTAATCTCTCAATAGCAGAGGATGCAATTCAAAAGAAAAATATTGTTTACGATAAAAATGGTCAAAATCATTACGATGTAATAAGTGCCTTTATCAAGTCCATAAGGGGTTCTGATCCAGATGCAACTTTATTCTGGCTTGCGAATATGCTGGAGGCTGGCGAAGATCCTAATTTTATTTTTAGAAGATTACTTATTTCTGCCAGTGAAGATATTGGAATAGCTGATCCTAATGCCATAGTAGTTGTACAATCCTGTTGTAATGCTTTTGATAGAGTTGGTTTTCCAGAGGGATTATATTTTTTAACGCAGGCTTCTTTATATCTAGCTATCTCTCCAAAAAGTAATAGTACAAAAAGTATTTTTAAAGCAATTGAAACAATAAAATCTACCAATGCTTTTGATGTTCCACTTCATTTAAAAAATAATTCTAATAGTTATGTCAATCCTCATAATTATCGAGGTAATTGGGTCGCACAAGAATATCTTCCCAAATCTTTAAGAGGTTTAAAAATATGGGAACCAAATAATAATGGGTGGGAAAAAACTCAATATGACGAATTGCTTAGAAGAAAAGAAAACTAAAAATTTTTCAAACAACAAATAATCTCAGGATTTAAAGAAGTTTTTTCTTCATAGGCTAAAGCGATAGTCCAATTATGAAAGTTAATCTTTGAATAATTTAAATGTATGTTTTTCTTTTTATGAATTAACTCTTTTGGCTTTTCAAAATATTGCCAATGGTTAATGTCTTTAGCTAATTTTCCATGATCCCATTTTATAGCAGCTTCAACAGCACACCATTGATTTAGTATCATATTTTTTGTCAAATTATTATTATGGTTTGATTTATTGGTATGAAAAAAATATTTTTCTGCAAATTTTATATGGTTAAAATCTCTATCTGTTCTCTCAATATCAATCCCTATTTTGTTTTGATGCCAGACTATAATAATTGCATCTTTACAATGGCTTAAACTGATATTTCCCATTCCTGAGGGTAAGCTTGGAGGTTCTCCAGGATGAGCATTAATTGGAATTTTGAGGGGATCTAAATCAAAAAGTGTTGAAAGTGATTGTCGCATATAAGCTCTTGTTTCTAAAAAAATTTTTGATCTTGAACTTGTTAGTTTTTTTGCAGTTTTAATTTCCTCTACCGTTGCGAATTCTTGCACACCTTTAATCTCATAAAACCAAATTTTTGGTATTTTATATTTATACTTATTTAATAATTTCAATGGCTCTTAAGGTTGGCGACAAAGCTCCAGAATTTAAATTAAAAGATTCTTTTGAGAAAGAAGTTTCTCTTAGTGATTTTAAAGGTAAAAGAATAATACTATATTTTTATCCAAAAGATAATACTCCAGGATGTACTAAAGAAGCATGTAATTTTAAGGAGAATTGGGATTTATTCCAAAAAAATAATATTGTTGTTCTTGGTATTAGTAAAGATAATGCATCCTCTCATCAGAAGTTTATAGAAAAATTTAATTTACCTTTTATTCTTTTAACTGATCCTGAACCTTTTAAAGTTTCTTCTGATTACGATAGTTATGGACTTAAGAAATTCATGGGGAAAGAATATATGGGAATGATGAGAAACACTTTTTTGATCGATACTGATGGCAATATCGAAAAAATCTACTTAAAGGTAAAAGCAGCAATAATGGCTGATCATATAATTGCAGACCTTGGGTTAAGCTAATTTTTTATTGACAGGTGGTGAATAATCATCCCCTCCATAACTAAATTAGGAGCATTGATAATATTTTCATTTTGAGTCTTTAAAGATTTTGTGAGGAGTTCAGAGTCTCCTCCACAAATTACTAAAATGTCGTTTGCAGGATTAAATAAACTATTAATCACACTAGTAAGAGAGTTGATTACTCCTTTTAAAATTGCTTCTTCTGTATTTATTAAAAAATCTTTGATCGGAATATCATATTTTTTGGGAACTGTAAGATTTTTTGTATTTTGTTCCATTGACTTTAATTGTGTTAGAAAACCTGGAGTAAGTTGTCCTCCAATAATAAATCCATTTGAATTCAATTTTGTTATCGATAATATTGTTCCAAAATCTGCAATTAGCAAATCTTTTTTTAGAGGGTTTTCAATACTTTTTTGAGCAGCGAGACAAGCAAGAGCTCTATCAATTCCAAAATAATCAGGAAGATTTGATAAATGAATATCTTTAGTTTTTATCTCATTTTCTTTTTTCAACAAAAAATTTGGTAGTTTTCCTACAGAAGCCCAAATTAATTGATCAAGATCTATATTTTCGGGAACTTTCCCCTCTTTTTTGGTATGAAAGAATTTAGATTGATTTTTAGAATATTTTGCCCAATGAAGCCTACTATTGCCTACTAATAAAAAATTTATATCTGAGACCATTGTTCTATGATCAACTTAATTATTTGTATGTATTCCACATTCTTGTTTAATCCCCCCAAATCTTGTATCTCTGCCCTTTGTTTCAATACCATCGGGTCTGCTTGAATGCCAATCACCTACAGAAGAATAACCTTTGATAAAAAGAGGATGGGCAGGTAAATTATTCTCTTCCATATAATAAAAAATATCTTTATTTGTCCAATTTAATAAAGGTCTTAAAGAGAGTCTTTGACGAATTATATCTAGGAATTTCATTTTGTTTCTATTGTCTGTTTGACTTGATCTAACACCGCTTGCCCAGCAAGAAATATTATATTTTTTTAGACCATTTTCTAAAGGTCTTATTTTTCTCAATTCATGATACTTATCTAGATCACTTTCTTTATTTGTTTCCCAAAGTTTTCCGTATTTGGCCTCCATTCTAGCTGGAGATAATTCACTTTGCAGAACTTCAACTTCTAGGGATAAATTATCAATAAGCTTTTCAGCGTAATGGTATGTTTCTGGAGGCAGGTAACCTGTATCTATCCAAAATATTTTGATTTTTTTTTGTAGAAATAATTTACTTACGATATGTAAAAGGACTGACGACTGTATACCAAAACTTGTTGTAATAGCAAATTGATTATCAAATTTTTCATAACCCCACGAAAGCATTTCTTCAGGATTCATATCTACTAGTTCTTGATTATGTTTCCTCAAGTTCGTTTGATTATCTTTTTGGATTTTTTCAATCATTCTGGATTTGGTTATGAGTTTAATGTTATTTCGCTTAATTTAAAAATTATTCGTATAGTTTAATAATACATTTACGGATAACAATATTTCTCTAATGAAATCAATACAAAAACCAATAGTAATAGTTGGAGCAGGTTTTGCGGGTATGACATTTGCTTTGAGTTTAAAGAATCTTAATCCTTCTTTACCGATTCTTGTAGTTGATTCTGAGACTAACTTTATATTTAAGCCCTTAATGTACGAAGTTTTAAGTAAAGAAATAAGAAGTTGGGAAGCCACTCCAAAATTTAGAAATATTTTTTCTGATGCGGGCATAACTTTTCTAAGAAATTGTTTGACTAAAATTTCTTTTAAAGAAAATATTCTTGAATTTAGTGACAATTTAAAATTAAGTTATCATTATCTTGTTATCTGTACAGGATCTATTCCAAATAGTTTGTTAATAAAAGGTGTAGATGAAAATTGTTATTTTTTTAATGATGGTCACGATCTAAATAAATTAAATTCTTTTTTGAAGAAATCACAAGATGCTAGGTTGCATAAAAAGTTATTCATAGTTGGAGGTGGTCCCTCTGGTATTGAATTGGCATGCAAAATTAAAGATATATTTTCAGACCAATTTGAAATTAATGTAATAGAAAAATCAAATGAAATCCTCAATAAAAACAAAATTTTTAATAGAGAGCAAGCAGAGAAGGCATTAGAAAAAAGAAAAATAAACGTTCTTTTGAATTCCATAGTTAAAGAAGTCTCAGAAACTAAAATTAGTATTTCTAGTGAGGCAGGAATAACTTCTTTGGATAAAGATATTGTTATTTGGACTGCAGGTGTTAAACCTAATTTGTCTTACTTAGAAACTGATCAAATAACAAAAAAATTTGGACGAATTCTAGTTAATAATAATTTGCAAATAGAAAAATATAAAAACTGTTTTGCTATTGGTGATATTTCAGTTATTGAAGGAATGGAGGATTTACCTATAACTGCTCAAGTCGCTATGCAAGAAGGAAATCATCTTGCTAAAAATTTAGAACTTTTAATTCAAGGAAAGGATCTTCTACCTTTTGAATTTAAAGACAATGGTGAAATGATTAGCTTAGGAATAGGCGAAGCTTCAATTTCCGGGCTTGGTGTTACTTTATCTGGGAAATTGGCTTTTGAGGCAAGAAGACTAATATATGCCTCCAAGTTGCCTGATATTACTGAAAGCTTAAAATCTGCATCTTCATGGATTTTCCAAAAAAAATCTATTTTTAAAAAGTTTCTTAAAAAAGATAATTCCAATTAAACTTTTTTGAAATTTTGTTTTTGGGTATATTGAGTTAAATAAGTTTTGTATGAATTTAATTGCAGTAGTTATTAATAATTTTGATGCACTTATAACGGTAGTTGTTTTAATAATGTCAATAATTTTATTTATTAAAAATACTATTGCGCCAGAATTGACTGGTTTGTTATGTGTTGGAATATTCATAGCTACAGGGGTCCTTTCTCCTGAAAAAGCTTTAGCTGGATTTGGTAGCCCATCCTTAATTACTCTTATGGGTTTATTTGCAGTTTCTTCTGCATTATTTAAAAGTGGTGCTTTAGACAGAGTAAGAGAATTGATTTCTTCTGAAGGTATTAAAACTCCAAGGAAATTAATTTCTTTAATAGCTTTTTTGATTGCTCCAATATCTGGAATTGTACCCAATACTCCTGTAGTTGCATCTTTGTTACCCATAATTGAAGGTTGGTGCGAGCGGAGAAATATATCACCATCAAAAGTTTTATTACCTCTTTCTTTTGCTACTTTACTAGGTGGAACCCTGACATTATTGGGGAGCTCAGTAAATCTTCTTGTAAGTGACATTAGCCAGCAATTAGGTTATGGAGCTTTGGAATTATTTAGTTTGACTTCAATCGGAATCCCTGTATGGCTTATAGGTACAACCTATTTGATTCTTGTTTCTGACGTGCTTTTGCCAGACAGAGGAAGAGATAAGGAATTTATTAAAAATGGTGATTTGAATATATATTTTACTGAAATTACTATTCCCTCTACCTCAGAATTAGTTGGACAATCTGTCAGAAATAGTAGATTGCAAAGACGATTTGACGTTGATGTTCTGGAATTGCAACGAAATGGAAAAGTTATTCTTCCCCCTTTGGCTGATAGAAAGATTGAACCGGATGATAGATTAATAATCCGCGTTACAAGGGCAGACTTATTTAGGCTTCAGCAGGAACACACCATTCTGTTAGGTGAAAACAAAACATCTTTAGATGGAGCTAATGTTTTCTCAGATGATGAAGGTACTAAGACCTTTGAAGCTCTTTTACCAGCTGGCTCAACACTTGCTGGTGCAAGTTTGAGAGAATTAAGATTTAGGCAGCGTCATAATGCAACAGTTTTGGCACTAAGAAGGGGTCAACAAACTGTTCAGGAGAGATTAGGCCAAGCTGTTTTAAGGGCTGGAGATGTTTTATTATTGCAAGCACCGTTAGATTCAATAAGAGGTTTGCAAGCTAGTAATGACTTACTTATTTTAGATCAATTCGAAGATGATTTACCTTTCTTGATAAAAAAACCTATATCTATTGGAATTGCGATAGGAATGGTTGTTTTGCCTTCCATTTCTAATATTCCATTAGTAGGTTCAGTCCTTTTAGCAGTCATTGCTATGGTTGCTTGTGGATGTTTAAGACCTGCAGAGATACAAAAATCAATTAGGTTAGACGTCATTTTATTGTTGGGATCTCTATCATGCTTTAGTGTTGCTATGCAAGTAACAGGATTAGCAGATTTAATTGCTGTCAATCTAAACTTTGCCCTTAATGGAATGCCTCTGTATTTTGCACTAGTCCTAATTTTTATATCGACAGTTATTCTTACACAATTTATAAGTAATGCTGCTTCGGTTGCTTTGATTTTACCTGTTGCTATTGAATTCTCAAATGTTTTAGGGATTTCACCAAGTGCTTTAATAATGCTTGTTTTATTTGGTGCAAGTCAATCTTTCTTGACTCCAATGGGTTATCAAACAAATTTAATGGTTTATGGTCCTGGAAGATATAGGTTTTTTGATATCGCAAAATACGGAGCTGGATTAACACTTATAATGTCTCTTACAGTACCAGCATTGATAATTTTAAATTACGGGTAATATCGTGAAATTCACAACTAAGGTTTATAAGTTAAAAGATGCTTACAAAAAGCTATCTGTGCCTCAATTTACCATTGTTACAGGCTTATTTATTATTTGCCTTGGAACTTTAATTTTGAGTTCTCCATTATGTTCATCTTCAAAGGTTGGCTTGTGGGAAGCATTTTTTACATCTACTTCTGCCATTACTGTAACTGGTTTAACCATAATAGATATTGGTGATGATTTAAATTTCTTTGGCCAGGTTTTCTTGGCGTTTATGCTTTTATCAGGTGGTCTAGGATTAATGGCTATTACAACATTTTTACAAGGTTTTGTTGTGAAGGGGACAAAGCTAAGAACTAGATTAGATAAAGGAAAGACTCTAGATGAATTTGGAGTTGGAGGAATTGGTCGAACTTTTCAAAGCATTGCTATTACAGCGACTTGTATCATATCCTTTGGGGCAATTGTTTTATATGCTTTTGGATTTGCAGACATTCAAAATAATTGGGAAAGACTATGGTCCTCGATTTTTCACAGCATATCTGCGTATAATAATGCAGGATTTTCTTTAAGTTCAAATAGTCTCCAAGACTATAGAACAAATTATTTGGTGAATATTGTTTTTGTTTTTCTAATTGTTATGGGTGGATTGGGATGGCGAGTTATTGATGATATTTGGATTAATAAAAAAAATCTTTCTTATAAAAAATTAAGTCTTCATTCCAGACTAGTTATTAGGACAAGTTTGTCTCTAATATTATTTGGATCATTAGGATTCTTTATCACTGAATCATTGCTCAATAGTCAATTTTTTAATGATTTGAATTTGTTTGAACGGTTATTGTCATCAATTTTTGAAACAGTAAGTGCAAGAACTGCCGGCTTTACAAATTATCCAATCTCCTTGAACTCTATATCAGATACTGGCTTATTGTTATTAATGACTTTGATGTTTATTGGAGCAAGTACTGGAGGTACTGGTGGAGGCATTAAAACAACTACATTTATTGCTTTAATGGCTGCAACTAGATCAACTTTAAGAGGTCAGAAAGATGTAATTATTAGCAATAGATTAATTTCAGATAAAGTTATTCTAAAGGCAGTTGGAATCACAGTTGGATCTTTGCTTTTTGTTCTTTTAATGGCAATGTTGCTTAGTACAACAAATACGTTTGTTGAGAGAGAATCTTTCACATTTCTAGAAATTCTGTTCACTTGCATATCTGCATTTGCAACTGTTGGTTTTGATATTGGTTTAACTGCAAAACTAAATCATTTTGGCCAATTTATTCTTATTGTCGGAATGTTTGTGGGCAGACTTGGGATCCTTTTGCTTTTAAGTGCACTTTGGCAGGCTCTTTATAAGAGTAGAATAGATAGACAAAAGAGAATTGGCTATCCTAGGGCTGATCTTTATGTTTAGGATTGACTAAGTTTTATTATGGCTGATTGGTGGCAGTGGTCTCAAAAGAGAGAAAAAGAAGCACTCACTTTTGCAGTTGTTGGCGTTGGAAGATTTGGAACTGCTGTTTGTAGAGAACTTATAAGTAATGGTGCAGATGTTTTGGCTGCAGATTATTCGGAAAAAGCTATTGATGATTTGAGACAATTGGAACCTTCAATAGAAGCAAGAGTTGTCGACTGTACTGATGAAGAGTCTATGAAGGAATCTGGAATACTTGAAATGAATACTGTTGTAGTAGGTATAAGTGAACCTATTGAAGCAAGTATAACTACGACACTTATTGCTAAAGATAGTGAAGGTAGCAAGGTGAAAAGAGTAATTGCAAGAGCTACGAGTGATTTGCACGAAAAAATGTTAAAGAGGGTTGGTGCAGATAAAGTTGTCTTCCCTTCAAGAATGCAAGGAGAGAGATTAGGTTTAGAACTAGTTAGACCAAATCTAATTGAAAGATTGGAACTCGATAACCAAACTGGTATAGATGAAATAACTGTTCCAGAGGAATTTATTGGAAGATCTTTAAGAGATTTGAATTTGAGGAAAAATTATTTAGTTAATGTTCTCGCAGCAGGACCTGCTGAAGAGTTAACAGTTAATCCTCCAGCAAAATATATCTTGGAAAGAGGAAATATTTTGGTAGTAATGGGAAAAACTGCAGATTTACAGAAATTGCCTCAAAATTAATTATTTTAATCAGATTTTTTATAGTATCTAATCCTTTGAGGAGCTCGTTTTAATCTTTTAACGCTTTGTTTTTCAAGCTCGTTTCTAAATCGATCAGTATTTAAATTATTTTCTGAAACAGGTGATTTACTTTCTTTTTCGAAATATTTTTTTATACCCTCTTGTATTAACACTTTTGCCATATTGCTAACTGTCCTAGATTCATTATTAGCCAAAATAGTTAATTGCTCACATATTAATTCTGGAAGAACTACTTGAATTCTGGGGGATTTAGGCTTCCCATTAGTTGAGTTTTGGCGGGTAGCCATGAGTCAAAGTTGATAACTGTTACTTATTAGTATACACAGTTAGTCAAGGATACTATCTTTGTGTATAGTATTAGTAAGGAAATTTATGTCCGTATCAATTAATTGTTTTATTGTCCCATGAAAAATTCAAGAAAAATTGATTCTCCTAAAAGGTCGATAATTGATAAACCGAAAAAAAGATTAGTCAATTCTGATTCTCACGATAATGAAAATAGTGATGTTTTGGTATCAGCAGTAATTAGTCCATATTTGTTAACTCATCTTCACCATATTCTTCAGCAGTCTGAGTATTATGCTCAAAAAGATGGAAGAAAATCTCACGCAGCTAACTTTGCGAAACTCAGAAAAGTTTTATGTTCAGACGCAAGAAGTATGGCAGATGCCTCTGCAAAAGAGATAAAAGATGTGGATAATGATTTATCTATTGATAAATATAATGAACAAAATGTAGCTTGAAGTAATAATCTATTAATAAATAGATTTTAAAAACATGTCCAGTAATGCTGAAAAGCTCTATAAGTTCATAGCTAACGATTCCAAAAAGAAACAAAGTCTGTTTATGACAGCCTTGACTAATCCCAAAAAAGCTTTAGATAAAATATGCGATATTGGCAACGAGTTAAATATTTCTGTGACTAAAGAAGAGGTTATTGAATATTTGAGTACTATTGATGATGAGGCAACTAAAATGTGGTTAATCAAGGCTCGAGGAGGTCTTTAGGAAAAGGTTTCGAATAATTATTATTTGGATTAGGAATAGGTTTTATTCTTTTATTGTAGCCACCTCCCCCAGCCAAAGTCCAAAAAAACCAATAACTTGGAATTGCAAGAGCTGCAGCTATAAAAATCACTACAATTTGTTCTATTCTTTTCATGATTTAATTTTATTCCACAAAATATTTTTTAGTAAATAAGCCACAGATTTTGTAAATTCTATTTTTAAAACAGTGATTAGATTTGAAGATGTAAGCAAAATTTATTCTACAGATGTTGTTTTAAAAAATATTTGTTGGGAGATTAAGAGAGGAGAAAAAGTTGGATTAGTTGGTTCTAATGGTGCAGGTAAATCAACCCAATTTAAAATTTTAATTGGAGAGGAAGAGCAAACAAGCGGAACGATCATCAAAGAAGGAAATCCTAAAATTGCCCATTTAAAGCAAGAGTTTGATTGTAATTTAAATTTTTCAGTGAGACAGGAATTAGAAAGTTCTTTTAAAGATATACAAATTGTTGCCATTAAACTTTTAGAAATTGAGAATAAAATGAAATTGTTGGATATGAAAAAAAATTCCGACGAACTTGAAATATTTGTAAATCAACTCGCAAAATATCAAGCAAAATTTGAAGCTTTAGGTGGTTATACAATGCAATCTGATGTAGAAAAAATATTACCAAAATTAGGCTTTTCTAAAGAGGATGCTGATAAATTAGTTGGCAATTTCTCAGGTGGTTGGCAGATGAAAGTTGCACTTGGAAAAATAATCTTACAAAAACCTGATTTACTTTTACTGGATGAACCAACTAATCATTTAGATTTAGAAACTATTTTTTGGTTGGAAGAATATCTATCCTCGCTTAAAATTGCGGTTATAATAATTAGCCATGATAGATATTTCTTAGATAAATTATGTAAAAAAATAATTTTTGTAGATAGAGGAACATCAGAAACATATAATGGGAACTATTCTTTTTTTGTCGAACAGAAATCTTTGAATGAAGAATCACAAAATAAGGCATATCAATTACAACAAAAAGAAATTGAGCTGCAGAAGAGGTATATAGATAGATTTAGAGCTAGTGCAACTAGAAGTTCTCAAGCAAAGAGTAGAGAAAAACAATTAAAAAAGATTTCTAAAATTGAGGCTCCTATAGCAAAATCAAAAATTCCTGTTTTTAACTTTCCAGAGTGTCCTCGCTCAGGAAAATTAGTTCTAAATATCAAAAATTTGTCTCATAGTTTCGAGGATAAAATTCTTTTTTTAGATGTTAATTTAAAGATTTCTTCTGGGGAGAAAATAGCAATATTGGGACCTAATGGCTGCGGCAAATCTACATTACTTAAAATTATTATGAATAAAATATCTCCTGAAATTGGAGAAATTAATCTTGGTAAACATAATATAATTACTAGCTATTATGAACAGAATCAGGCTGAAGCACTTTCACTTGAAGAAAGGGTTATTGATTTAATATGTAATAAGTCCCCAGAATGGTCCCAAAAAAAAGTTAGAACATTTTTAGGTGGTTTTGGCTTTCAAAATGAAACTGTTTTTAAATATATTAAACAACTCAGTGGGGGAGAAAAGGCAAGATTAGCATTAGCGCTCATGATTATTAATCCTAGTAATTTTCTTCTTTTGGACGAACCAACTAATCATTTGGATCTGCAATCTAAGGAAAACTTAGAATTAGCAATTAAAAATTATAAAGGTTCATTATTAATCATTTCTCATGATCGGTATTTTATTTCAAAGGTTGCAAATAGAATTATCGAAATTAAAGATTCAAAGTTATTTTCATATGATGGTAATTACGAATATTTTTTAGAAAAAACTCAAAGCCAAAAAATTTGATCAATTTTAATAAAATTTACAATTGGATAAGTAAGATCACTCATTTATCTTTACATAGTTTACCGTCCTTGATTAATCTTAAAAATACAAAATTGATTTTTATAATTTAAATGAAAAATTGCGATTTTCAAGAAAAACATTTTCAAATTTCTGATCCTATTGAAAGTTATTTTGAATGTATTACTTCTTGCGATATAAGGGATGGTAGATGTATTTCTAGATGTGTGGAAATACTTAAAGGGGATGACAATTAAATTTTTTAGTTGTTTTTTAGATTAGTAATATCAGTTGGTAATACTTTTAATTTAATAAATTTATTTTTACGCTTCAATAATATATTTACTTGTTTTTTTATACCATTTTTACTAATTTGTTCTATTACGTCTGATGCTGTTTCAATATCTTTATTGCCTACTTTAATTAAAATATCATCTATCAAGATTCCACTTTTTTCAGCTGGACTGTTCGGTACTACATATCCAACTTTCACGACATTATTTTTTCTCTCAGAAATACTTTCTTCTATTAGGCTAATTCCAATCATAGGATGTATTACTTTCCCATTTTTTAAAAGTTGATATGCAATTTCCTTAGCTTTATTAATTGGGATTGCGAAACTCAAACCAGCTCCTGGACCAGATCTTATCAACGTATTAATACCAATTACTTCTCCATCGCTATTCAACAGTGGACCTCCAGAATTGCCAGGATTAATAGCAGCGTCTGTTTGTATTAGTTCAAGTTTTTTATCATATATTCCTAATTGAGATACGTTTCTATTTAGGTTACTAATAATACCAAGCGTAACTGTGTTTTCCAGTCCGAATGGATTTCCAACTGCTATAGCCCAATCACCAACACTAATTTTTGCAGAATCACCCAATTTTGCTTTTGGCCAAGGTCCTTTCCCTTCAATCTTTAGCACAGCTAAATCAGTAAAAGAGTCTTGACCTATCAATTTAGCGTTTAATTTTTTGCCATTGGTTAAACCAACAATTACTTTATCTGATCCATTTACTACATGAGCATTGGTCATTACAAGTCCATCTGCAAATATAAAACCACTACCTTGGTTTTGCTCTATCCTTGGTCGATTTTCGTAAGGCAATTCTAATCCAAAAAATCTTTCAAAATATGGGTCTAGAAATAGTGGAGAATTTCTTGGAAAATTTCTTTTTTTAACATATCTTTGAGTATCAATTGTCACGACAGCTGCACCGGTTCTTTCTACAGCTTTAGTTATGAAAGATTTGTTTGCAAATAAACTAACTTCATTAATTTTTGGGTTGCTTAATGGTTGGGATATTACTTTTGCAGGATATGTAATGCCAACTGGAATTAATGAGACGATTAGAAATAGCTTTTGGATGTATCTTTTCAAGATTGAGTTTCTTCTGTTCTTCAAGAGATTTCAGTTCACCATACTGGCGTAATTTTAATATAACTAGTAATTTAATTAATTGAATCTAGAAAATAATTTAGTAACTTAAAATAGCTAAATTTCTTTTTTTCGGGCTATGATATTAAACATATAACAAATTAATTTATAAGTTTCATGACTATTCTATTTCCAATTATATATTCTGCGGCCTTAACTTATTTAGTGTGGAAAGCTTTTAAAGTAATGTCTAATGGCTGGGGTATATCCGATAATAAAAATAATCGTTTAAGTACTTCCAGTTTTAAACAAAAAAAGTACACAATACATCCAGAACTTTTAGATAAATCAGGTAACATAACACAAGAGGAGCTATTAACAGTAAGATTTTCGAATGATAATGACTCTTCATTAGAAGAAAAAGGTTCAACAAATGATTAATCAAAATACATCTAAGGAAAAAAATTGGAATTAAGAACAAAAATTGTTTCAGCGGTAATAAGATCTCTCAAATTGCCACCAAGGTTTCGTTTGAAAATGGTTAAAGAAGATCCAGTGAGACTTGAACTAAGTCTCACTCCTTCTTACGGTAAAAATCCAGTTATTGTTGGTATAGTTGAATCTTTAGACTTAGTGGCTCGAAGAGATAGAGAAGGTAGACTCCCTAGAGATCTTCAAGGGACTTGGGACTGGACTGTAAGACATGGAAAAGTCAGTACTGGAGGTTGGAATCCTATGTTAAAAGAAGCATTGCAAACAATGTTTGAAACTGGATTGCCAGCCATTGTATATGAGGAATTAACTGGAGATGAGTATCGATCTGTTGATGGTGTAAGGCATGTTAAATAAATAATTTATTATTTCATAAAATCTTCCTTAAAACGTTAAAATAATCTGATAGATAATCTAGTTAATTATGAATAATGACAATCAACCAAGATTTGGCTTTGTAAATTTTGCAGAAACTTGGAATGGCCGTATGGCAATGATGGGTATTTTGATTGGACTTGGTACTGAATTAATTACTGGACAAAGTATTCTTCGACAAATTGGAATAGGTTAGTATTTTACTTAATTTCTTCTGCTTTCACATCAATGGTACTTTCACTAGGCTTTTTATCTAATTGATTTTTCTTATTTATATTCTCTAAATCTGCACCGCAATTCATACAGGTTTCACTTAAATCTAATGATATTGCCCCACAATTACTGCATGTATTAATTTTAGATTTGTAAGAGTTAACACCTATAAACACTAAAACTAATAATAGAAGAGGAATTAAAAATAAAAGAAGTAGAATATTTCCAATAAAGTTAATGAAAAAGTTAAATCCAAAAATTGGAATAAAGATAAGTATGATTAATGAGTAGGTAAGGAGATTTTTATTAGCTTTAAGAAAATAATTCACCTTAGTTACCTTATCTATAATTTCTTTTTTTATTTACTAAAGTCATACTAGCAATTACTACGCTCCAACACTGTCCAAAATATAAAATCACACCTAATAGCCATACCCACAAAGTAAGTACTAGAAAACCTCCAATAAAACCGTATGCTTGAAATCTTACTCCAAGTGAGAGAATACTTTTACTTACCGCTAGGTTCAAAGTGGTTAGGCCAATTCCAATAAGAAAAGATCCAGGTAGGAGTGGTTTCAATGGAACTTTTCTACTGGGTAAAAGTGCTTGTAATAAAAGAGCCATTAAAGAAAAGCCAATTAGTGGTATTGCAAATTGACCAACTTGTAATAACGGCAACTTTAATAATAAATCAGAAATAAGATTATTAGATTTTGACAGATTTTCTAAAACGTTACTTGGGATCATCCTAAGATTTGCACTAATTTGATCTAGTACCATTAAAAAACCAATAAAGAATACTATTAAAAAGGCTTCAACTCTATTGCGGAGAAACTTCGAAGCTTGCACTCTCCAAGCAGCATTAACTTTTTTAGAAGGAATTTCGTCCTCCCAAAGCCTATCCGAACCTCTTTGAAGAGAAAGATATGCATTTCCTGCTGTAAAAAGCAAAAACATAGCCCCAAGAATTCCTGCTCCAAAACCTTGATCTATCAAATTAAATAATGTTGTCTCTACTAACTCAACTACTGAAGGAGGCAAAAGCTGAGCAGCAATGGCAATTATTTGTTGATCTAACCCTTCTTGTTTTCCTAGGAACCATGAAGCTATTGAAAGAGAAATTAGAAGGATGGGAAAAAATGATTGAAGTGTGTAGTATGCAAATGCAGCGCTTAAATCAACACAATCAGATTTGCTCCATCGTTCACAAGCTCCCCATAAACTTTTCAGTATCCATGTTGAACTTCTCTGCATATGAATTTTCTTCAAATATTTATTTATTTACTTAATTTTTATTGTATCTGATTAAGAAATTTTTCAAGCAATTTTTTATTTATGATGCAACTACTTTGCTAATAATAAATTCCCCCATGGCTTTAAAATTTCAAATTTTTCAATAGATCTACAAGCAATTAATGGAAAATTAACATCGCTCAAGTCTTCTCCTGAAACTAAATTTAAAGGATCTGTTTCTAACCACTCTATAGAACAATTGAGTTCTTCTAATAGCAACCAGGCTGCTGCAATATCCCATATCTTAGGGGTTGATTCTATTGCTCCGAAAGTTTGTCCCATCGCTACACTCGTAAGATTTAAACTCGATACACCTAAGAGTCTGATTTTGCCAGGAAATACTGAGTTTGGTTTTTTTTGTAAAATTTTTATTGATCTACTACATAAAGAAATGCATTCACTTTGACTATTATTTTGGCTAGGATCAATCTTTTTGTTATTTAACCAAACCCCTTTATCTTTTATGGATACAAACTTTTTTTTCAATGTAGGAATTATCAAAAAAGAAGATTGTGGTTTACCATCAACGAACCTTGCAACAGATATAGACCAGTAAGGAATACCGGCAGCAAAATTTGTTGTCCCATCGAGTGGATCGACCACCCAGTAAGCTTTTGAATTTGGAATCAACTTTTGCCCTTCTTCACTAAGGACGCCTTCACCTGGAGCTATTGAAGCTAAGCCATCTACGATTGTTTTGTCACTCCATAAATCACAACTTGTTAATAATGATCCATCTGCTTTATTGCTGGCGCTAATATTTCCAAAATCTTTTGTTTGACGTTGACTAACCAATTCAAATAAAGAATCTAATTCACGTAGTTGCTTATTAGTTAAATTTGGTGGATTCATCTTTATATATTGCAAATAGACTCAGTATCATTAATTTTAGTATTATTACTACCCAAACAATTTTTACTTTTATCAAGGAAAGTTAATCTTTCTAATTCATCTATATTCAGATTGTAATTATGTATTGCATTAATATTGTTTGATTTCGCATTACTTAATTCATTTTGCCTAACAAGAACATCTTTTAGAGTTGATATTCCGACATCATATCTAAGTCTGGAAAGCCTTACAGACTCTTTGCTTGATTCAATTTCTTTAAAAGATGAGATTATTTTTTCTTCATTTAATTTAAGATTTAAATAGGCTTTACTAATATTTGTGGTTAAAACATTTTTTAGATTTTCATAAGCATATTTTTCGGATTCTGCATCTGCTATTTTTGATTTATAGGAGTTCTTATTTTGTCCGCCATCAAAAATACTCCATGCAAAATTTAGACTTATGGTATTTGTATAGTTAGATCCAGATTTTTCAGAGTCGATATTAATTGCTAGAGAGTCACCCTTTGAAAATGTACTAGATAATGAATTACTGATATAAATATTTGGCTTATTTTGAGCTAAAAAGCTCTCTGCTTGGCTCTTTTTGATTGATTTTTGAAGAATAAGGTTTTTTAAGGAAAGATTTTTATCCAAACCCTCATTAATATTCTTATTCAATTTATGATTCCAAAACCCTATAATATTTTGTTCTTTATTAGTTTCAAAATCCCCCTTAACATTAAGAATCTCTTTAAGAGAAATTTTATTAATTTCATGTCCTATTTTCTTTTCATTAAGTGATTGTTGATCTCGAGATAATTGAGCCTCTGCTTCAAGAACTTCAAATTTTGTACCAATTCCAGCATCTAGCTTCGCTTTAGCATTTTCTAAACTTGTAATTGATAAATTAAGTGTGAATTTTTTATTTTGAATATCTTGATATGACTTTTTGTATTTGTGATATCTGATTCTTGCTTCTTGAATTAAATCTTTTTTCTTAATCTCATAATTATTTGCTGCAATTTTGTAATTTGTTTTGGCAATTTTAATTTCAGATCCTCTTAGCGGGGCAATTACATCCCATTTAATATTCAGGGAGGGATTAGCGGTAAATTGTGATGTTTTTAAAGTAGGTGAATTGCTATTGTATTTTTTACCTGCGACATATTTTGGTAACCCATTGGCTTGAAAATCTAAGGATGGGTATCTTTTGGCAATTTGACTGGAAAGATTAAAGCTTGCAGAGGCTACTAGGTTTTGTAATGACTTTAATTCTTGATTGTTTAACACAAGTTGTTCAATTTCTTGATAATTAACAAAGGTAATATTTGATTTTTCTTCTAAAACATTATCAATATAATTTTTTGGTTCACTCGATAAAACATTAAAGGTATTCAAACTTAGAGTAAGCGGCAATAATAAGAAAGGATTTATTACTCTTCTAAGCATGTTTTATAGTTTCGAAAATATTCGATTAACCAATCAAAGTATTAATAATATCATTTGAATCATCAAGAACGTGAATTTTAGTATTTATTTGATTCTCAACTTCTTCAATATTTTTATCATCTAAAAATAAATCAGTATTAATTTTTAACATAATAGATGGTATGTAAACAGCTTCTCCTAAGTCCTTATTTTTTAGTCCGTGAATTAGATCTTCTCCAGTAAGAAGACCTGTAACAACTTGATCTTGACCCCAATAAATACTTGGCAAACCATATAGATTAATTGTTAATCCATTAATTAAGTTTAATTTCTTAACTGTAGGAATTAGGGCTTCATAAACTAATTTACCAACAATCCAACTAACTTTTTTTGGCTTTTTTATTTTTTGGGGTAGGTCTTGAGTCTTCTCTTTTAATGCTTCTAGAAAGTTTCTAATAGTCCCAACTCCATTAGATTCTTGTGGCATATTTTCGTAGGTTTTGTAACTAGGTAAGTTTGTACCAGCAATTAAATACCATTCGTCTGCCAGCCAACAAAAACGAGTCCCAAGAGTAATTTGTAGAGAGGCTTGAATCTTCTCAACTTGTTTAATAGTTTTTTTTGCGTATTCTGGGCTTATTGATTTCAATCCATCATTTTCAGGTCTAAATTTTGTAAGTCCTACAGGAACTATTGCGACTGAAAGTACTGTTTGAGAGGTTTTTTTGTAGAATTCAGCAAGTTCTAAAATTGATTTCTCAAGAATATCCCCATCATTTATATCTGGACAAACAACAATTTGAGCATGTATTTGAATAGAGTTTTTTTCAAACCACGAAATTTGATCAAGTATCACTCCTGCTTTGTTATTTTTTAATAATTTTTCTCTTGTGGCGGGATCTGTAGCATGAACTGAAATAAAAAGTGGGGATAGTTTTTGAATAGCAATTCTTTCCCAGTCTTCTTTTTTTAAATTCGTAAGAGTTAAATAAGAACCATAAAGGAAACTTAATCTATAATCATCATCTTTTATATAAAGGCTTTTTCTTTTACCACTTGGCTGTTGATCAATAAAACAAAATGGACATCTATTATTACATTGCTTGATTGAATCAAATAATGCATCTTTAAAATTTATACCTAAATTAACGTCTTGATCTTTTTCTATATTTATATTGTGAATTTCATGATTTTTATCTAAAACTGATATGTCTAAAATTTCTTCACTAATCAGAATCTGATAATCAATTAAATCTCTTGGTTTTTTCCCATTAATACTAATAATTGAATCACCTGATTCAAATCCTATTTCTTCAGCAATTGAATTGGCTTCAATACTTTCAATTTCTGCAGGGTTTATTTTATAAGTAATATTTGGAACCAAAAGATCAATGGGATCTTCCCTATAATTAATTTCTTGCCACACAATTAAAGGCCAAATACTCTTAGTTATTTCTATTTTAAACTTATATATGACTCAAAGTGTATTAAATACTTTTAAAAAACTAAATATAGGTGTGAAATTATGGCCCTTTTATTTATTAAAATATGGCATTCGCAGTTTTTTAAAACACGATTTAGATTAATTAAAATACCCTTTTTCATTGAAAGAATTAATTACAAAAAATTTAGAAGTAAAAGATAAATTCAACTATGAATCCCATAAGACAGTTGATTCATACGAAAATAGTTTTTTATCAAATCCTATATCTTTAAGATTGTGGTCTTCGTTTTTTGTAATTTTACCTATTTTTGTTCAAGCCCCTTGGGTTAGATTAGAACCAATAAGTGCTCTTTGTTTTACTTTTGTTATTGTTTTGTTTGCAATTGTATTGAACCAGAAAGGATCCAATAAGTGGTTTATTGTCAGTTCATTATTACTTGGTATATCAGGTAGTTGGCTTGGTGGATGTTTGTTCTGGGGATGGTTAAGCCCATTTCCTATCCTACACATACCTGTTGAAGCAGTTGTTCTACCATTAGCTTTAATTGGATTTGGTACTAATTGGAAAATAGGTTCAAGTTTTTATATCTCTTCTTTATTTGGAACCGCGGTTACCGATATTACAATATTTTTAATCGGAATCATGGATCAATGGAGGCAAGTAATTACAGCAGATTCTGACAATGCACCCATGATTCTCCAAAAAACTTCAGAGAGTCTTATTCAAATAAAATCATTATCTATTATCGTTTTTGTTGCTCTCATACTTTGGTTTATTTCAAAAGAAATTTTAGATTCTGGTACAATTAATACTACTAGTGGTAAAGCTCTCTTAGTTTCTGGTTACGTAATTCAAACGACATTAATTGTTGATGGTATTTTTATTGTTTTAGCAATTCTGCAACCAACTTTTAGTGGATTGGTTTAATGTTAAGGCCTCCATTTTCGCAAGAACCTATACCAATAAATAACTGGGATGTAATCGTTATAGGCGCTGGAGCTGCTGGCCTTATGACTTGTCTTGAATTACCCTCAAATTTAAAAGTGCTTCTTTTAAATAGAAATACTAGTAAGGTATCTTCCAGTAGATGGGCTCAAGGCGGAATAGCATCTGTTGTTAGACAAGATGATTCATTTGATCTTCATGCTGAGGATACTTTAAAAGCAGGTGATGGACTATGTGATTTTCAAGCTGTTGAAATGCTAGTTAAAGAAGCTCCAGGTTGTGTAGAAAGGTTGCAGAATTTAGGTATGATTTTTGATCAAAGTTCTGATCAACTTTCTACTACCTTGGAAGCAGCCCATTCAAGAAGAAGAGTCTTACATGTTAAAGATCGTACTGGACGAGCATTAGTTGAAGTTCTAGAAGATCATATTGAGAACCAAAAAAATATTCTTCATTGCAGGGGTGTAAGAGTGACTGAACTTCTCATTGAAAATAAAGAATGTAGAGGAGTTCAGGTTCTTGATGGGGCAAATTTATATTGGATTAAATCTAGAGCTGTTGTTTTGGCTACAGGTGGGGGTGGGCACTTATTTACAAATACAACAAATCCTGCTCAATCCTCTGGTGAAGGGATTGCTCTTGCATGGAAAGCAGGAGCTGCTATCGAAGATTTAGAGTTCGTGCAATTTCATCCAACAGCTTTAAAATTTTATGGTGCACCTTGTTTCTTAATATCTGAAGCACTTAGAGGGGAAGGAGCGATTTTAGTTGATAAAAATGGTGAAAGTCCAGTTAAAAATCTTGAAAATCGTGATCTAGCTACTAGAGATCAAGTAAGTAGAGCGATTATGAAAAATATGTATGATAATGATGTAGACCATGTTGGCTTAGATCTTCGATATATTAACCCAGAAAAAATTGTAGAGCGCTTCCCCACGATCTTAAGTCGATGTCAGGATTATGGCGTTAACCCTTTAAATGAGGTTATTCCCGTAGCTCCTGCAGCTCATTATTGGATGGGAGGTGTTAAAACTGATCTAAATGCATCCTCAACAAGAAAAGGATTATATGCCGTTGGAGAAGTTGCTTCTACAGGTGTGCATGGCGCTAATAGACTGGCAAGTAATTCACTGATGGAGTGTCTTGTTTTTGCAAGAAAAATGTCTTCAATTGTTTTAAATGACTTTTCTAAATTTGAAAAATTTGATAGATCATTTCAAGAGTTTGATATTGCAGATCCTAAAGAAGATCAAATTTCTATAATTGCTGAAAAAATTGATGAGCTAAGAAAACTATGTTGGTTAAATTTAGGTGTATCTCGAAATAAGGTAAATATGAGTAAATTTTTAATTTTCCTTGAAAATAATATAGATAAACTATATAAAAATGATTTACTAAATAGTCTTGAAAAAATAAAATTTGATCAAAAAATAAAACTTAGTGAACGTAATAGAAGGGCATTAAATCTTTTACTTGATTTAAAGAATAGACAAATAACCACCATAACTTTATTAAAAGCTTGTCTATTTAGAGAAGAAAGTAGGGGAGGACATTATAGAGATGATTTCCCTGATAAAGATAAAAATTGGGAATGCCATACTAGACAACAGTTAGATCAAAAAATTCAAAAAAGATTTATTAAAAATTAAGATCTCCCTGATAGTTGGTTTTTGTCGCTAATTCATTTAAGTCACGCGTCCCACTAATAATTTCTCCATTTATTTCCCAAGAAGGAAATCCATTGATTCCTTTTGTTTGGCATAGCTCAAACTCATTATCTTTACCATCTTTAGCACACTCAACTACTTTTAATTCTTTAACTGCTTCCTTGCCAAATAATTGTTTTTGATCGTGGCAATGCGGGCACCAGTATGCACTATACATAATAATATTGTTTTCACTTAAAAATTTTGCAAATTTTACCTTCTGGGAAGAGCTTGAAGTGGTAATTATTGGCGATACATTTTCAGTGGGGTTTGCAACATCAATAGCATTAGAGGGGTCAACGTTTGTTGACCAAATTAGGCCCACCAGCAGGACACTAATGGCTACAATAAAACCTCTAAAAATCATAGGTTCTCTACTTTCGAACTTTGCTCCAATCATAGAAATAATAAAGATAGAAAAAGATAAAATTGCTGAAAGTATACAAAAAAAGCAATATTCTTGAATCTTAAAAAACATTATATTTATCAATAAAAAGCTAAATGTTGATGACGCACAAGAAATTAGAAATACTAACCACCATAAAAACTTATTTAGTTTTTCTTTTGGGGAAATTAAATTAAGCGAGAGTATTATTGCTATGACTAATATTGATAAATATGTTATAAATCCAGCTAATGAGAGAGGTATATTAACTTGATTATTTTCAAATAAAGTACCCCAAGGACTATTTAAAACTGTTTCACAACCATTTTGTATCCCTGGGCATGAAAGCGAAGTAAATAATCCCCAGTTTTTTAAAGTAATTGAACCTGTATCAACTATGCCTATGGTGCTAAGAGTTGCGATTATGATTTTTGGCCATTTCAAATCTTTTTTGTTTCTTCTGTTTAAAGTCTTGAGGGCCATACAAAAAGAAAGTTTGTTATTTACATTATCTATCCTAATATTATCTTGGCATGAGAGTTATATACAAAATGCTGTTTAAATCTTTTAATTCTTGTTTTTTAGGTTGTGAAACAAAATAGTCTCAATGTAAAAGAAAAAAAACTACCTAAGATCGCATTCAGTCATGTTGGTTGTGAGAAAAATCTTGTTGATACTGAACATATGCAAGGCTTATTAAATAAAGAGGGTTATGAAGTTGACAGCAATATAAATGATGCAAATGTTGTTGTTGTAAATACTTGTAGTTTTATTGAAACAGCTAGAGAAGAATCTATTAAAAAAATTCTAGAATATACAAATCAAGGAAAGGAAGTAATAGTTGCAGGCTGTATGGCCCAACATTTTAAAGATGAGCTTATAAAAGAAATCCCTGAAATAAAAGGTTTGGTTGGAACAGGAGATTATCAAAAGATAGCCAAGGTTTTAGACAGAGTAGAAAAAGGGGAAATCGTTAATGAAGTTTCAGAAATACCTGAATTTATTGCAAATGAGGAAATGCCTCGTTTTGTAGATAAAAATAAATTTGTTGCTTATCTTCGTATTGCTGAAGGCTGCAACTATAATTGTGCTTTTTGTATTATTCCTAAGTTGAGAGGCCCTCAAAGAAGTAGAACAATAGAATCTATAGTTTTAGAAGCTAAAAGTCTTGCAAAACAAGGTATTCAAGAAATCATATTAATTAGTCAAATAACAACTAATTATGGTCAAGATATTTATGGAAAACCATCATTATCCAAACTTTTGAATGAGCTTTCTAAAGTTCCAATTCCTTGGATAAGGATACATTATGCTTATCCAACAGGTTTAACTGATGAAGTTATTAGAGCTTTCAAAGATTCAAAGAATATTGTGCCTTACTTTGATTTGCCACTTCAGCATAGTCACCCAGATGTTTTGAAGAGCATGAATAGACCTTGGCAAGCTTCTTTGAATGAGTCAATTTTGGAGAAAATTAGAGAAGAAATTCCATCTTCTGTATTAAGAACTAGTCTCATTGTTGGTTTCCCAGGAGAAAAAAAAGAACATTTTGAACATCTTCTCGAATTTTTGGATAGGCACAAGTTTGATCATGTGGGAGTGTTTATTTTTTCTCCTGAGGAAGGAACTTCTGCTTTTGATTTGCCAAATAGAGTACCCCAAGAGGTTGCAGAGGCAAGAAAAGATAACGTTATTTCAGTTCAACAAAAAATCTCTAAAAATAAAAACCAGTCATATGTAGGTTTAAAAATGAAGATTTTGGTAGAAAAAATATCTGATAATAAAGAATTAATTGGTCGGTCCTATAATTTTGCCCCTGAAATTGACGGTAATGTTATTTTATCTATTAAAGATAATAATGATTTTAAAAATTATATTGGTAAATTTGTTGAAGCAAATATTTCTTTTGCGGATGAATATGATTTGTATGGAGAGATTATTAAAATTTTGTAGATTTTTAAATTAATTTAACTGCTCTTAAGAGCTTATCTAATGCGAAAGCAGCTCCAAAACCAAAACCAATAAATGCAAAATAGAAAATGATGTTCATTAATTTTTTTACTTTTATTTAATTTAACATCAGATGAAAAGATTAGATTTTTTCGTTTAATTTCTTAATCTTGGATATATGGTAATTTTTTGTATAAACATTCTTCTGCTTTTTGCAGTTCCCTGCCTAAATATAGAGCATGATCGAATCTAGTTATTAAGTCATTTCTTTCTTCAGTGATCAATATTCCAAGTTGTTTCGCACTAATACCTTTAAAAACTTCATTACTAACTCTTTTATTTTGAATGTCGCATTTAATTGGTTCATTTGTTTCTGGGTCAAGCGCATATCCGTCATCATTAATATTATTTAGAAAGTGCTCTAAAATTATTTTATTTTCTTCTAAATCTACTTTGATAATAAAATAACCGTTTGGATCCAAATCTATATATCGGTTGGATAGATTATTATCAATCTTTATTTTTTCATCTAAACTTTTACTAGAATTCATTCTTATAAGTTAAAAAAATACTATATTACTAATATAACTTTGGTAAAGCCTAATAATTTTTTATTTAAAGGGTATTGATTTATTTTCAAAATCAATTTCCATATCGGTTTGTTTATTGACTTCATTTAGCCAAGGACAAATTATATTTTCCATATTTTTGTCAAACCACTTATGCATGCTTACGGTGCTTTTTGCAAAAAAACCTCTCCTTCTTTTATGTTTGCCACCTGCTCCAGGATCAAAAAAATGGATACTATTTTTTATTGCCCATTCAATTGGCTGGTAGTAGCATAATTCAAAATGTAAATTAGATATTTCTTCTTGACTACCCCAATATCTACCCCATAAGTTGTTTTGATTTTTAACGCACATCGACATAGCAAAAATTTCATTTGAATTATTTTTTGATGCACTAAAAAGTAAAAGATTTTTTTTATTATCAACCAGTGCTTCGAAAAATGTAGATGTTAGATATTTACTTCCCCAAACTCCCCACCTCGAGCAATGCTGTTCATAAAAATTATGCATTTTTTTTAGGATTTCTTGATTGATATCATCTTCACTAAAAATTTCTACTTTAATGTCTTGTTTAGTAATTGATCTCCTCTCTTTTTTTATATTTTTTCTCTGATTAGAGTTAAATCTAGAAAGAAAATCATCAAACGTTTTTTCTCCATTATTCCTCCATTCACTGCTGGAATTTATCCATTCATAGTATCCGAAAGATTTAAGATGGTTGCCCCAGCTTTCATCAATATATAAAAAATTACAACTTAGGATTTTGTTTGTAATCGCAAAGCTTTCGATATGGTTCATAAGCAAATTTGTAATTTCTTCCTTGTCTTTATTTTTTTTATAAAGAAATTGATATCCATTTACAGGACTATAAGGACTCATTCCAATTAATTTAGGGTAATAATTTAAATTCAGCTCTTGAGCCAATCTTGCAAATGATTGGTCAAAAATGAATTCTCCATAGCTATGATTTTTTAAAAAAAGTGGGGCAATTCCTAATATCTCTTCATTTTTAAAAGCAACAAAATATAGTGGCTGCCAACCAGTTTCTCTTGAAACACTTTTTGATATCTCAAGGTTTTTAATCCAAGTCCATTCATAAAATGGATTATTAATTTCATTTGCTAATTCATTCCATATCTCCTTGGAGATTTCCTTAATTGACAATTTGACTTCGACTTTATGTATTGTTTGGTTCATTTATTATTGAATTTATTTTAAATTTTTTTGTAATGAATATGGATTTCGTTATTCATTAAATTTTTAATTGATTTTATTTCCCATAGTCTTTCGAGATTAAAAATCGCATTTGTTTGTTCTGGAGGGATCCATGTAAATCTACCTCCAATAATTCGTGGAATTATTGTAATTTTTATATCTGTTATTAGATCCTCTTTTATAAATGAATTTATAAGTTTTGCACCTCCTAAAAGAGCTAAATCATTTATCCCCTGTTTTTTGAGTGAAATTAAAGTTTTTTCCCATGAATCTTCGAAAAAGAGTTCTTTCTCGAATTCATTATTCGACGAATTATCAACTTTACTTGAGCTTATTAGCCATCTTCTAATTGGTTGACGAAAGTATTTCCAATTACTGTCAAATTTTTTGCTATTTGAAGCAACTATAGAAATTGGTTGACTTTTTGATATATTTACTTCGTCATTATCAGTGAGATTTTTAACTAGGTAAGTTGATTGATGAGCTATTAAAGTTCCTAAACCAAAAATGGTGGCGTCAACCATTGATAAGTTTTGATTTAATATTTTTTTATCTTCATCGCTTCCAAGATGCGATTCTCCACCACCAGGAAATGCAATTCTCCCATCAAGACTTGATGCTATAACAATTATTACTCTTGGGATACTCAAGTTTGCGTGACTAAACTATTTTCAAATTTCAGCTTCAACGAATTGGTTAACTTTTGATCAACATAAATTTCTGCAGCATTGTTTGGACTCTCCTGGAGTCTTATTTTGTGTAATGTTGCACCAAGTTGATGTATTGGTTTTTTAAGAATATCAGAAATATATAAAGCTATATTTTCAGCAGTTGGAACACAATTATGGAAAAATTCGATGTCTTTATTAAGAAAAGTATGATCTAGTTGTTCAACAACTAAATCGTTAATTATCTCTTGGAGTGCAGATAAGTCGCAAACCATTCCTGTTCTTTTATCAATGTCTCCTTTTACAGTTATATCGACAAGATAGTTATGACCATGTCCATTAACTCTGGCACATTTCCCATAGATTTTTTTATTTTCATCAAAGGATATCTCTTCTTTTGCAAGTCTATGAGCGGCTGCAAAATGAGTTTGTACTGTTAAAAATGCTTCCATGTTTTTTCCAAAATAATCTGCCCATAAATTTGGGTTTTCATAAAGTCTTAGACTTGTAAGAGGTAAATCATCCTTCAGACGACTCCAAATGACCTTTACTAATGCTTCAGTTGTGGGAAGTATACCCTCTTGATTATTAACATTAAATTCAGGCCAGACATCATTTAAAAAACGAAAATCTAATTGTCCAGTAACCTTATTTTTAATAGAGTGTTTTACATCAGAGAGATTAAGTACCATTCCATCAGAGTCTAGTTCTCCACCCATTGAAACAATCAGTTCATAATTATGGCCATGACCTGGTGCAATACTGCACTTTCCAAAAAGAGATAAATTTTCTTCTGGACTTTTTTCAGGAAGCCAATAACGGTGACTAGAACTAAAGCAGGCACGTCGAGTTATGACGCATTCACGTCCTTTTCCATGGGATGGTTTGGATTGTGTAGAAGTCATACCTGTCTGCGATAATACTATCTTAAGGTTTTAAATACGCTTTTGTCTTTATGGAACAATCCATTATCGAAAAAACACTTCATACTATTAAGGGCAGAAGCATATTTTTAATAGGAATGATGGGTTCTGGTAAGTCACAAACTGGTTTGAAGCTGGCTGAATTATTGAAGTATAAATACATTGATTTAGATTCATTAATAGAGAAGTTGGCAAAAAAATCTATTAATCAAATTTTTAATGATGAAGGAGAAGATAATTTCCGCGAATTAGAAGCAAACTGCCTTAAAGAAACTATCAAAATTCCTTCATTAGTAATCTCAACAGGGGGAGGAATAGTTACCAAATCGGAAAACTGGGGAATCTTAAGACAGGGAATAATTGCTTGGATAGATCTCGACAAAGAAATAGCAATTGAAAGATTGAAAAATGAAATTGAACATAGGCCACTTCTTCGGGGAAAGAATCTAAATGATCTATATATGAGCATTTTTCAATCTAGAGAAAATTTGTATTCACAAGCAGATTTAAGAATTCAAGTAAAAAAAGAAAATATTGAAGAAGTTGCTATGAAAATAATTAATGCAATTCATAAAGAAATAATCAGTTAATCTGGTTCAATTCTTACTGCAAACCATTTGATAACGTATCCTAATTTTATTTCTAATTCATAAGTGCTTTCCAATAATTCTTCAAAAAATTCCTGATCAGGATCTTCTATATTTTGATATATTGTTGGTGTTTCTGTCTTACTAAGCCAATCCTTCAACCATAAAATTGCTTCTCGCTTTGAGACAATTTTTTCTTTTGAATCTGGCTCTAATAATACATAATGATCTGATGCTCTTATTAGTGGATTTGACATAATGAAGATTCTTCTTGGATTAATTCTTTGTTTGATTTTTCAAGGAATTTTTTTAGAAAGTTCTTTTGCTTTTGTAGATTCTAATGTACGAGAGTTTTTGGAAAATCGTGTAAATCAATGGCCAGATTTATATTTACCAAATTTTAAATTGTCGGATACTTCTGAGGATTTAATATATCCTAAATGGTTCGAGGGGAATTGGCTTGTTACTTCTCAAGATATAATTAATGATTCAGAAGAGCCAGTTATTTATAAAGTAAATTTCTTTAAGAATGATTCAGATTTAGTTGTCGGTAATCGTGCAAAAAATTCTGAATCTATTGGAAAAGCAATATTTGGTGATACCTTAATCAAGGTTGTAAATGATCCTCAATCTATTAATAATCAAATTACTTATTTAAAAGATGATTTTTATATCGATTCAAGAATTACAGGGAGAAATCAGATCCAAAATGATGATATTTTTTTCGCAGATGAGCTAGTTATACAAACTGCACATAAGCCAGGTGCTTCAAGGATTAATCAGGTAGAGACCATTAGTAAATTTCAAAAATGTTCCGAAGAAATATTGGAAGTTGATAATTCAATCAAACCATCAATTTGTGGAGTGCAATATGTTGCGTCTTATGGTTCAAAAGTTGGTGATCCTTCTATTCATGCTATAAAAACAAATAAATATAAATTGAAGTTTGAATTTATTGAGAGTTAGCACTAAAAAGATATTCTTCTAAGTTGTTCCTCCAAATGAAAAGATTTTCTAAATAAGGGTTGTTTATGTATTCTTGGCTCCCCTCTCCTGAAAGAATGGGCCCTGCAGACTTTGGAAATTTAAGAAGGGATAATTGAGCAGCAATTGAAATATCTGCAATTGATAAACTATCTCCAACTAAATATTTCTTGTTGATCAAGGATTTTGATAAAGCTTCCAGTAATTTTTGGAGTTCTAAATTATCTTTAGAAGACAAAACTACATTAGAAATTTTACTAAGATTTTCAAAAGGTAATTTATCAACAATACTTTTAACTGAAGAAGGTATTTCATCTGGGAGTAATGCAGTTCTTAGCTGTGGATTTTCTATGGCAGATTTTATTAAAGATTTTCTACAAGTTGTAGCCATTGTAGTATCTGCCCAATCTTCAATTAGTTTGCATTGTGCAAATAATATTGGGTCCTCAGGGAAAAGCGGATTGTTATCATTTTTTTTATCTATATATTCGCAAATAGTTGAAGAGTCATTAATAACTTGATCATTACTATCGACTATTACAGGTACTTGTTTTTGACCTGATAATTTAAAGATTTCAAATTGCCCTATTCCAGGTGTTACTTCTTCAACGCGATATTGTAGTTTTTTTGCATGAAGAGCCATTCTTGTTTTTAAACAAAAAGCACTATGCCTAAATTGATATAATGTAATCATGCTGTTTAATGTTTGTTAAAACTTAGCTAAAAAAGTAATCTATTTGTGGAGCTGATGGGCGAATTTTTCTCTAATGTTGCGAGATATCCAAAGTATTTGATATCTATCATTGTTGGGGGACTTGTTGCTTTGCTTGAACCTTTATTCAAGAATAGATCAAATCCACTCACAATAGTAGGTTTGATATCTTCTGTCTTAAGTGCTTTCATAACTGTTTATTTTGTCTTGCAAGCGATGACAAACCCAATAAATTTACAACCATAATGCCAAATAATTACCGTCTTGCAAAAGTTTCTTCTCTTTTGAAGAAAGAAATAACCCTTATTTTGCAGAATGATTTAGAAAATGATCTTATTAGAGATCATTTCGTCAATATTTCTAAGATTGATTTATCAAATGATTTGCAACACTGTAAGATTTACATAACTTCAACTGCTCAAGAGAAAGTGAGGAAAGAGATTGTTGAAAACTTGAATATTGCAAAAAGTTCTATAAGGCATAGTTTAGGAAAAAGAATTGAGATGAGAAGAGTTCCAGAGATAATTTTTAAAGAAGATGTTGTTCTTGATAAAGGATTATCAGTCTTGAAACTTCTCGATGAATTAAAAAATAAAAATCAAAATCATAATTTTGAGGACAAGGATGCCGAAAGTTGATCTACCCCTTGATCAAAGAAATATAATTATTACTCGATCAAAAGAAGGGATATTGGATATAAAAAAAATATTCATAAGCAAGGGCGCTAATGTATTTGATTTACCTGCAATAAGTATTGCTGATCCTGATGATTTGAATCCTCTTGACGAAGCATTAAGTCAAATAAATGATTTTCATTGGATTATTTTTTCCAGTAGTAATGGGATCAAATTTGTGGATAAAAGACTTAGATACTTTAATAGTTCATTAAAAGAATGTT